>NZ_JBDIAQ010000189.1:0-5825 GCF_039812505.1 Intrasporangium sp. | reverse complement strand
GTACTGGAGGCGGCCGGGATCGACCAGCCCACCGAGGGCGACCACCGGATGGCGTACGTCATCCTGCTCGGCTGGTCTGCCGCGCTGACCGCCGTGCTCAACGGACGGCTCGACCGCACGGAGGCGCGCGCCCAGATGGAGCTGCTGGTCACCCAGCTGCTCCAGGTGCGCTCCACGCTGGCCGACCGCGCCAGCTGAGCCGGGCGCCGGCGCCCCGGTCTCGGCGCCGCGGCGTACCTTGGGAGGTGACAGCCGCGCCGGTGCGTTCTCGGGCGGTCTTGTCCCGTCTGCACGTGGGTCAGGTGAGAGCGATGCGAGCACGGACCGTGGGTCGCGGGGCGCTCCTGGCGCTCGGGATGGTGCCGCTGCTGGCCGCCTGCGGGCAGCCGGCCGCCTCGGGTCCGGTCCGGGCGCAGCGTCCCGCCACGGCCGTGACCGCCTCTGCGTCCGTCGGCGCGGTCGCCGGCGTGGCGTCGGTCGTGCCGCAGGTCGTCGCCCATCTCGGTGGCGAGGCCCACGAGGTCCTCTCCGAGCCCGACGGGAGCGTCCTGTGGGTGCCCGAGTTCACCGGCCGGCAGGCCCTGCTCGACCGGTTCGACAGCACCGGCGCCCCGGCGGGCCAGGTGGTCCTGGGGCCGAGCCCGTCCAGCGGGATCAACAGCCACGTCCGGATGGCGCCGGACGGGTCGATCTGGGTCTCGGACGACTACGCCTTCTTCCGCTACGACCCGGCGACGGGGTCGGTCGGCACCCTTCACCTGAGCGTCGACGACGCGCATGCCGTGCCGGGCGCGCGGTCCGACACCGCCCCGCTGCCGGGCACCTGGGTCTCGGCCTTCACCTTCGACGCCGCCGGCGACCTGCTCCTCGCCCGCGACAACGTGCCGGTGCTCGAGCTGCGTTCGACGGCCGGGCGGCTGCTGCGCACCGTGCCGCTGCCGGCCGGGATCGTCGGTGTCTCGGACATGGACCTACGGCCTGACGGCCTGCACCTGCTGGCGGGCCGGCCGGCCGACGTGTCAGGGGAGGTCTCGCCTGTCGTGGTGAAGGTCGACCTGTCCGCGCCTCGGCCCGGGCGGGCCACCCCGCTGCGGTCGACGCTGCTCGGCCTGACGCAGGTGTTGCTGCCCGACGGCGACACCATCCGGACCGGCTCGACGGGTGCCGCCACCCTGGTCACCGCCGGGGCCGGCGCACAGGCTGTCACGCTGCGGTCTCGAAAGGTGCAGATCGCCGATCCGCTCGGCAGGCCGACGACGGTGACGGTCCGCGAGCGCGTGCTCGGCGCCGGTGCGGGCCCGGTCGGCTCGGGGCAGGCGGTCTGGCTGCTGCTGTCGGCGAGCGGCGGCGGCACCGACCTGGCCCGGCTCCCGTAGGGCGTCCGACCGGCTGCGACGTGGTTTGGGGTCGGCCTCGGCGCCGGGCCCGTGCGCCCGGCCGGGGCCTCAGCCGCCGAGGGCCTGCACCCCGGTGGTGTCCAGCTTGGCCAGGCCGTACGCAGCGAAGGTGGCGTACGGGTCGCGCTCGGCGAAGTAGCCGCCGAGCTTGCGGGCGAGCTCCTCCTCGGTGAACAGGTCGTCGTCCGCGGTGAAGACCTGCTCGGCCTGGGCCGGCTCGAGCAGCGCGACGAAGTCGCCGTAGGCGATGAACAACTGGCCGCTGATCCCGGCCGAGGCGGGCGAGGCCAGGAAGGCGACGAGCCGGGCGACCCGCTCCGGCGACAGGATGTCGAGGCGCCCCCCGGCCGAGTCCGCCGCGAAGACGTGCTCGGTCATCCCCGTGCGCGCCCGCGGGGCGATCGCGTTGACCTGCACGCCGTAGCGGGCCAGCCCCTGGGCGGTCGAGAGGGTCAGGGCGGTGATGCCAGCCTTGGCGGCCGAGTAGTTCGGCTGCCCGGCGGCGCCCATCAGGCCCGCCTCGGAGGTCGTGTTGATGATCCGGCCGTAGACGGGGCCACCCTCGGCCTTGGACTTCGCGCGGAAGTAGACGGCTGCCGCCCGGCTGAGGGAGGCGTGCCCCTTAAGGTGGACGTCCAGGACCAGGTCCCAGTCCTGCTCGGTGAGGTTGAAGATCATCGTGTCGCGGATGACCCCGGCGTTGTTGACGACGATGTCGAGCGCGCCGAACGTGTCGACTGCGGCGCTGACGAGCTCGTCGCCCAGCGCCCACCGGCTGATGTCGCCGGGGACCGCCAAGGCCCGGCCGCCGGCCTCGGTGATCAGCTGTGCGGTCGTCTCGGCGCCCGCGCCGAGGTCGTTGACGACGACGGCGGCACCCTGCGCCGCGAGTCGCAGCGCCTCGGTCTGGCCGAGCCCGGCACCGGCGCCGGTGACGATCGCGGTGCGGCCGCGCAGGTCCACGGGCCTCGATGCTGCTTCGCTGGCGGACATGGGCTGAGCTCCTTCTCCAATGGGGGTCTTGCCTAGAACCATAATTCATTCTAGTTTTAGATTGCAAGACCCGCCCCCAGCCCAGGAGCCACCATGGATTCGCACCTCCCGCTCGACGGCGACCTCGTCGACTTCGCCCTGCTGCTCGACCAGTTCGGCACCGAGCAGGCCGACCCGGACCTCGTCCACCGCATCGTCGACGCGACCGACGCGCTGGCCGGCGAGCTGGCGCAGCCGCTGACCAAGGCGCTCGCGCAGCTGGGCGCGCTCGGGGTGCACCTGCCCGAGTCCGTGGACGGTGGCGGCACCGGGGTCCTCGGGCTCGCCACCCTCGCCGAGGCGCTCGGCCGGCGGCTGGTCCCCGGTCCCGCCCTGCCCACCGCCCTGACCGCGGCGGTGCTGCACGCTGCAGGCGCCGACGAGCTGCTGCCGGGCCTCGCGGACGGGTCCGCGCTGGGCGCGGTGGGCCTGGCCGAGGGAGATCTGCGGGCCGAGAGCGGACCGACCGGCGCGACGGTGACCGGCACCAGCGGCCTGGTCCTGGGCGGCGCCGACGCGGGGCTGTTCGTCGTGCCCGCGACCGGGGACTCCGGCCGGGTCTGGGTGCTGCTCGAGCGCGGGTCGGTCGAGGTGCAGCCCGTTCGCGGCTACGACCTGACCCGCCGCGGTGCGCGCGTCACCGCGGCACCCGGGACCGCGGGGCGCATCCTCGAGGTCGACCCCGAGCTGCCCACCCAGCTGGCCGCCGTGACCCTGGCCGCGGAGTCGGTCGGCATCGCCCAGTGGTGCACCGACACGGCCGCCGACTACGCGCGCGTACGGGAGCAGTTCGGCCGCCGCATCGGCGCCTTCCAGGCCGTCAAGCACCGCATCTCGCGCATGCTCGTCACCACCGAGCAGGCCCGCGCAATCGTGTGGGATGCCGCTCGCGCCCTCGACGACGCACGGACCGCAGCACCGGAGCGGGCTCTGGTCACCGCCGCCGCAGCGGGGCTGGGCGTGGAGTCCGGCCTGAGCACGGCGAAGGACCTGGTCAACACCCTCGGCGGGATCGGCTTCACCTGGGAGCACCTCGCGGGCTTCTACCTGCGCCGGGCCCACCTGAGCCGCATCGTGCTGGGCAGCGCCGACCGCTGGGCCGCGCAGGTGGGCCGGCTCGCGCTTGCGGGAGCGCGACGCAGCGCCTCGATCGAGCTGCCGGACGGGCTCGAGCCGACCCGGGCGCAGGTGCGCGCCGAGCTCGACGAGGCCGCCGCGCTGTCCGGGCCGGCCCGGGCGGCGTACCTCGGCGACCACGGCTACACGATGCCGACCCTGCCCGCCCCGTGGGGCAAGGGCGCCGACGTCCCGACGCAGCTCGTCATCGCCGAGGAGCTGGCCCGCACCCGGCTCGAGCCGCACGACATGATCATCGGCAACTGGGTCGTTCCGGCCGTCGTCGCCTTCGGGACCGACGAGCAGAAGGAGCGCTTCGTGCGCCCCTCCCTGCGCGGCGAGATCACCTGGTGCCAGCTGTTCAGCGAGCCCGGCGCCGGCTCGGACCTGGCGTCGCTCACCACCCGCGCGGACAAGGTCGACGGCGGCTGGAAGGTCAACGGGCAGAAGGTGTGGACCTCCGGGGCCCGCGCCGCCGACTACGGCATCCTGCTGGCCCGCACCGACCCCACCGTCGCCAAGCACAAGGGCCTGGGCTACTTCCTGCTCGACACCTCCGCACCCGGCGTCGACATCCGCCCGCTGCGGGAGATCACCGGCGACGAGCTGTTCAACGAGGTCTTCCTCGACGACGTCTTCATCCCCGACGACTGCCTGGTCGGCGGTCCCACCGACGGCTGGGCCGCAGCCCTGAACACCCTGGCGAGCGAACGCGTCGCGATGACCGGCGGCTCGCACTTCTCCACCGGCGACGAGGCACTGGTGGCCGCGGCGCCCGCGGCCGGGGCCGACGACCCGCTCGTCCTGGCGCGGCTGGGCGACCTGCTCACCCGGTCGCTCTCGTCCTCGCTGCTCGGGCTGCGCACCACGCTGCGCTCGCTGGCCGGTGCGGCCCCCGGCTCCGAGGCCTCGCTGGCCAAGCTCATCTCCACGACGACCATCCAGGACTCGTGGGAGGCGGTCGTCGACTGGCTCGGCCCCGCTGGGCTCGCGGCGCCGCCGCTCGAGACCTCGGGTGACGGCCGGCACGACGACCCGATCCACATGTTCCTCAACTCCCGGGCGCTGACCATCGCGGGCGGCACGACCGACGTGCAGCTGAACATCGTCGGGGAGCGCATCCTGCGGCTGCCCCGCGACTGAGGCCCCCACGGGCCGCCCGGCCAACGGCGGCTCACCGAGCGAAACCCTCGACCAGACAAGGAATCCCATGTCCATCGACCTCGACGCCGCCCTGTCCGCCGACCCGGTCGTCCGGGAGATCAGCTGGACCGCGTCCGACGTGCTGCTCTACCACCTCAGCCTCGGCGCCGGGTCGGTCGCGGGGCGGCCCGAGCTGGCCCTGACCTACGAGCAGGACCTGACCGCGCTGCCCACCTTCGGCCTCGTCGCCGGTGGCGGAATCTCGAGCCGGCGGATCGCGGCCCCGTCGATGCACCTGCCCGGCATCGACATCGACCTGCGCAAGGTGCTGCACGGCGGGCAGCGCATCGAGGTCCACCGGCCACTGCCGACGGCGGGGGTGGCACGCACCAGCCAGCGGGTGGCCGACGTGGTCGACCTCGGCGAGGGCCGCGCGGCCGTCGTCGAGCTCGAGACGACCGCAGAAGACGGCGACGGCCCGCTGTGGACCCAGGTGTCCCAGATCTGGGCCCGCGGGGAAGGCGGCTTCGGCGGCAGCAACCCTCGGTCGGACGGGGTGCGCCTGCCCGAGCGCGACGCCGACCTTCGCGTCACCGTCGCGACCGGCGTCAACCAGGCGATGCTCTACCGGCTCAACGGCGACTACAACCCGTTGCACATCGACCCGCAGTTCGCTCGCGCCGCCGGGCTCGACGAGCCGATCCTGCACGGACTCGCCACGTTCGGGATCGCGGCGAAGGCCATCACCGACGCGGTCGCCGACGGCAGGGTAGACCGCCTGACCGGAATCGAGGCGCGCTTCGCCGGGATGGTCCGCCCGGGCCAGCAGATCGCGGTCGAGATCTGGACCGGGACGCTGGGCTCCGCGGCGACCGAGGCCGGCGAAGAGGTGCTCTTCCGCGCCTCCGTGGACGGGGCCGTCGCGCTCGACCGGGGCCGGGCCACGGTGCGCTGAGCGGGGAAGCTCGGCAAGCCGGCCCCAGTGGTCCGAGGCTCCCGCGCTGTCCCTGCTGAGCGGCATACGGCAGAGCAGGCCCGCGTCACGGGACAAGTCATGTCGCGCACAACCCCGTCACGACGCCAGTCATGTCGCACAACCCCGTCACGACGCCAGTCATGTCGCACAACCCCGTCACG
>NZ_JBDIAQ010000188.1:0-5856 GCF_039812505.1 Intrasporangium sp. | reverse complement strand
GACTCGCTGCCCTGGCCGGGCAGGCCGTAGAGGATGTGATCGTTGTCGAGCCACTCGACCTGGTCATCGACGCTGTGCCGCTCGGCGAGCTGGGTCTCCTTGCCGGTCTTCAGGTCGAGCACGACGAGGCGCCAGTCACCCGGGCTGCGGTCGCCGCGCTTCTTGTAGGCGACCCGGGTCTCGTCGGGTGACAGCGACGGGCACTCGGCGTCGGTGCGCAGGGTGTGCACCGTCCGCGACGAGAGCGAGCCGGTGGCCAGATGCGTGATGCCGCCGAACGCGACCGTGACGTAGAAGGTGTTGTCGTCCTTCGAGAAGGTCACCCCCCAGTAGTTGCGGTCGATCGGGGTGATCTTGGCGCCGTCGTGGATGAGCGTGAAGTCCTCGAGGTTGCTGCTCTTGCCGGTCCTGAGGTCGGTGACGACCGTGCGCGTGGAGAACCCGGTCTCGGCGTAGGAGTCGCCGGCCACGAAGCTCGTCGTCGCCGAGAACCGCCCGTCGGCCGAGAGCCGGGCCCGGCTCGGGCTGCCGGTCAACGGGATCTGGCGGACCTTGCCGTCCACGTTGTAGACCTTGGCGGTGTAGGTCGTCACGACACCGCGTTCGGAGGCCAGGCAGAGCGTCTCGCGCGGCGTGCCGAACACCCGGTCGCAGCTGAGATCGGTGAACGCCCGGCTGCCACCTGGGTCATCCAGCGGCACCATCGCGACCCGGCCGTAGTCGGGGCCGAGCGCGGTGTTGCGGAAGATGATCCGCGGGCCGGACTCGACCTGCGTCAGCGGCGCGGTCGCCTGGGTCGGTGCAGTGGCGATCTCGGCCAGTTGCGTCGACCGGCTCCGCGCGATCCAAAGCGCGGTCCCGGCCACCAGCAGGGCAGCGATGACCGCCACGGCGACGATCCGGGACCGTGTCGAGTCCACGAAGGCTATGCCTCCACGGCGGGGCGAAGGTTGCGCACGAGAGCCCATGCTACGGGTACGGCCACGAACAGGGCGACCGCGAAGACCCACACGGCCGGGGCGCGGCCGACGCGGACCCAGAGCAGCCCGAACAGCAGCGACGACGCGAACCGGGAGATGGCCACCACCGTCTGGGTCGTGGCGATGCCCACGGCCCGCGACGCGGTCGGCACCAGCGTCGAGGTCAGCGCGGCCAGCACCCCGTCGGTCGCGGCGTAGAACGCGCCGAGGAAGAGCAGGCACAGGATGGTCGTCCCGAGCCCGCCGACCGGCCCGGCCGCGCACAGGTAGGCCGCCACGAGGAGCACGTGGCCCAGCACGAGCACGTGCGGTCGGCCGACCCGGTCGGACAGGTGCCCGAGGGGCACGGCCAGGCTGAAGTAGGCGATGTTCGTGCCGACGAACAGCAGCGGGAAGTACTGCGCCGCGAACGAGTCCCGCTGCTGGAGCGAGAGGTAGAGGAACCCGTCGCTGACCGTCAGCACCCCGAGGATGGCGGCTGCCGCGACGAGCCGCCGCAGGCCGGGGCTGCGCAGCATGAGGCGCAGCGAGGGCCTGGGGACGCTCGGGGCGGGCGCCGGGCGAGCGGCATCGGTCACGGCGGCCCGCGCAGCGGCGCTGTCACGGCGCGGGCGCAGGTCCGGCACCAGCAGCCCGAGCACCACCAGGCCGGCCAGCGCGGCGGCGAAGGACGCGACGAACACGGACCGGTAGTCGCCCGGCACGATCCAGAGGATCCCGAAGGCGAGCAGCGGCCCGACGGCCGCGCCGACGGTGTCGAGCGCACGGTGCACGCCGAACGACCGGCCCAGGCTGGCCTCGTCGCTGGCCGTGGCGATCAGGGCGTCGCGCGGCGCGGTCCGCAGGCCCTTGCCGAGCCGGTCGACCGAGACGATCGCCGAGATCGCGGCGAAGCCCTGGGCCGGGATCAGCACGAGCTTGGTCAGCGCGGACAGGGCATAGCCGATGAAGGCGACCCACTTGGGCCGGTCCGTGCGGTCCGAGAGCCAGCCGCCCAGGATGCGCACGAGAGCGCTCGCGCCCTGGTAGATGCCGTCGATGACGCCGTACGCGAGCGGCGACAGCCCCAGCACCACCGTCAGGTAGAGCGGCAGCACCGCGCTGAGCGACTCGGACGAGATGTCGGTCAGCAGACTGACGGTGCCCAGGGCGACGACGGTCGAGGTGACCCGCCGGCGACCCCGACGCCGCGCGGTGTCCTCGACGGTCGGTTTGCTGCGGTCAGCGAGATACACGGTTCCCCTTCCTTGCGCCACGCGCCCGTCCATCCCGGGACGCGTCGTGCCCCCGGTGGAAAGGATAGGTATGCCGCCAACTGCCCGTGGGCGATTTCGTGCACTTCGCGGGGGCGGGTACGATCGGCCCTGTTGCCTCGGCGAGGGACGGTGCACGGTGGCCCGTCCGTGATCGACGCGGTGGTCGCGCCTCGCGCGCCCACAGCGGTCACCCGTGCCGCGTCCCACGTCGAGGCCCGCCGACCGCCACGACAAGAGAGACGCTTCCATGCCCGAGATCAAGCTGACCGCCCAGCTGCGCACGCAGTTCGGCAAGGGCGCGGCTCGCAAGCTGCGCCGCGAGCACCAGATTCCGGCCGTCATCTACGGCCACGGCACCGACCCGGTCCACGTCGCCCTGCCGGGTCACGCGACGATGATGGCCCTGAAGACCACCAACGCCGTCCTCACGATCGCCCTGGACGGCACGGAGACGCTGGTGCTGGCCAAGGACGTGCAGCGCGACCCGATCAAGCCGGTCATCGAGCACGTCGACCTCGTCGTCGTGCGCCGCGGTGAGAAGGTCGACGTCGAGGTCTCCGTCCACGTCGAGGGCGAGGCCGCCCCCGACACCCTCGTCAACCTCGACCTGCAGACCCTCGAGCTCACGGTCGACGCCCTGCAGATTCCCGAGCGCGTCGTCGTCTCCGTCGAGGGGCTGCCGGCCGGTTCGCAGGTGCTCGCCGGTGCCGTCGAGCTGCCGGAGGGCGCCCAGCTGCTGACCGACCCGGAGGCGCTCGTGGTCAACGTGACCGCCCAGGCCGCCGCCGAGGAGCCCGAGGCCGGCGAGGCCGAGGGCGGGGCCGCCGCCGAGGGGGCGCCGGCGGACGCTGTGGCATCCGCCACGGCCGGCGAGGGCTGAGCAACCCTGATCGTCTGCGAAGGGGCCCGGCACCAGCCGGGCCCCTTCGTCGTCACCCGCGTGGGCGGCATACTGATGCCCCGTGGAGACGTGGCTCGTGGTCGGTCTGGGCAACCCGGGCCCGAGGTTCGCGGGCAACCGCCACAACGTCGGCGCCATGGTCGCGGCCGAGCTCGTCGCGCGCCATGGCGGCGGGTCGTTCCGGACACACAAGGCCCGCGCGTCGGTGTGCGAGGTGCGCCTCGGCGTCGCGCCCGGTGGCGCGCCCGGCCCGCGCGCCGTCGTCGCGGTGCCGAGCAGCTACATGAACGAGTCGGGCGGGCCGGTGTCGGCGCTGCTCAGGTTCTACTCGCTCGAGGTGGCGCAGCTCATCGTCGTGCACGACGAACTCGACATCCCGGCGGGCACGATCCGGCTCAAGCGTGGTGGCGGCGAGGGGGGACACAACGGGCTGCGCTCGGTGAGCAGGTCACTCGGGACCAAGGACTACCTGCGGGTGCGCGTCGGGATCGGTCGCCCGCCGGGCCGGATGGACCCGGCCGACTACGTGCTGCGGGACTTCTCGGCGAGCGAGCGCAAGGACCTGCCCGTCGTCGTCGGCGAGGGAGCGGATGCCGTGGAGTCCCTTGTCGCGGTCGGGCTGGTGGACAGCCAGCAGCGTTTCCACGCGCCGTGAGCCTGCGGGAGGTGCTGCCCTTCTAGCACATCCCGCGTGACAAATCCGGCTATGTCCGCATCGGTGCGCTGAAGATACTCTGTGAAACCTGTAGTTCTCAAGCGCCCGGGCACCGTCGGCCCCTACATTGACAGTCGAAGGGATCTGGGTGGGTCCCTCCGAGGGGTGGAGAGCGAAGATGCGCGCAGTCATGCGGTCATGGCGGCAGAGGTTCACGGTAGGAGTGGGGGCGGGGGCCCTGATCCTGACCGGCTTGGTAGCCGTGCCACCGGCGCACGCGGCAGACCCGTGTGCCAGCGGCAACCCAGTCGTGTGCGAGAACAGCAAGCCGGGCAACCCTCCGTCGGAGTGGGACCTGTCGAACGGCAACTCCGGCGACGACTCCATCCAGGGCTTCGCGACGTCGATCTCGACGGTACCGGGCGGCACGATCGGGTTCAAGATCAAGGCCGAGACGAACGCGCCGTACAACATCAACATCTACCGGCTCGGCTACTACCAGGGCAACGGCGCGCGCCGCCAGGCCCCGACGATCACGGTGAGCAGCCCCAAGAGCCAGCCGGCCTGCATCACCGACCCCTCGACGAACAACTTCGACTGCGGCAACTGGTCCCAGTCGGCGCAGTGGACGGTCCCCTCGACCGCGGTCTCGGGCATCTACATCGCCACCCTGAACCAGGGCAACGCCTGGAGCCAGATCACCTTCATCGTCCGCAACGACTCGAGCCACTCGGACGTCATCTTCAAGACCTCGGATGCGACCTGGCAGGCCTACAACACGTACGGCGGGTCGGACTTCTACGTCTCGCCGAACCCGTTGGGCACCTCGCAGGCACGTGCCTACAAGATCAGCTACAACCGGCCCTTCGCGACCCGCGGCTGGGAGAACGGCCGCGACTTCCTGTTCAGCAACGAGTACCCGACGCTACGGTTCCTCGAGCGCAACGGCGTCGACGTCAGCTACACGACCGACACCGACGTGAGCACCGGCACGACGACCCTGACCAACCACAAGGTCTTCATGTCCGTGGGCCACGACGAGTACTGGACCCTGCCCGAGCGGCAGCACGTCGAGGCCGCCCGGGACGCCGGGGTCAACATGATGTTCCTCTCCGGGAACGAGGTGTACTGGCACACCCGGCTGGCGCCGAGCATCGACGGGACGAGCACGCCGAACCGCACCCTGGTCTGCTACAAGGACAGCTGGGAGCCGGCGAAGATCGATCCCGACCCAGAGGGGTCGAGCACGTGGCGCGATCCCAGCCAGGCCTACCCCAACGGGTCGAACCCGGAGAACTCGCTGACCGGCACGATCTACATGTCCAACTTCACCGACCTCGCGATCACGGTCTCGGCCGCCGAGGGCAAGACCCGGCTCTGGCGTGGCACGTCGCTGGCGAGCCTGCCGGCCGGCGGCTCGGCCACCCTGGCGCCGCATACCGTCGGCTACGAGTCGGACGAGGACCTCGACAACGGGGCCCGGCCGGCCGGGCTGATGCGCCTGTCCACCACCACAGGACCGACGCCGCAGCTGGTCCAGAACGCGGCCGGTACGCAGGTGGCGCCGGGCACGACCACCCACAGCGTGACCCTCTACCGCGCCGCCAGCGGTGCCCTGGTCTTCGGGGCCGGGACCGTGCAGTGGGGCTGGGCGCTGGACCAGTACCACGACGGTGACAACTCGAACCCGCCGGACAGCCGGATCCAGCAGGCGACGCTGAACATGCTCGCCGACATGGGCGTCCTGCCGACCACCCTGATGTCCGGCCTGGTGATGCCCGCCAAGAGCACCGACACGCAGGCGCCGACGGTGAGCATCAGCGCCCCGGCAGCCGGGGCCACTCTCCAGAACGGGTCGCAGGTCACGGTCACCGGGAGCGCGAGCGACACCGGCGGCGGCGTCGTCACCTCGGTCGAGGTCTCCCTCGACGGCGGCACGACCTACCACCGCGCGACCGGGACGACCTCTTGGTCGTACACCGGGGTGGTCCACGGGGTCGGCGCGTCCTCGATCAAGGTGCGCGCGACCGACGACAGCGCCAACCTGTCCTCGCCCGTGTCCGT
>NZ_JBDIAQ010000187.1:0-5892 GCF_039812505.1 Intrasporangium sp. | reverse complement strand
CCCCGGAACCGCTCCGGCGCCAGCTCGTCGGAGGCCTTGAAGTAGAGGCCGGGCTCGACGGTGAGGATCATGCCGGGTCGCAGCTCGGCGTCCATGTACTCCTCGCGGGTCGCGAGCGCACAGTCGTGCACGTCGAGGCCGAGGTGGTGGCTCGTGCCGTGCACCATCCAGCGGCGGTGGTACTGGCCGTGCTCCTTGTCCAGGGTCTCCTCGACGCCGACGCCGTCGGGCAGCAGGCCCCAGTCGTGCAGGTGCTGGGCGATCACGCGGATCGCGGCGGCGTGCACGTCGCTGAACCGGTTGCCCGGCCGGGCGGCCGCGATGCCGGCCTGCTGCGCCTCGTAGACCGCCTCGTAGATCTCCCGCTGCGCGTCGGTGAAGGTGCCGCTGACCGGCAGGGTGCGGGTGATGTCGGCGGTGTAGAGCGCGTCGACCTCGACGCCCGCGTCGAGCAGCAGCAGGTCGCCGTCCTCGACCTCACCGGTGTTCTTGATCCAGTGCAGCGTGTTGGCGTGGTCACCGCTGGCGCAGATCGAGTCGTAGCCCACGCCGTTGCCGTGGTGACGGGCGTGCAGGCCGAAGACGCCCTCGACCCAGCGTTCGCCGCGCCCCCGCCGGACGGCCTCCGCGAGCTGGGCGATGACCGCCTCGAAGCCGAGCTTGGTCCCTGCGATGGCCGAGCGCATCTGCTCGACCTCCCAGGCGTCCTTGACCATCCGGAGCGCGGACAGGAATGCGGCCAGCTCTTCGTCAGGGGTCTGCTGCTGCTCGTCCTGCGCGACGGCGGCCGCGCCGGTCTCGGACGTCGCGGTGTCCGAGGCGTCGCCGACGCTCGCAGTGGTCCCGCGGTCGGCGGTCGAGTCGGTGGCGCCGGACTCGTCGCGAACCGCGTCCACGAGGGCGGCGACCTGCGGGTCGGCGTCACGCACGACCCGGATCCGCACCGTGCCGGCGTCCTTGGCCAGCGCGTCGCGCAGCTCGTCGATGTGGCGAGCCGTGACACCCAGCTCGGCCTCGACGTCCTCGATGGTCGGACGGGCCCCGACCCAGAACTCGCCGTACCGCGCGTCGGCGAAGAACTCCTCGGTGTCGCGACCGGCCAGCGGGCGGAAGTAGAGCACCGCGTCGTGCCCGCCATCGCCCGCACCCGGGTCCGACGCGGCGCGCGGCTCGAGCACGAGGACGGCATCGGGCTCGCGGTCGCTGCCCAGACCCGTCAGGTGCGCGAACGCGCTGTGCGGGCGGAAGACGTAGTCGCAGTCGTTGCTGCGGACCTTCAGGCCACCGGCCGGTACGACGAGTCGCTCCCCGGGGAAGCGCGCGCTGACCGCGGCACGGCGCTGGGCGGCATACCCGGCGGCCTCGGCGCGGGCCGGGAGCCCGGCGCTGCGGGGGGCCCAGCCGCGCGCGACGAACGCGCGGAACTCGTCGGTCGTCGGGCGGGCCCGGTTGGCGGACTTCTGCTGCTCTTCACTGGTCACGCAGCACATCGTCCCACCCCGGCGACCCGGTTCGGCACCGCATAAGGTGGCCGCGTGGCTCGCAGGCAACCGTCCCGTCGTCCCTCCGCCGTGCACGTCCGGCGGCCGGGCCTGCGCGCCAGTACGCGTCGGGCCATGCGCCCGAGCGGACCGCCGACCGACGAGATCCTGGTGTGGACCTCGCCCGACGGCGTCGACCGCAAGACCGCCCAGGCGGTCATCGACCTGGCCATGCGGGCCGGGGTCGCGCTGCTGTCGACGGGGGCCTCAGCCGCCGACGTGACCGGGACGGTCCTGATGCTCACGGATGCCTACCGGCTGCGCTCGGTGCACGTCGACGTCAACTACACCTCGGTCACCGTGTCGTACCACCGGGGCCCGGACGCCGACCCGATGACCGTGATGCGGATCGTCCGGTTCCGGGTGCAGGACTACACCCGGCTCGAGCGCCTGCGGACCCTGGTGGTGGACCTCGTGGCCCACCCGGTCGACCCCGAGGAGGCCCGGGTGCGCATCGACGGGGTCATCGGGGCGCCGCACCCCTACCGCCGCTGGGTCGTGACCGCGGCCGGGGCGACGCTCGCCGCGGCCGTCGCCGCGCTGATCGGGGCCGGCTGGCTGATGAGCGTCGCGACGTTCGTCAGCGCCTGGTTCATCAGCCGGGTCCTCGACTGGCTCGGCCGGCTCGGGGTGGCGGCGTTCTTTGCGCAGATCGTTGGCTCGGCCATCCCGACGGTGGCGGCCACCCTCGTCGTGGTGGCCCAGTCCAAGGGTGTCGCCGGACTGGGGCACGTCTCGCCGTCGCTGATCGTCGCGGCCGGCATCGTGATGCTGCTGTCCGGGCTGTCCGTCGTGGGGTCCGCCGAGGACGCCCTGTCGGGGTACTACGTGACCGCGGTCGCGCGGGCCTTCGAGGTCATCGTGCTGTCCCTGGGCATCGCGATCGGCATCTCGGTCGTGCTCGCGGTCGGCCAGCGCCTCGGGTATCCCATCGCGATCACCCCGTTCACCAGGCTCACCGACGACCTGGTGGTCCAGGTCGTGTGCGCTGCGGTCATCTCGGCCGCCTTCGCCGTCATGGCCTACTCGAACGGCCGGGCGGCGACACTCGCCGGTCTGGCCGGGGCGGCCGGCTGGGTCGCGCTGGCCGTGATGGAGGACGTCGGGGTGGGCTCGACGACGGCCTCGGCCGGTGCCGCCCTGGTCATCGGCTTCACGGTCCGGCTCCTCGCCCGGCGCCTGGACCTGTCGGCGATGGCGGTGACCACCGGCGCGATCGTGCCGATGCTCCCGGGCCGGGCGGTCTACCAAGGGATCTCGCAGGTCGTCTCCGAGCCGGAGGGCGCCGGGATAAGCGCGGGCCTGCCGACCCTGGTGGGCGCCTTCGGGCAAGGCCTGGCGCTGGCAGCCGGAGTCTCCCTGGGGACCTACTTCGCGGGGCTGCTGCTGGCCCGCCGCACCGGGCAGCGGCTCTCGGTGGCGGCCGGGGCCACGGTCCCGCGGGACCCGAAGCGCCGCCCGAGGCACCCGGTGCTGTCCGACTCGGGGGAGCTGCCCTCGCTCACCACGCGCGGTGACGCGCGCAGCGCGGTCACCCGCCGCGGGGGGTGACCGGCAGGGCCCGTTTGTGGGCGGTGCGGGCGTGCCAGCGCTCGATGACCTCGCGGTCGTGGTCCGCGACCGGCTTGCCCTCGAGGTAGTCGTCCACCGCGTCGTAGCCGACCCCGAGCGCGACCTCGTCCGGGTTCAGCGGCTTGCCGTCCTCGAGGTCAGCGGTCGGGACCTTCGCGACGAGCTCTTCCGGAGCGCCCAGGTGGCGGGCCAGCGCCCGTACGCGGCGCTTGTTCAGCCCGGCCAGCGGCGTCAGGTCGCAGGCCCCGTCGCCGAACTTCGTGTAGAAGCCCACGGCCGCCTCGGCGGCGTGGTCGGTGCCGATGACCAGCAGGCCCCGCAGCCCGGCCAGGTAGTACTGCGCGACCATGCGCTGGCGCGCCTTGACGTTGCCCTTGGCGAAGTCCACGCGCGCCGCGGCGACGAGCCCCGACTCGGCGCGGTCCACCTCGGCGATGACGGCGTCGGTCGCGTCCTTGATGTTGACCGTGGCGACCTCGTCGGGGCGGATGAAGTCGACCGCGCGGCGGGCATCCGCCTCGTCGGCCTGCACGCCGTAGGGCAGCCGCATCGCGACGAACCGCACCTGCGCGCCGCGTTCCCGGGCCTGCTCGCAGGCCAGCTGGGCAAGCCGCCCGGCGGTGGAGGAGTCGACCCCGCCGCTGATCCCGAGCACGTAGCCCCCGGCGCCCGTCGCCAGGAGGTAGTCGACCAGGAAGGCGACCCGGGCCCGCGCCTCGCGGGCGGCGTCGAAGTCGGGCGTGACGCCGAGCTCGCGGATGACCGCCTGCTGGGTCGGCCCGGGGGTGAAGGAAGTCGTCACGGGAGTGAAGGTACAGCGTGAGCAAGCACACGGCATACGAGCGTGTCCGTATGCCGCCCACTCCGGCACGCTGGGAGCGTCCGCTTTCGCACGTGAGGAGTTGGGATGCAGTTCGGGCGCAGCTACGAGCAGTTCGAGGTCGGGGCCGTGTACCGGCACTGGCCCGGCAAGACCGTGACCGAGTACGACGACCACCTGTTCTGCCTGCTGACCATGAACCACCACCCGCTGCACCTGGACGGCCACTACGCCGGGGAGACCACGCAGTTCGGGCGCAACGTCGTGGTCGGCAACTACGTCTACTCGCTGCTGCTCGGGATGTCCGTGGCCGACGTCTCGGGCAAGGCCATCGCCAACCTCGAGGTCGAGTCGCTCCGGCACGTCGCGCCGACCTTCCACGGCGACACGATCTACGGCGAGACGACCGTGCTCGGCAAGTGGGAGAGCAAGAGCAAGGACGACCGCGGTGTGGTGCACGTCGAGACGATCGGATACAAGCAGGACGGCCAGGTCGTGTGCATCTTCCGCCGCAAGGTGATGGTGCCAAAGCAGGCCTACCTCGACGCGCGCGGCGGTGAGCAGCCGGGCCGTCCGGTGCCGGTGCCGGACCGGAACTGGCCCGGGCCCGCCTGAGCGGGGCTCGCCCGGGCGGGGCTCGCCCGGACGGCTGTGGCTCGCCCGGACGCTGCGACCCGCCCGGGCGCTGCGCAACACACCGAGCAATCGTCAACTTCGACGGTTGCAACCATTGGACCTTGCCGCTGTTCGGTGTGTCGCGGTCGCCCACCAGTTCGGTGTGTCGCGGTCGCCCACCAGTTCGAGGTGTCCCGGTCGTCCACAGCCGGGGGCGGCTTCCGGCCCCGTCCACAGTGTCAGGGGACGGCCTGACGAGCAGCAGGGTCGAGGCCGCAGGCTGCCGTCATGGACACGCGACTTCACGCCCTGGCCGAGCTGCAGCACGGGGTGCTCGCCGCCCGGGACGCCCATGCCCGAGGGGTGTCGGACGTCGAGCTTCGGACCGGGGTCCGGGAGCGGCAGCTGGTCCGGGTTCGTCGTGGCGCCTATGTCGCCCGCAGCCGCTGGGAGGCCGCCGACGCCGACGAGAGGTATCGTCTGCGCGTGCTGGCGGTGGCCCGGACCAGACCCGGCGACACGGTCAGCCATCATGCGGCGCTGGCCCTGCGCGGCCTACCACTTTGGGGAGCCAGGACCGACCGGGTCGATCTGCTCGGTGCGGTGCGCCAGCCCGTGCACCGGGCCGGACTCTGCATCCATCCGACGGCCGGCGTCGTCCCCGAGGTGCTGCGCGGCGTGCGGGTGTGCCCCCTCGCGAGGGCCCTGGTGCGCACCGCACTGACCATGGGCCGCGACTGCGCTGTCGTGGCCGGAGATGCCGCGCTGCACGGCGGGCTCACTAGGCTCGAGGACCTCTAGGCCGAGGTTGCCCTCGTCAGCCCGCACGAGGGGAGGCAACGGGCACTGGACGCGGTGGTCCGGATGGACGGCAAGTCCGAGTCGGTCGGCGAGACCCGGATGCGGCTCATCTTCGAGGACGCGGGGCTGGCGTTCGAGACCCAACGGAGGATCACCGATGCGGCCGGCATCTTCATCGCCCGGGTCGACGCCTTCGTCGAGGGCGTGGTCGTGGAGTTCGACGGGAGGATCAAGTACCAGCGCCGGCGAGACGTCGAGGAGCAGGAGACCGCGATCCAGGACGCCGGCCAAGTCGTCTGGCTCGAGAAGCGCCGTGAGGACGCCATCCGCCGGCTCGGGCGTCCGGTCGAGCGGGTCGTCTGGCCCGAGCTCGACCGGCCCGGCCTGCTCGTGGGCCGGGTCCGGTCCGCCCGGCCCTCGCCGCCGCCCGGACACCGCAACACACCGAGCACCGTCCAACCTTGATGGTTGCAACCGGCGGGGTTGGCCGTTGCTCGGTGTGTTGCGAGGTGGTCCCGGTTGGTGGCTGCTCCGGACCGAGGG
>NZ_JBDIAQ010000186.1:0-5949 GCF_039812505.1 Intrasporangium sp. | reverse complement strand
GTCCGGGCCAGGGCGACCACGAGCGGGACCACGGTCGTCAGGCAGAAGGCCGGGAGGAGCACGAGCCCGAGCGGCATGACGAGCCGGACCCCGACCTTCGCCGCGGTGACCTCGATCCGCTCCAACCGTTGCGCAGCCAGGTCGTCGGCCGCCTTGAGCAGCAGCGGGCCGGGACGCAGCCCCGCCAGCTGGGCCAGTGCCACGGCGCGACCGGCCGGCTCCCAGACCGGGCCCACGGAAGCCCAGGCGTCCTGCTCGGTCGCCCCCCAGCGGACGGCGGCCGCCACCTGCCGGAGGTCGCGCGCCACGACCTCCGGTGACTCCGCAGCTACCGCCTCGAGCACGCCGGTGGTCGGCAGACCGGACCGGTAGCCGAGCGCGAGCAGGACCAGTGCCGACGACACCTGGGCCGAGGTGCAGGTCATGTCGAGTGACCGGCCCGCCGGACGAGGCGCCGGCACCATCGGCGCCCGAGCCAGATCAGGGCGACGCCGGTGCCGAGGCACGCCGCGCCCACGGCGTTGCCGTAGAGGTCGGCGGGAGACACGCCGCAGGCCAGCCCGAACAGCGGCCCGGTCAACGGCAGCACGGTCAACACCGTCACGGTGGCCTGCGGTCCGGCCACCGCCGCGCGGACCTTGCGCTGTGCGGCCAGCGTCCCGCGCAGCTCGGCCGCGGCCCGGTCCACGGCTTCGGCGAGCGGGCAGCCGGTCGCCTCGGACAGCCCCCACGCGGCAGCCACTCCGTGCAGGGCCACGGACCCGGTTCGGTCGGCCGCCTCCCGCCAGAGACACCCCACCGGCAGGCCTTCCCCTGCGGCCTGTACCGCCCGACGGACCAGCCCACCGAGAGCAGCGGGGGACTCCGTCGGCAAGGTGGCCCCGGCCACCTCGAGGGCGCGGGCTGGGGTGAGTCCGACGTGCAGGGATGCGGCTGCACCGTCGAGCAGGGCCAGGACCGCCCGCTCGAAGGACCCGTCCCCACCCCTGCGCCGGCGTCGCCGCCACAGCTCGACCGGGTCCTGGTGCCAGAAGGTGCCGACTCCGGCCGCCTCAGGTGCCGGCACCCGGTCAGGACCGACCCGGCCCCGCAGGAGCGCACCGGTGCGCACCCGTCGGACCGGCCACACCAGCACCGCGAGCAACACCAGCACGGCGACCCCGGCCGCGCTCATGCCAGCACCGAACGATCCGACAGGCCCAACCGACTGCGCAACAGGGGCCAGCCGGCCGCAGCCCGGACCGCGGACCCGTCCCATTCGAGTGCCGGCAACACGACCGGGTCGGCCCCCGCGCGGTCGACGACACCCACCGTCCCGAGCCGGCGGACCCCGCCGCGCCGGCACACGTGCAGCACGACCGCGATGGCGGCGCCGAACTGGACCCGGACCGCGGCCGGGCCCAGCCCGGCCAACACCCCGAGAGCCTCGAACCGCGCCACCACGTCTGCCGCCGTGTTCGCGTGGAGCGTTCCGCACCCGCCCTCATGGCCGGTGTTCAGGGCGGCCAGCAGCTCGCGGACCTCCGCCCCTCTCACCTCGCCGACGACGATCCGGTCCGGCCGCATCCGCAGCGCCTGCCGGACCAGGGTCGTGAGCGTCACCTCGCCGATGCCCTCCACGTTGGGCGGTCGCGCCTCCAGACGGACGACGTGCGGGTGGTCGATGAGCAGCTCCCGCACGTCCTCGACCACCAGCAGGCGTTCGCGGGGATCGACGAGACCGAGCAGGGCCGCCAGCAGCGTGGTCTTCCCGGCGCCGGTCCCACCGGAGACGACGAACGCGACCCTTGCCTCGACGAGGCCGCGCAGCACCGGGTCGAGCGCAGGCGGCACCATACCGGATGTCTCGAGGTCGCCGAGCGACAGATGCCGCCGGGCGGGCACCCGGATGGTGATGTGGGCCCCACCCGCGACCAGTGGTGGCAGCACGGCGTGCAGGCGCGCCCCGGACGGCAGCTGCCCGTCGACCCACGGACTCGCGTCGTCCAGGCGGCGCCCGGCCATCCCCGCCAGCCGGACGGCCAGCGAGCGAGCGGCCGCGCGCTCCAGTGGTATGCCCACCCATTCCGGCCCACTGCCCCGATCCACCCAAAGCCGTCCGTCACCGTTGACGCCGGCGTCGGTGACGTCCGGCTCGGCCAGCCACGGCTCGAGCGGGCCCGCTCCGAGCACCCGGGCCGACAGCTCGTCGACAGAGGCGGTGACCCGCGCCGACCCGAGCGCTCCCACCTCCTCACGGGCGACGTCCACGACTCGCTCCCGGTCCGGATGGCGGCCGGCGCGAGCCTGGTCCCACATCGCGGAGCTGAGCGTCATGCGCTCCTCCCGAGCTCGGCACCCAGCGAGGCGAGCCGGAGCAACAGCCGGTCGGCGAGCGCAACGAGGGGTCCCCGGCCACGGTGACCGGGTGGGATCCCGTCGGCCATCTCCCCGGCGAGCTTCCCGTCCTCGCCCAGCGACCCCACCACCTCGACGTCGAGCTCGTCGATCACGACGTCCTCGAGCTCACCCGCGCCCGGGCCACGCAGCACCGCCCACGGGTCGGCCCCGAGGGTGTGCAGGGTCGGCACGAGCGTCGCGGCGGCCGCGAGCTGGGCGGTCCGGGTGCCGACCACGACGACGATGGCGTCGGCCAGTGCCACGACCGGGCGCAGCACCCGCTCGTCGCGGCACGCGTCGAGAACCGTGACCGCATGCGCCTCGGCGAGCCCGGCGACCACGTCGGGCACCCGCTCCACCCACGAGGCCGGCTCGAGCTGCAGGTCCGCGACGCCCTCGCCCGCGGTCGGCATCGCGAGCACCGACAGGTCGAGCACCGCGGGCAACCGCGCGGCGAGCCGCTCACCGTCGACGACCCCGGAGGCCGCGGTGAGCCGGTCCCATCGCCAGCCCGGCTCCTGCTCGATGCCGAACACCACGTCCAGACCCCCGGACCACGGGTCGAGGTCGACGACGGCGGTGCTTCGGCCGGCCGCAGCCGAGCGCACGGCGAGGGCCGCCGCGAGCGAGCTCGCTCCTACCCCGCCCGAGGACGGCAGCACCGCGATGATCTGTCCCATGTTCCGACCGTGCCGGAACCGCCCGCCGACGACCAGCGCCGTCGTGCAGTCGGTGGACGACGCCCGTCCGGGGACTGCGGATGTGGACAACCGGGTGACCATGAGTGATGGCCCCGGCCGGGGGGGCGACCGGGGCCACCGTACGCTTCTGGCGCCGGGGGGGAGGCTCCAGTTGCGCGACGCTCGACCCAACGGGGAGCGCTACCACCATCGTGAGACCGCACGGGACCAAATGCAAACCGGCGCGCGGACGGGCAGCCCTACCCTCGTGGTCGCGTCCCCGGCGACATGCTGGAGGCCCCGGCACTTCAGCTGGGGCCTCCCCGAGAGATCCGGCTACCAAGCGTGCATCCGACTGTCACCCCGGTTGTGTCTCCGGGGGTGGACGGTTCCAAGTGAACTGCTCTCGCGTGGGTACCTGGTCTCGCCTCGGTCTGTTCAATCTTGCCGTGGATCCGGGCCGACGCCTCTCGGCGTTGTGGTTCCTGTGCTCCCTTTCTACCCCAACCCCGACCCCGGGAGCCAGCCCTGCACGGCATACCCGGGAAGTTCTGTCCATCCCGACAGACAGGCCACCGGACGGCCCGGCCCTGGTGCCCACTCGACGGTCGACCGGTCGGCGACGGGTCAGCGCGGCACCCGCCCGGCCCGCACCCCGTCGCAGACCCGCATCCCCTCGGCCACCCCGGCCAGCATCGCGTCCGCGGCATGCCGCAGCCACAGCGCCACCCCCTCGACGCTGCCCTGCGCATACCCTGCCAGCGCGCCGCCGTAGACATGGCTGCGCTGCGTCAGGTGGCCCATCTCCGGCACGGCCACCCCGGTCGGTTCGAGTCCGGTCGCCTGCACCAGCGCCCGTTCCATGGCCCTGGCCACGATGCCGTTGCCGTAGACGAACGGTCGCACCGCGACGATCTCGGCATGCACGAGGGCGGCCACGACGAGACCCGGGACCTGGCCGGAGGCGGCGGCTTCGACGAGGTCGGTCAGCCCGGACAGGCGCGCCGCGACCACGTCCGCGCCCGGCGCGGGACCGGCGTCGGCGAACTCCTCGCACGTCTCGTCCCCGACCCGCGGGCGCCCGAGCACCGCGGCATCGAGGACCTGTCCGAACCCCGCGACGTGCAGCCGGGCCAGGGCCTGCAACGGGGCAGAGCGCACGAGGCCCACGATCCGTTCGCTCTCCGCCGTCGCCTGCACGGCGGCACGCACATCGGCCACGCCCGGGTCGGGGTTCGCGGGCCACGGCCGGGCCCCGCTCATCAGCTCTCGTACCGTGTCGATGGGCAGCCGGGCCCCGCCGAGCTCGGCGCTGGCCGCAGCCCCCCGGACGCGTGACTCGGCGGCAGCCTCCGGGATCCGCCGCCGCAGCGCCTCGTGGAAGCGCAACCGGGTGCAGGCGGCCCGGACCGCCTCGGCCCGGTCGGCGACCCCGGGAAGGTCGACGAGGGTCGTGATCTGGGCGATTAGCCGGGCGTCGGGCACCCCTTCACTCTAGGAGCCCCGCGGTCGAGGCGATCGGGTCGATCGATCGGGTCGATCCAACCGGGTCGATCCAACCGGGTCGATGTAATACCGCGGCCCAGGGGCCTCGCCAATACATCGACCCGCGGCTCACCGGATCGGCGGGGAGTTGCGGGTGGTGGGTGCCACCGATCCGTGTCACCCTTGGGCGCCTGTCCCAAGGAGCTGCCATGACCAGCCGCACCGCCGAGCGCGACACGTATGCCGCTGCCCTCGCCACCAGCAACCGCCTCGACGCGCTCATCGACGAACACGCCGCACAGGACCCGGCCCGGTTCCGGGTGCTGACCGGCGACCGGCCGACCGGACCGCTGCACATCGGTCACTATCTCGCGAGTCTGCGCAACCGGGTCCGGCTGCAGGACAAGGGAGTGGAGACATTCGTGGTCATCGCCGACTACCAGGTCGTCACCGATCGTGACTCCGTCGGCCGGATCGACTCGAACGTGCGAGACCTGCTCCTCGACTACCTCGCCGCAGGCCTCGACCCGGCCCGGACCACGATCTTCACGCACAGCGCGGTGCCTGCCCTGAACCAGCTCATGGTGCCGTTCCTGTCGCTGGTGACCGACGCGGAGCTGCGCCGCAACCCGACCGTCAAGGACGAGCTCGCGCTATCCGGTGGGCGGCCGCTGTCGGGACTGCTGCTGACGTATCCGGTGCACCAGGCCGCGGACATCCTCTTCTGCCGGGCGCGGGTCGTGCCGGTGGGTCGTGACCAGCTGCCGCACCTCGAGCTGACCCGCGCGATCGCACGCCGTTTCAACAGCCGGTATGCCGCCGGGCGCCGTGTCTTCGCCGAGCCGGAGGCCCTGCTGGGTGAAGTTCCCCTGCTGATGGGTCTGGACGGGACCAAGATGAGCAAGTCGAAGGGCAACGTCATCAACCTGAAGGACACCGCCGACGAGACCGCTGCGCGGATCCGGGCCGCCCGGACCGACCTGGTCCGCCGGATCACCTTCGAGCCCGAGCGCCGGCCGGAGGTCGCCAACCTGTTGACGATCGCGGGGCTGTTCCTCGGGCAGTCGCCCGAGACGGTGGCCGACGAGATCGCCGACGGTGGTGCGCGAGGACTCAAACAGGTCGTCACGGCGGCCGTCAACGAAGGCCTGGCCGCACACCGGGCCAGGCGGGCCGACCTCGCGCGGGACACGGGCTACCTGACCCGGGTGCTGCGCGAGGGCAACGCCCGGGCGAACGAGGTCGCCGACGAGACCTTGGCCATGGTCCGCGCCACGACGGGTATGACCTACTGAGGGGGGCCCGCGGTCCCGCCCAGGCACACCCGGGCACCCGCCAGACACCCGGTTCGATGTAATACCGCCGCCCAGAGGCCTCGCGAATACATCGACCCGGGACTGTCGGG
>NZ_JBDIAQ010000185.1:0-5958 GCF_039812505.1 Intrasporangium sp. | reverse complement strand
CGGACAGGACCAACACGAGCCAGTGGTACACGCAACTCTCCCGGGCCGTCTTGTCGCTGACCGGGTACGGCACCCCTCGTCCGGGAGGCGGCTTCTGCCTCTGCCCTCACGGTCCCACACGAGCCGGCCGGTCCGCCGCGGAGGTCCGGCTCTCGCGGGATGCCGGGTCCCGGATTCGGCGGACTCCATCCCAAACCGCGTTGCCTGGGACAGAATGAGAGAGGCGAGGGACGCGATGAGGGGGGAAAACATCGCGTCCCTCGCCTGTTGAGCGCACGGTCGGGGGGGAGACCGTTTCTGCGCTGACGGTCAAGGGGCCTCTGAGAGACCGGCGGGGAGGGTGGGAGGTTCGCACTTCCTTGATGTCATGACGATCTTCGCCGCCGAAAGCCCGCGCGTCGACCGAAATTACCAAGTCTTGAACAAGTTCTTACCTGCGTCAGGCGTCCTCTTACCCGTGCCAGACCTCCGGAGCGTCCCGAGCCGTCCCGGTCGCCCTCCAGCGGTCAGACGGGCAGGGTGGGAAGCACCTGCTTGGCCAGGTTCCGCGCGCCGGTCGCGAGGTCACGGAAGTCGTACGCGACGTGCGCCTGCTCCCGCCTCCCCTGGAAGACGACGTCGGCGTCGAGGGTGACCGAACCGCCCGAAGTGGCCTGCAGGGTCCCGTCGAACGAGGCCGACTCCACGTCGATCAGGCCGGCCAGGCCGTGGGCCGAGATGTAGGCGCTCACTGCGGCCACCTCGCCGATGGCCTGCTCCAGCTGCGTCAGCGCGGCGGTCGCGGTCTGCAGCACCATGCCGGCAGCGCTGAGCTGTTGCCGCAGCCCGGCCAGGGTCTGGGCGGCTGCCGCAGCCGCGGTGGCGGCGGCCTGCTGGGCGGTGCCGAGGGCGGCCTGGGCGGCCTGCAGCACCTGCTGGGCGGTGGCCTGGCTGCCGCGCAGGGCGACCAGACGGGGGTCCTGGTCGATCGGGTAGTTCGCCGCCGCGGCCCGCGCCGCGTCGACCGCCTGCTGGGCGACCTGCAGTGCGGCGTCGGCGGTGCCCAGCGAGAGCCGCAGTTCCTGGATCGACCCTTCGAGTGCGAGGATCTGGGCGCGCCGCCAGCCGACCTCCGCGCCGAGCTTGGCCCAACCGGTTGCCTTCTCGAGCAGGGAGAGGTTGTCGTACCAGTTCTGCCACCAGGCGATGTCCCTGTTGAGCTGGTCGATCTGGGCCTGGGCGCCGGCGATCTGGGCGTTCAGCGAACTGACCACGCCCTGCGCCGCCGACAGCTGCTGCTGCAGGTCGCGCAGGTGAGCGGCTGCGGCGTCACGCTCGGCCTGGATCTGGGCCCGGGTCGCGTCGATCTGGGTGTCGAGGGCCTGCAGGGCCTGCTGGGCCTGGGCCACCTTCGCCGAGAGCGCCCGGAGCTGCGCCTGAGCGTCGTTCTGGACCTTGGCCAGGTCGGCCTCGGCGGCCTGCACCGAGGCGGTGAACCGGGTGACCTCCGACTGGGCAGCGTCCACGTCGTGCTGGGCTGCCGCGATCTGGGCCTGGGCGTCCGCGCCGGCCTGCTGCAGGACGGTGGCCGCGCGACGGGCCAGGTCGGACAGGAAGTCCTGCTGCAGGTCCGCGTGGACCATGAAGCCCGGCCCGGACTGCAGGTTGCCGCCCTTGGCGCTGACCTTGGCGCTGAAGAGCCCGAACACGTTCCCCTCACAGGCGAAGGCGAAGCCGGAGTCGGACAGCGCCACCGAGGCGCCGGCCGAGAGGCCGAGCAGGTCCACCAGGCCGTCGAGGTCGACCTTCGGCACCGCGGAGGTCGTGACCGCCAGGTTCAGGTCCGGACCCTTGGCACGGTCGGTCCCGGTGAGCGAGAACACGTCACCGATGACGACCGGGCTGAGCGACCCGCTGGCCGTGATCCCGTCCTGCTGGTCGATCTCCACGTCGGCCCGGGCCGTGAGCCCGGCGACGTGCAGCTTGCCGGCGACTCGCAGTCCCTGCTTGTAGCTGAGGGCCCCGATGGTGGTGTCCTGCGGTACGACGTACAGGTCGACGTCCTCCAGGGAGATGCCGGTGAGGGTGCCGCTGATGTCGGCGGGGATGGCGGCCCGGACCTCGGGCGGGGTGAACGTGTCGACCAGGTCCATCAGCGACAGGTGGTTGAACGCCACGATGAGCACGCTCTGGGTCGGCAGCTGGGAGTTGAAGGAGACCGCCGCGCTGCCCTGGAACGCCCCGATGGTCAGCCCGCCGGCGATGCCGATCGACGGGATGCCCTCGAAGTCCGACCCGATCTGCAGCGAGACGTCGCTCAGGGCGATCCCCTTGGCGCCGAAGGGGTCCTGCCAGGTGCCCTTCATCGTGGCGAAGAAGGAGATGCCGTTGGGCACCACCGTCACCCCGCCGACGAACTCCAGCGGGCTGGCGTCGACGGTGACCTCGACCGCACCGGACACCGTCAGGGAGATGTTCTCCGGGTCCGGGTGCAGCGCGAGCTCGGCGTTCTCGAGCACCACCCCGTCGGTGATCCTGATGTCGCCGACACCGGCCTCGAGCTGCAGGTCGGCCAGCGAGGGGCCGATCTGCGCCTTGACGTCCAGGTGGGCCTCGCCGAGGAACTTGTCCGCGCCCAGGCCCGACAGGTCCAGCCGACCGTCGATGACCGCGCCCTTGCTGACCCCCTTGCCGGCGTCGGGCTGCAGCTCGTCGAAGGTGAACTCGGCGTCGTCGAAGGAGGCGATGACGATCAGCGCGTCGGGCAGGTGCACCGCGTCCAGGCCGCCCAGGGCCGGGGACAGCGAGGAGAAGCGGTAGTCGTCGTCGAGCTCGATGCCGACCGCGAACCCCCAGGTGGTGCCCTTGCGCACGATCCCCTGGACGCGCCGGAAGCCCGGCCCGGAGGCGGCGAGGGACAGCTCGGAGTGCTCGGCGTCGACCGTGAGCACGACGTCGGTCAGGGTCAGCGCGGTCAGCTCGGGAGGCAGCGTCAGGGCGGTGAGCGGCGTGCTGCCGACGACGTCCTGGATCAGCGCGAACGGTGCGAGCTTCGCGATGCTCGCGTGCAGGCTCAGCCCTCCCGGCACGGCATACCTGACGGGGATCTCGATCCCGGCCAGGTGGATCACCCCGCTGACCGATCCGGTCGTGCCCTTGCCCTCGGCACCGGAGTGGTGCTCGAAGGACACGCGGAGCTGGCCGACCCCGATCCCGTCCGGCCCCACCGGCACGGTCCACTCGGTCGGCGAAGCGGCCTCGAGGGTGACCGTCGACCCGTCCAGCCGGGCGTCCAGGATGAGGTCGGTCAGGGTGAGCTCGGGCAGGTCCGCGGCCACGGTCAGGCCGTATGCGGTGGCCACGGCCGACGCGGTCAGGCTCGCCCCGGACGCGAGACCGGCGTGCAGCGACCAGGCGCCGCCGGCCGGGTCCCGCTCGATCCGCACGACCACGGCGACCCCGGCGAAGGTGGCGGTGCCCGCGATGTCGAGGGCGACGGTCCGGGTCGCGGGGTCGGTCGGGTGCTCGACCGTGACGTGGACCGTGATGTCCTGCAGCGTCACGTCCAGCGGGTCGGGCAGCGGGATCGGGCTGCCGGTGGCCAGGGACGCCTCGACCGAGTCGAGGCCGTCGGCGGTTAGGACGACCGCGGCGTCGCTCAGCCCGACGGCCGCGAGGTCGGACAGCTGGGCCGGGAGGTGGGCGGACAGGTCGTCCCCGACGAAGGCCGCGATGGTCGTCGCGCCGAGCCGCCGGTCCCCGGCGGACAAGGAGACCCGGTAGCTGCCCGGTTCGTGGGTGACGGTGAGGGTGACCGGTGTGCCGGACAGCCCGGCGACGGCGGTCACCTCGAACGTGCTCGCGTCGGCGCTGTGGCCGGCCGTGAGGGTCACCGCCAGGTCGGTGAGCTCGACGTGCCCCGGCACCAGCGGCCAGGACGGCACGGCGCTGACCGTGAGGTCGAACCCGACGAGCCGGCGGGCCGCCAGGTCGAAGTCGACTCCGACGGCGGCGACCGAGACGGCGGAGACGGCCTGGGCCAGGGCAGGTGGCAGGGACGCGAGCGGGTCGCCCGACCCCGCGGCTCTGGCCGCGGCCGACAGCCCGGCGAGGGTGACCCCGCTCAGGTCCGCCTCGACATGGGCGACCGTGCCCTGCGACGGCTTGGTCAGGTGGACGGCGACGGTGCACGGACCGACGGTCAGGGTGCCCTCGTCGTCCTGCAGCTGCAGCGTGAGCCAGCTGATGCCGGGCAGCGTGTAGCTCTGGTCCGTGGCTGCCGCGGACGACTCGGTGTTCGTGCCCGGCTCGCGCGTCGCGGCCTCGACGATGGTGGTGGTCATGGTGGTTCCCTTCGGTTGCGCCCGGCCCGAGGTGGCTGGGCTCGTAGCAACCACGATCGGCCGGCGCGGGCCGCGATCCGATGGTGCCGGCACGCCTCTTGCCGTGGGGGTGCCGGCACCCCCGACGGCACGGCGCTCCGGTGCGCCGGGTCAGCGTCCGCCCTCGGCGAGGAACATCAGCGCCGCACGCACCCGGGGGTGATGTCGCGGGTCTCCCGTGAGGCCGAGCTTGCCGAAGATCGAGTTGATGTGCTTCTCGACGGCGTGCTGGCTCAGGAACAGCTCGGCGGCCACGCCGGCGTTGGTGCGCCCCTGGGCGATGCCGGCGAGCACCTCACGCTCGCGTGGGGTCAGCCGGTCCAGCTTCGCGTCGCCGGCCCGGGCGCGCACCTGCACGAGGACCTCCACGACCTTCGGGTCGATGGCGGTGCCGCCCGTCGCGACCGCCTCGATCGCGGAGGTGAGCTCGCCGACCGAGGCCACCCGCTCCTTGAGCAGGTAGCCACGCCGGTCGGTCCCGTGCCGCAGCAGGACCTTGACGTAGCCGGCCTCGGCGTACTGGCTGAGCAGCAGCACGCCCATCGAGGGGTAGGCGCGACGGCAGTGCTCGGCGATGCGGATCCCCTCGTCGCTGTGCGTCGGCGGCATCCGGATGTCGGTGAGCACCACGTCGGGCACCTGCTCGGCGATCGCCTCGAGGGCCTGGTCCAGCCCGTCGCAGACCGCCACGACCTGCAGCGTCTCGGATGCCGCCAACAGCCGGCGCACCCCCTCGCGGACCAGGAAGTTGTCCTCCGCGAAGACCAGCCTGAGCGGGGTCATGCCGGCTCGCCCGCCGGGACCGGGACCTGCGCCGTCAGGGTGAGCCGGTGGGTGTCGACCGCGCTGTGGACCGTCCCGCCGAAGGCCTCGATGCGGTCGCTGACCGACTCCACGACCTCCGTGGCGGACCCCTCGGCCAGACTGGCCCGGATGCGCAGGCTCGACACCGGCCCGTCGGCCACGGCGACCTGGATCCCGCGCGCCCCCCGGCCGGCCAGCCGGGCCAGGGAGCTGACCGTGCAGAAGTACAGGCAGGCCTCCACGTCGGGGCACGCGTGCAGGGTCGGCAGCTCGTCGGGCACCTCGAGCGTGGCGTCCACGTGCGCCCGGATCAGCCAGGACTCCACCGACGCCGCCAGTCCGACCTCGGCCAGGGTCGGCGGGAAGACGCCCCTGGCTATGCTGCGCAGCTCGTCGAGGGCCTGCCCGGCCGCCACCGCCGCAGCCTCGAGGGCGAGTCCGTCCGGGGGTGCCTGCCCCTGCGTCCCCACCGCCGCGAGAGCAGCGGACAGGTGCGGGCCGACCCGGGCCGCCACCTCAGCACGCATCCGGTGCTGTTCCAGGGATCTGGCCCGGAGCAGCCGCTGCCGGGAGGCCTGCAGCGCGGCGGTGAGCCGTTCCAGCTCGGCCCTGCGCCGACGCAGGTCGACGGTGAGCCGGACGGTGGACAGCGCCGCTCCCGCCGGGCGGGCCAGGTCCTCGAGCAGCCGGCGGTCCCGGGGCGAGAGGCCGTCGGCCACCTCGGCGTCCGCCACCGCTATCTCGCCGACGTCGGTGCCGGTATGCCGCACCGGCACCGTCGTGCCGGTCCCGA
>NZ_JBDIAQ010000184.1:0-5973 GCF_039812505.1 Intrasporangium sp. | reverse complement strand
GCTGGCGAGGGGACTCGAACCCCTAACCACCTGTTTACAAGACAGGTGCGCTACCGATTGCGCCACGCCAGCGGATCGGCCCGCCACCACGGACGGGACGCCGAGAAGCGTAGCCGAGTGGGCGGCATACCGGGGAAGCCGGCCCCACGAGGAGAGGGGAGCCTCACGGGGCCGGCAGGCTTGCGACCTCAGCCGGTCACGGCAGGCGGACGACCTGGCCGACGTAGATGAGGTTCGGGTTCTGGATCGAGCCGCGGTTGGCGTTGTAGATCGCACGCCAGCCACCGTTGACGCCATGCCGCGCCGCGAGCTTCGAGAGGCTGTCGCCCCGCTTCACGGTCACCCGCTTGCCCTTGCCGGTGTTGACCTTCGGTGCGGCGTAGGCGCGGTTGGCCTTCTTCGGCGCGATGGCCTTGCGGGCCGTCGACCGCGAGGCAGCGGCCGAGGAGGACGCGCCGCCGTTGGCGCGGGTCAGGCCGGCGCGGCGCGAGCAGACCGGCCAGGCGCCGGGGCCCTGCGCGGCCAGGGTGCGGCGCGCGATCGCGATCTGCTGGGCCTTGCTGGCGAGGTCGGCCCGCGGCGCGTAGGAGGCGCCGCCGAAGCCGCGCCACGTGCTGTTCGAGAACTGCAGGCCACCGTAGTAGCCGTTGCCGGTGTTGATGTGCCAGTTGCCGCCGGACTCGCAGGCCGCGACGCGGTCCCAGACCGAGGAGGCGCTGGCCGAGCCGGACATCGCGATGCCGCCCAGGATGGTGGCCGCCCCGGCGATGCCGACGCCGGCGGCGCGCTGCTTGAGCGAGAGCTTCTTCGGGGCAGCATGCTTCGACTGGTGGTACTGCATGGTGATCCTTCCTGACGGCGCCTGCGGAGTTAGCTGTCGGGTTGGGGCGTCAGGTGCCCCGTCGCTCGCGCGACCTCACCCCAGGCCCGTGCGGGCCAGTGGGTCCCCCGTCCTCGCCCGGGCCCGGCAGGAGCCGGGCGACGTCCCTGGCTGGCGAGGCTCGGCGCGCTCAGGGACCGGTGTGTGGGTGCCATTTGCAGTTGTGCGCCCTGCGCCGAAGAGGTCCGGGCAGGACGGAGCGGCACGGTCCGAAGGCCCGGGGAGGGGACCTCGGTGGCCTCCGAACGGATGCCGCTGCGCTACGAAGGTACGGGACGCGAGCCCCGCGGCACAACCGTCGGCGAGACTTTTTCGTGACCTTTTCTTGGCCGATCCTTTATCAACGCGCCTCGCGGCAAGACCCGGGTCAGCCGCCGAAGGGGTTGCCACTCCAGGGCCGCCAGTCGAGGCTCACGCCCCGCGAGAGCGCCACGGCCGCGAGGATCAACCCCGCTGCCACGCAGGCGAACCCGACGACCTGGGTCGGCAGGCCACGCGGGACGACCCGGCGCACGACCGACCGCGAGCCGCGCCGCAGCGAGGTGCCGCCCGGGCCCCACCACAGCATGAGCAGGCCCGCCGCGCCCCCCGCCAGCAGCGTGACCGGCGACCCGGGGGCCAGCTCGCCGCCGCGCACCGCCGCCGCCACCAGCGACGAGGCGAAGATGGCCGCGACGGTCACCCCGGCGGGCAGCACCAGGCTCAGCACGGTCGCCAGCGCCCCGCCGACCAGGTGGTACGGGCTGGCCGCCAGCGCCCACGGCACGTCGCTGCGCCGGCGGCCGCGGTCGTAGCGGCGCCGGACCAGTCCGGTCATCGACCTGTCGACGGCACGTCCCAGGACCGACCAGCCGGCCAGGACGAACAGCGCGATGCCCGGCATCGCCGCCGCCAGCCCGAGCCAGGCCGCCGCGAGCGCGAGCAGCGAGCCGGTGCGGCGCGCCAGCCCGACCCGGGGGTCGGGCCCCGGGGCCACCTGCTGCTCGTCCCACCCGTCCTCGTCGTGGTCGCCTTGCGCCGGTTCGCGGTATGCCGCCCAGCCGGCGTCCGGGGTCACCGGGACCCCGGTGGGCGGTGGCCAGGGCGAGCCGGCGCCGGCCCCGACGTCCGGCGCCTCCGGCACGGCCGGCAGGACCGCCGTCCCCCGTGGCGTCAGCACCCGGGTCGAGCCAGGTGGCCCGTGCTGGGCGGGGTCGTCCCAGACCTGCCCGGACGGCTCCGGGACCGTCGCGGCATGTCCGTTCGCGAACTGTTCCAGCGCTCCCAGGACGTCGTCGGCGTGCGGCCGGGCACCGGGGTCGGGCGCGAGTGCGGCGCGCAGGAGCGGCACCAGCCGCGGGTCGACCCCGGTCAGGTCGACCTCACCGGCCCGGACCCGGCTGAGGACCGCCGCCATCCGTCCCCGCCCGAACGGCGGGCGACCGGAGGCGGCATACGTGATCGTCGCGGCCCAGCCCCACCAGTCGGTCGCGTCGGTAATCTCGGCGCCCTCGACGAGCTCGGGCGAGAGGTAGCCGGGGGTGCCCATGACCAGCCCGCCCACGGTGTGCCTGACGTCGTCCTGCAGGTGGGCGATCCCGAAGTCGATCAGCACCGGCTCGCCCTCCTCGAGCAGGACGTTGCCGGGCTTGATGTCGCGGTGCACGACGCCGCAGGCGTGGATCGCACGGATCCCCTCGGCGATGCCCCGGGCCAGCCGTAGCAGCGCCGCCGGCTCGAACGGGCCGCGCTCGGCGACCACCTCCTCGAGCGAGGGGCCGGCGACGTACCGCGTGACGATGTAGGGGCGCGGGCCCATCACATCGGCGTCGAGGACCCCTGCGACCCGGTCGTCGCGGATCAGCGACAGGGTTTCGACCTCACGGCCGAGCCGGGCGCGGGCGTCCGGGTCGTCAGCGACATGGGTGCGCAGCACCTTGATGGCCACCGCCCGGCCGCGCGGGTCCAGGGCAAGGTGCACCACGCCCATCCCGCCCTCGCCGATCTGCTCGACGAGCCGGTAGCTCCCCAGCCGTTGCGGCCGCCTCGGCTCGCCGGACCCGGCACCGGAGGACCCGGCACCGGAGGGCACGACCGTGGTGACCTGCTCGGTCCGGTCGTCGGTCGTCATGCCACCTAGGTTAAGCGGCCCGGCCGACTGCTACTGGGAGATGTAGTCCCGCAGCTGGTCGCGCTCCGACTGCAGCTCGTTCAGGCGGCTCTTGACGATGTCGCCGATGCTGACGATCGCGGTCAGCGCCCCGCTCTCGTCGACGATCGGCACGTGCCGGACGCGCTCGTTGGTCATCGTGGCGGCCAGCGTGGCGATCTCGTCGTCGGCCGTGCCGGTGGTGACCTCGCTGGTCATGATCTGCGAGACCGGGCCGAGCAGGATCGCGGTGCCGTCGGTGTGCAGGCTGCGCACCACGTCGCGTTCCGAGACGATGCCGTCGACCGACTTGCCGTCGGTGCTGACGACGCACGCCCCGATGCGGTTCTCGTGGAACAGCGCGAGCAGCCCGGAGACCGTCTCGTCGGGTGTGATGGTGACGACCCCGAAGCCCTTCGACCGGAGCACATCAGAAATCTTCACGTCGACCTCCTCGCGACCGTGAGTTGCTCTTGGCTCGACAGTAGAGCGGCGCGCGGCCCGACGCCAGTTCTGCACGGTTACAGTGGAGCCACGACCCCCAGGAGCTGATTCGGTGCCGTCCATCCCGAAGCCGAAGACCTACGACCTCGTGATCGCGGCCAACCGGCTCCCCGTGGACCGGGTCGTCACCGAGTCCGGCGCGACGGAGTGGCGCCGCAGCCCCGGCGGGCTCGTCACGGCGATGGACTCGGTGATGCACACCCAGCCCGGCGCCTGGGTCGGCTGGGCGGGCGAGCCCGGCAGCCCGCCGGACCGCTTCGACGAGGACGGCGTGCACCTCGTGCCGGTCGGGCTGAGCGCCGAGGAGGTCCACCGCTACTACGAGGGCTTCTCCAACGGCACGCTCTGGCCGATCTACCACGACGTCATCGTGGCGGCCTCGTTCCACCGGGAGTGGTGGGCGGCCTACCAGCACGTCAACCAGCGCTTCGCCGCGGCAGTGGCCGAGGTCGCCGCGCCCGGCGCCCGGGTCTGGATCCAGGACTACCAGCTGCAGCTGGTCCCGGCGTACGTGCGCACGCTGCGTCCCGACGTGCGCATCGGGTGGTTCAACCACATCCCGTTCCCGCCGGTCGAGCTGTTCGCCCAGCTGCCGTGGCGCGGGCCGCTGCTCGAGGGCCTGCTCGGCGCGGACTTCCTCGGCTTCCAGCGCCAGGCCGACGCCCGCAACTTCGTGCGCGCCTGCCGGCAGCTGATCCACGCCGAGACGAGGGCCGGGTCGGTGACCGTCACCGACGGCTCGGGCCGGCGCGTGCGTGCTGCCGCGATCCCGATCTCAGTCGACTTCAAGGGCCTGGAGGCACTGGCCCGCGAGCCCTCCGTGACCGCCCGGATGCAGGAGATCCGCCGGTCGCTGGGCGACCCGAAGCTCCTCATGCTCGGGGTCGACCGGCTCGACTACACGAAGGGGATCCGGCATCGGCTGAAGGCCTACCAGGAGCTGCTGGCCGAGGGCCGGCTCGGACCGCCCGAGGTCACGCTCGTGCAGGTGGCCACCCCGAGCCGCGAGCGGGTCGCGGCCTACCAGCACCTGCGCGCCGACGTCGAGCAGACCGTCGGGCGGATCAACGGGGACCTCGGGGTGATGGGCTATCCCGCCGTCCACTACCTGCACCACTCCTACCCCCGCGAGGAGATGGCGGCGCTGTTCCGGGCCGCCGACGTCATGCTCGTCACGCCGCTGCGCGACGGGATGAACCTCGTCGCCAAGGAGTACGTCACCTGCCGCTTCGACCTGGGCGGCGCGTTGGTGCTCAGTGAGTTCACCGGGGCCTGGCACGAGCTGCACCAGGCCTTCTCCTGCAACCCGCACGACATCGAGGGGCTCAAGCAGACGATCATGCGGGCCATCGACACCCCGGCGCCGGAGAAGCGGCGGATCATGCGGGCCCTGCGCCGCCGGGTCGCCGAGCACGACGTGCAGCGCTGGGCGGCGCGTTTCCTGGCCGCTCTCGACGCGGCACCGGACCGTCCGGAGCACGGGCCGTGACCGCGGGCCGCACCGGCGCGGACGCGCTGGCCGACGCGCTGGGTCCCGCCGCCGCCGCCGACCCCCTCCTGCTCGCCACGGACTTCGACGGGGTCCTGGCGTCGCTGCAGCGCGACCCCGCCGCGGTCCGGCCGACCGCCGGGGTCGTGCCGACCCTGCGCGGCCTGGCGATGCAGCCCGGGGTGCGCGTGGCGGTGGTCTCCGGCCGCGACCTGGCGACCCTGCGCCGACTGTCCGGCCTGACCCCCGACGCGGGCATCACGCTGATCGCCAGCCACGGGGCCGAGTCGTCCGACCCCGCCGTCCGGGCGGCGATGAGCGCGGTCTCGGTCTCCGCCGAGGACGTGGCTCGCCTCGACGCGCTGGAGCACCGGGTGCGCGCCCGGCTGGCGGCCCGGCACCCGCTGGCCCGCGTCGAGCGCAAGGCGGCGGGGGTGGTGGTGCACACCCGCGGCCTGCCGGACCCGATCGCCCGCGTGGCGCTGGCCGAGGCGCGCGCGCTCGGCGAGCCCGAGCCCGGCGTCCGCGTGCTGGCCGGCAAGTCCGTCGTCGAGCTGTCGGTCTCGGCGGCCGACAAGGGCAGCGCCCTGCTGGCGCTGGCCGCCGCGGTGCACCCGGTCGCCCGGGTCTACCTCGGCGACGACGTGACCGACGAGGACGTCTTCGTCCGGTTCGGGCAACCGAGCGACATCACGGTCAAGGTCGGGCCGGGCCCGAGCGCGGCCCGGTTCCGGCTCGCCGACACCACCGCGGTCGCGGCCCTGCTGGCCGACCTGCTCGCCGAACGCACCCGGCGCGGCTGAGCCGAGGACCCCTCCGGTCCGCCAGCGCTGGTGTCCGGGCCGACCCGGGCGTCCGCCCCGGCCCGGGCCGTCCGCCCCGGCCCGGGTGTCCTCGCCCCGGCCCGGGTGTCCTCGCCGGCGGGGGTCAGCGGCGGCGCACCGCGGCCGTCGAGCCGCGGACCACCAGCTC
>NZ_JBDIAQ010000183.1:0-6008 GCF_039812505.1 Intrasporangium sp. | reverse complement strand
GTGCACTCTCGACGAGGAAACGTGCACTCTCGACGAGGTGCGGGGGCTACCAGGTGTGCTCCACCACGGCGTGCTCGAGCTCGCCGCTGGCCCCCTCCAGCACCGACAGGGTCCGGTGCTCGCCGAACGCGGTGCGCAACCGCAGCGTCGAGGGCAGCCGAACCGGCTTGCGGAACCACACCCGGCTCGTCACCTCCGACTCGGGCAGTCGCGGGGCGAGGGCCGCCACGCATCGCGAGTAGGAGTACATCCCGTGCGCGATGGCGGTCGGGAACCCGAGCGGCCGGGCGAGCAGGGCGTGCACGTGGATCGGGTTCCAGTCCCCGCTGATCCCGGCGAACATCCGCCCGGTGTCGGCGCCGAACCGCCAGGTCGGCCCGGTCGCGACGCCCTCGAGGGGGTTGAGCGGCGCAGGCTCCGACACCTCGGCGTCGGGATGTCCGGCACCGCGTGCCAGGTAGGTGCTGACCCCCCGCCAGGCCACCTCGCCGGCGGCCCCGACCTCAGTCACCAGGTCGACCTGGCGTCCCTTCGGATGCGGCCGCAGGCGCTCTGCCCGGACCGCGACATCGAGCGAGTCGGCCAAGGACAGCGGCCGGTCCACGGTGATGGAGTTCTCGACGTGCACCGCGCCCACCAGCGGCAGCGGGAAGTCTCGCCGGCTCATGACGACCATCTGCAGCGGGAAGCCGAGCAGGTGCGGGTACGGCAGGGGCAGCCGTCCGCCGAACGTGAAGCCGCAGGCGTGCGCGTACCGCGCGAGGTTGTTGGGGTCGACCCGGACCCCCCGGCGCTCCGCGCGCACCTCGGGCAGCCGGTTCTGCCTGCCGCCGCGCTTGAGCGCGGCGGTGGCGTAGATGCGGCGCAGGTCCGGGGGTCCGTCGAGGAGGATCTCGCGTGTCATCGCCTCACGCCCCGAGCAGGCTCTGGCCACAGACCCGCAGGACCTGACCCGTCACGGCCGCCGCGCCGGGCTGGACGAGCCAGGCGATCGTCTCGGCGACGTCACGCGGCAGGCCGCCCTGCTGCAGCGAGTTCATCCGGCGCCCGACCTCCCTGGTGGCAAAGGGAATCCGTGCCGTCATCTCCGTCTCGATGAACCCGGGCGCAACCGCGTTGATGGTGATTCCCCGATCGCGCACCTGGGCCGCGGTTGCGGTCACCAGCCCGATGACGCCGGCCTTGCTGGCGCCGTAGTTCGTCTGCCCGCGGTTGCCGGCGATCCCGGCGATCGAGGCGAGGCACACCATCCGGCCGCCCTCGTCGAGACCACCGGCGCCGAGCACGGCCTCGTTCATCCGCAGGATGGACCGCAGGTTCACGTCCAGCACGCTGTCCCACCTGGGCTGGTCCATGTTGACCAGGAGCTTGTCCCGGGTGATCCCGGCGTTGTGCACGACGACGTCGAAGCGGCCGTAGCGGGAGCGGGCGTGCTCGACGATCCTGGCCCCGGCGTCGGGGGAGGTCACGTCCAGGTGCAGCGCCGTGCCGTGCACCTGGTTGGCCACCCGGGCCAGTGACTCACCGGCGGCGGGGACGTCGACGGCGACGATCGTGGCACCGTCCCGGGCCAGCACGGTCGCGATCTCGGCGCCGATCCCACGGGCGGCACCGGTGACGACGGCGACCTTGCCGTCGAGGGGTCGCGCCTCGTCCGGGTTCGTGCCGCGGGTCTCGTCGACGCGCACGACCTGCCCGTCCACGTAGGCAGACCGCCCGGACAGGAAGAAGGCCACCGCAGCGCGCAGCCCGTCCCAGGCATCACCCCGGACGAGCACGTGGTTCGCGGTCGAGCCGGCCCGCAGCTCCTTGCCGAGCGAGCGCACGAAGCCCTCCAGGGCCCGCTGGGTCGCCGCGTGCGCGGGGTCGGCCAAGCCGGCCGGGTCGGTCCCGACGACGATCACGCGGCCGTTGGACCGCAGCCGCTTCACGACCGGGGCGAGGGCCGGCAGCACGGCTAGGTCGCCCGGGTCGGTGGCGTCGCTCAGGTCGGCGACGATGGCGCTCACCTTCCCGTCCGCGCCGCCCCGGCCGGCGGTCGCCTCGGTGGCTGCGTCGCCGGCCCGGTCGGCCGTCCCGTTCGGCGCATCCGCAAGGGACAGACCCAGCGCGCCGGCCCACTCACGCAGCCGAGCGGCATACGGACCGGTGCCGGTGACCAGGACCGGTCCGTCGAGCAGCGGCGCGCCCGGCTCGTACCGTCGCAGCCGGGTCGGCTGGGGGACGCCCGCCTTCTTCGCCACGGGCGAGGTGAGGATGGTGGTGAGCAGGTCGCTCATGCTCAGGCCTCCAGGATCGCGGTGACGCCCTGCCCGCCGGCAGCGCAGATGGAGATCAGGCCGCGGACGGTGCGGTCCGGGTGCTGCTGCTTCTTCTCGTGGAGCAGCTTGGCGAGGGTGGCGACGATCCGGCCGCCGGTCGCGGCGAAGGGGTGACCGGTGGCCAGCGACGAGCCGGTGATGTTGAGCCGGTCCCGGTCGATCGGGCCGAGCGGCTCGTCCAGCCCCAGCCGGTCACGGCAGTAGTCCGGGTCCTCCCACGCCTTGAGCACGGTCAGCACGGTCGCGGCGAACGCCTCGTGGATCTCGTAGAGGTCGAAGTCCTGCAGGGTCAGGCCGTTTCGGGCCAGCAGCCGGGGCACGGCGTAGGCGGGCGCCATGAGCAGCCCCTCCGCGCCGTGGACGTAGTCGACGGCGGCGGTCTCGCCGTCCACGAGCCAGGCCAGTGGGGTCAGCCGGTGCGCGTCGGCCCACTCGTCGCTGGCCAGCAGCACCGTCGAGGCCCCGTCGGTCAGCGGGGTCGAGTTGCCCGCGGTCATCGTCGCCTCGTCACCCTTGCCGAAGACGGTCCGCAGCCCGGCCAGCTGCTCCACCGTCGAGTCCGGCCGCAGGTTGTTGTCCCGCGTCAGGCCGAGGTACGGGGTCATCAGGTCGTCGAAGAAGCCACGGTCGTAGGCGGCGGCCAGGTGCTGGTGGCTGGCGGCCGCGAGCTCGTCCTGTGCCTCACGGGTGATGCCCCACTGCGCGGTCGTCACGGCCATGTGCTCGCCCATCGACAGCCCGGTGCGTGGCTCGAGGTTGCGTGGGATGGCGGGCAGCACGTCAGCGGGTCGCAGGCCGGTGAGCGCCTTGAGCCGGGCGGGCAGGCTCTTGGCGCGGCTGAGCTCGAGCAGCGTCTCGCGCAGGCCCTCGGACACGGCGATCGGCGCGTCGCTGGCGGTGTCGGTGCCACCCGCGATACCGCACTCGATCTGGCCGAGGGCGATCTTGTTCCCGACGAGGATCGTGGCCTCCAGGCCCGTGCCGCAGGCCTGCTGGACGTCGTAGGCGGGGGTGTGCGGGTCGAGCCGGCTGCCGAGCACGCACTCCCGGGTCAGGTTGAAGTCCCTGCTGTGCTTGAGCACCGCACCCGCGGCGACCTCGCCCATCCGCTCGCCGGCCAGGCCGAAGCGGGCCACCAGCCCGTCGAGAGCCGCGGTGAGCATGTCCTGGTTCGAGGCCCTGGCGTAGGCACCCTGCGCTCGGGCGAAGGGAATCCGGTTGCCGCCGAGGATGGCGGCACGGCGGGGCGGACGGGAGCCGGTCTGCGGCATGGGAGGCACTCCTGGGGCTGGTGCGGATCGGACGTAATCGGTACCCACAGTATCCGATACATGCGGTGCCTGCTACCGTCGAGGCATGGACCAGCCCACTCCCCCGGCCGCGGCTCCGCTCGGGCCGCTGCCCAGGGATGGTCGGGACACCCGGTGGGAGGCCCACCGAGAGCACCGCCGAACCGAGTTGGTCGATGCGACGATCCGGGCCATCCGGGCCCACGGGGCCGGGGTCGGGATGGACGAGATCGCGAACAGCGCAGCGACGAGCAAGACGGTCGTCTACCGTCACTTCGGCGACAAGGCCGGCCTTTATCGGGCCGTCGCCGACCGCATCGACCAGCGGGTCTACCGGCACGTCTCGACGGCGCTGGCATCGGCCGGGACCGACGACCTGCGGGTCGTGGTCGCCTCGACGGTCGAGGCCTACCTGTCGCTCGTCGAGTCCGATGCCGAGGTGTACCGCTTCGTAGTCAACCGCCCGCTCGTCGACCGGCCGCTGCCCGACGATCCTGTGGAGGCGACGACGAACCGGGTCGTCGACCTGCTCCTGTCATCGGTCCCGCTGCCGGGAGACCCCCGTAGAGCCCGACTGTGGGCCATCGCCTTCGTCGGCTCGGTACAGGCCGTCGCCGACGACTGGCTGGGCTCGACCGACCGGCTGCCACGGGGCGACGTCGTCGGGATCCTGACGGACCTCGCATGGCGTGGCCTGGGGCCCACGATCGACACCCGAACGGACGTCCGGCCCTGACTCCTGCCCCGGCCGGCAGACGACGCGACCTCAGCCCACGGGCCGCACGTAGCGGCCGCGGCGGTGGACCAGAGGGTGGTACTGCGCCTCGATGACGACCGACTCGACGACCGTGTCGACCAGGTCGGACCACCCGACCGCTCGATGCAGCGCGGGGTCGGCCAGCCGGACACCGGCCCAGGCCGACGCGGTCGTGAGCACCGGCCCCCAGTCGGTCTGCTCCCAGGTGCCGCGCCGGAACCGACCACCGGGCGCCGGGAAGAGCCCGGCGAACACGTCGGCCAGCTCGCGGTCGCGCCATTCGAGCAGCTGGACCACTGCGGTGCCGGTGTCCAGCAGCCGCTCGAGCAGGGCCGACTCCGGATGCAGCAGCCCCAGAATGTGGGCCGGCTCCCCCGGCGAGACCAGGTAGGACGAGACCGTGAGCCCGGCCCGCTCGATGCCGGTCCCCGAGGTCCACAGCGACACCGTCGCCCCGACCCGGCCGCGCAGCCGTCGCACCGGGTCGCGGTCGGCCTCGGCCGCCTGGAACGGGTGCTCGGAGTGGATCGTCATCGAGCCGCTCAGCCGTTGGGGGCCTGAGCGCACACCCAGCCGTCCGGCATCTTGCCCGAGTGCAGGAAGTCGCGCACGGCGTGCTGCTGCTCGTCGGTCAGCAGCGTGTCGGCCTGCGGGTAGATGATCGGCTCCTCCTTGCCGTTGTGGGTCTCGAGCTGTTGGAGCAGCTGGTGGCACCGGTCGGGGACCCACTCGGCGGCCGTGCCCGGGCCCACCTCGAGGTCGAGCGCGTCGAGGGTGCGCCAGATCTCACCGTGCTCGCGCAGCATGACCAGGACCGGGGCCAGCATCCCCTTGGCCCGCAGCGCCGGGAAGATGAGCTCCTCCTCGACGTAGATGTGCCGCTTGAGCAGGTCGTTGGCCCGGGCCAGGTCCTTGTGACGCAGCTTGCCCTCGCCCAGCCCCGCGACGAAGTGCTCGATGATCTTGTCGATCTCGTGGTGCTCGTGCTCCATCAGCGCGCTCACGCTCGTGTCGTGCAATCTGATCGCCTCCTGCAAGCAGTCTATGAGGAGTGCACTTCGGCCCGGGGTGCGGGCGAGAGCCGGTCGCAGTGGGGCTGGCTCTTGCCTTGGTCCTTGGGCAGGAGGTAGGCGTGGGCTTGCTGCGGCGGGGCCACCGTGGGACCTCTTGCGCGGAGACAGTTCGGGCTGGCATCCGATGCCGTGTCCCCGCGCCCACGCCACCCGAACAAGGACCTGAAGAAGCTGCTCCGGAGCGCAGAGGCGCAGGGTTGGCGCGTTGAAAGGGGCAAGTCATACTTCACAACTGCGAGAAGAAGCGCATGTAAACCGTGCACGTGACACCAGCTGGGAGCAGGTACCTGCTCAACTTGACCAGGCATCTGCAGCGGACCACCTGCTGGAAGGAGGCCCGGAGATGACCACCACGCGCTATCACCTTGCCCTGTCGTACCACGTCACCGGCGACGGGACGGAGGTCGAGAGGCTTGAGGAGCACCTCGACCGCGTGGCCGAGCAACTCCTCGCTCTGGACGGCATCATCGACCCGGACCTGGGCGCTGAGCTCGCGACGGGTCGTGTCACCTTCACCCTCGAGGTTGACGCCAAGACGCCTGAGGCTGCGCTCCACATTGCGCGTTCT
>NZ_JBDIAQ010000182.1:0-6084 GCF_039812505.1 Intrasporangium sp. | reverse complement strand
CTGCGGGGCGGTCGGTCCGTCCTGCGGGGCGGTCGCACCACTCTGCGGGGCGGTCGGTCCGTCGGTGCCGGTCATGGTCTCTCCTTGTCGTCGAGCAGGCGCCGGACGGCCCCCAGCGGGATCGGCAGCCACCCCGGTCGGTTACGAGCCTCGTAGACGACCTCGTACAGGGCCTTGTCGAGCTCGAGCGCCCGGACCAGCGCCAGCCGCGCGTCGTCGTGCGGGCCCGCGACCTCGGCGTACCCGGCCAGGAAGGCCGTCCGGCAGGCCGTCGCCCAGGCGCCGGCGTCGACCCCGTCGCTGAGCCGGACCGAGCCGGCCACGTAGTCGAACGAGCGCAGCATCCCGGCGATGTCGCGCTCGGGCAGGTCGGGCCGGTTGCGATCGGCCAGCGGCCGCAGCGGCTCGCCCTCGAAGTCGATCACGACCCAGCCCCGGCCCGGCACGTCGAGCACCTGGCCGAGGTGGTAGTCGCCGTGGATGCGTTGCAGCGGCGGCCACTCGGCGTAGCGAATGGCGCGCAGCGCGCGCAGCGACCCAGCCCGTCGGGAGGCGAGCTCGGGGACGGCCCGGGCGGCGGCGGCATACCGGCCCTCGAGCTCGGTGACCAGGCGCCGGCGTGCCGCGTCGTCCGCCGGCTCGGTCCCGAGCCGGGCCGCGAGGTCGCGGTGGATCTGCGCGGTGGCCGCCCCCAGGTCGTGGGCCCGGGCGGCGAAGTCGACGCCGGCGGTCGCGGCGACGAGGGCGACCCGCCAGGCGTCCTGCACCCCGGGGATGAACTCCTGGGCGAAGGCGAGGTGACCGTGCTCGACCCGCTGCCCGTCGGGGGCCTCCCACGCTCCGTCGAGGTGCCCGGCCGAGATCGGCACCCGGGCCGAGCCGGCGTCGGTGAGCGCGGACTGGACGACGACGTCGGGGTTGTCGCCGGGCTGCACCGTGCGGAACACCTTGATGATCACCGGGGGCACGTGCGCTCCGTCGCGCCCGCGCAGCCGGCAGATGACCGAGGTGTTCGACTGCTCCCCGGTCAGCACGTTCGAGTTGGTCACGATGCCGTCGAGCCGCCCCGTGGCGTGCCCGCTCGCCACCGCGTTGGAGCCGGCCGTGGCCTCGGCGCCGACGGTGTCGTGCGAGCCGAGGATGGTCTCGGCCAGGGCGCGGGCGTAGACGGGGTCGTGGGGGGCGTCGTAGACCCATCGGGTGCCCAGGACGCTGTGCTCGATAGTGCCGACGAGCGCCTGCTCGGCCGGTTCGAGCGGTGCGCCCCGGTAGGTCAGGGGGACCTGGTAGACGACCGGGGGATCTGCCGCCTCGTCGAGCAGCAGCAGGGTCTCGATGCCGACCTCGCCGTCCGGGTCGTCCATCCGGTAGCCGCCCACCCGGCGAAGGACCGGGACGTGCCCCTTGCCGCCGTACCAGCGCTGCCCTTGGATCCAGCCCGTGACCAGCTCGACCTTGGAGGGCACCAGCCGGGCGTGGTGGTGGATGACGGCCATCAGCCGCCCTCCCTCGGAGCGATCAGCAGCCAGAAGAAGTCGCGCGAGCCCAGCGTGATGGTGACCCGCCCGTCGGCCGCGACCCACGGGAAGTTGCTGCCGCCGAACAGGTCGACCAGGCGGCGCTCGCCGAGGTGCTCGGGCAGCTGGAGGGTGGCCGCCTGGGGCCGGTTGGCCAGGTTGTTGACGCACAGGACCGTCTCGGCGGGCTCGGTGCCATCCGCTGCCACCGACCGGACGAAGGAGAGCATCGCCTCGTTGTCGTTGGGCACGATGGTGAAGTCGCCCAGGCCGAAGACACGGTGGCGTCCGCGCACCTGCAGCATCCCGCGCACCCAGTGCAGCAGCGAGGACGACGAGGCCATCTGGGCCTCGACGTTGACGTTGTTGTAGTGGTAGACGAGGCTCGCGATGACCGGCAGGTAGAGCTTGCCCGGGTCGACGCTCGAGAAGCCGGCGTTGCGGTCCGGGGTCCACTGCATCGGGGTGCGCACGGCGTCGCGGTCGGTCAGCCAGATGTTGTCGCCCATGCCGATCTCGTCGCCGTAGTACAGGCACGGGGAGCCGGGCAGCGACAGGATCAGCGCGTGGATCAGCTCGATCTCGGGCCGGGAGTTGTCCAGCAGCGGGGCCAGCCGTCGGCGGATGCCGACGTTGGCGCGCATCCTCGGGTCGGGGGCGTACCACCCGTACATGGCGGCCCGCTCCTCGGGGGTGACCATCTCGAGGGTCAGCTCGTCGTGGTTGCGCAGGAAGGTGCCCCACTGCGCGCCCTCGGGCACCGGTGGGGTCTGGTCGAGCACGTCGACGATCGGGTGGGCCCGCCCCTCGCGCAGCGCGTAGAACAGGCGCGGCATGACCGGGAAGTGGAAGCACATCTGGCACTCCGGCGCCTGCTCGGTGCCGAAGTAGTCGACGACCTCAGCCGGCGGTTGGTTCGCCTCGGCGAGCAGGACCCGCCCCGGGTACTCCGCGTCGACCATGGCGCGCAGCCGGGTCAGGAACTCGTGCGTACGCGGCAGGTTCTCGCAGATGGTCCCCTCCTCCTCGAACAGGTAGGGGATGGCGTCGAGCCGGAACCCGTCGATGCCCAGGTCCATCCAGAACCGGACGATGTCGAACATGGCCTCCTGCACGGCCGGGTTCTCGAAGTTGAGGTCGGGCTGGTGCGAGAAGAAGCGGTGCCAGAAGAACTGCCGCCGCACCGCGTCGAAGGTCCAGTTCGACACCTCGGTGTCCACGAAGATGATCCGGGCGTCGGCGTAGGGCTCGTCCGTGTCGGACCAGACGTAGTAGTCGCCGTAGGGTCCGTCCGGCTCGGCCCGGGAGGCCTGGAACCACGGGTGCTGGTCGCTGGTGTGGTTCATCACCAGGTCGGTGACGATGCGGATGCCGCGGGCGTGGGCCTGCGAGACCAGCTCGGTGAACTGCGGCAGGGTGCCGAACTCCGGCAGGATCGCCTTGAAGTCGGCGATGTCGTAGCCGCCGTCGCGCAGCGGGGAGGCGTAGAAGGGGGGCAGCCACAGGCAGTCGACCCCCAGCCACTGCAGGTAGTCGAGCCGTCCGATCAGGCCGGTGAAGTCGCCCGCCCCGGACCCCTTCGAGTCGGCGAACGCGCGCACGAGGACCTCGTAGAAGACCGCGGTGCGGTACCACTGCGGGTCGTGGCGCAGGCCCGGCTGCGAGAGGTTGAGGCCCTGCACCTCAGTGGCTCCGCACCTCGATGATGTGCACCGGCTCCCAGTCGGGCCCGACCCGCACGAAGTTGTCGGAGCGCCAGTCCCACCAGCTGTCGGTGACCAGGTCGTGGGCCGAGAAGGTGGACCAGCTCGCCATCCCGAGCGCGGCCATGTCGAGGTGGACGGTGGTCTCCCGGGTGGTGTGCGGGTCGAGGTTGGCCACCACGAGGATCGTGTCGCGCCCGCCGTCGACCAGGCGGCTCTTGGAGAAGACCAGCACGTTCTCGTCGTCGGCGGTGTGGAAGCGCAGATTGCGCAGCCAGCGCAGCGCCGGGTGGGCGCGGCGGATCTCGTTGAGCCGCTGCAGGTACCACGCGAGGCTCTGCCCCTCGAGGTCGCCGCCCGGCTCGTAGCGGAACCACTGCCGGTCCTTGTACTGGTACTTCTCGTTGTCCAGCTGCTCCTCGGCGCCCTGGCGCGCGACGTGCTCGTGCAGCTCGTAGCCGCTGTAGATGCCGTAGGTCGGCGACATCGTCGCCGCGACGGCCGCGCGGACCTTCCAGGCGGCCGGGCCGCCGTACTGCATGTACGGCGTGAGGATGTCGTGCGTGGTCGGCCAGAAGGACGGGCGCATGTATGCCGCCGAGTCGCCGGCCAGCTCGCGGCCGTACTCCTCGAGCTCCCACCGCAGGTTGCGCCACGCGTAGTAGGTGTAGCTCTGCTGGAAGCCGACCTCGGCCAGGGCCCGCATCATGGCCGGCTTGGTGAAGGCCTCGGCCAGCCAGATCGTCTCGGGGTACCGCTTGGCGACGTCGGCGATCAGCCACTGCCAGAAGGCGACCGGCTTGGTGTGCGGGTTGTCGACCCGGAATATCCGCACGCCGTGGTCGAGCCAGACCTGGATCACCCGGCGCACCTCCGCGTACGCGCTCGCCGGGTCGTTGTCGAAGTTGAGCGGGTAGATGTCCTGGTACTTCTTCGGCGGGTTCTCGGCGTAGGCGATCGTCCCGTCGGCACGGGTGGTGAACAGCTCGGGGTGCGTGTGGACCCAGGGATGGTCGGGGGAGGCCTGCAGCGCCAGGTCCATGGCCACCTCGAGCCCGTTCCGCCGGGCCTGCTCGACGAAGAAGTCGAAGTCCTCGAAGGTGCCCAGGTCGGGGTGGATCGAGTCGTGCCCGCCGTCGGGTGAGCCGATGGCGTAGGGGGACCCGGGATCGCCCGGCCCGGCGACGAGGGAGTTGTTCGGGCCCTTGCGCGCGGTGGTGCCGATCGGGTGGATCGGGGTGAGGTAGACCACGTCGAACCCCATCCGCGCGATGCCGGGCAGCCGGTCCGCCGCCGTCCGGAGCGTCCCGGAGACCCAGCGACCGGCCTGCTCGTCGTAGTACGCGCCCTCCGAACGCGGGAAGATCTCGTACCACGCGCCGTACAGCGCCAGCTCGCGCTCGACCAGCAGCGGGTAGGACGCCGACGGGGAGACGAGCTCGCGCAGCGGGATCAGCCGGTGCAACCCGCGGATCTCCTCGGAGACGGCCAGCGAGTAGCGCTCGACGACCGGCCGTCCGGTGTCCTTCAGCGCGTCGATCGCCCGGTCGACGGCGCTGGTGTCCGCGCCCTGGCCGGCGATCGCGCGGCGGAACCGGTCGAGCACGCGCACCCCCTCGGCGCACATCAGCTCGACGTCGATGTCGGCACCGATCTTGATGCCCGCGTCGTGGGCCCAGCTCGAGTACGGGTCCGACCAGGCCTCGATGCGATAGCTCCACCAACCGGGCCGGTCGGCGACGACCGTCGCGCTCCACGCGGACAGCCCGGGGTTGTCGATCCGCATCGGGAAGTAGTGGTCCCCGCCGTCGGGGTCGGTCAGCACCGCGGTGGCGTTCACCGCGTCGTGTCCCTCGCGGAACACCTTGGCCCGGATGACGAACTGCTCGTGCACGACCGACTTGGCGGGCAGCTCGCCGTGGCGCACGGTCGGCTCGACGTCCAGGACGGGAATGCGCCCGATGCGCCGGACGCCGTCGGGCACCCCGCCGAGCTTCGGCACGACCGACACCTCGTGCTCGGGGGCCAGGTGGCTGGCACCCGCCTCGGTCTCGTCGAAGAAGGCCTCGTCGGCGGGCGGAGCCGGGGGCGGCGTGGTCTTCGCCGCGGGTGCGGCGGTCTTGCGAGGTGCCCGCTTGGCGGCGGCCTTGCGGGGGGCGGCCTTGGCAGCCGTGGTCTTGGCCGCCGTGGTCTTGGCCGCGGCGGTCTTGCGAGGGGCGGACTTGCGCGCCGGCTTGGCGGTGGTCGTCGGCTCGGCGGCGGCGGGAGCATCGGCGACTGCGGGCTCTGGATCGGGGGTGGCGCCGGCCGGGGGCTTCTTCGCGGGGTCAGTCACGTGTCGACCGTACCGAATCGGGGTGCAGCGCGGCAGCAGGGCGCGGGTCGCCGGGTCCGGCATGCTGGTGGCCATGTTGACCGAGCTCCTGCCGCCCGATACCGGCCTCGCCTTCAGTGCCATGCGAGAGCTGCGTCCCGCCCTCGTCAGCCGGGAGGACTTCGTCGATCAGATCGACCGGGTCCAGCGACCCGAGGGCTACCGCCTGGTGGCGGTGCTGCCCGACGACGGGGGCGATGCGCTTGCCGTCGCCGGTTTCCGGCAGGTCACCAAGCTGGCCTGGGGACGACACCTCTACATCGACGACCTGTCGACCTCGCCTGCGGCCCGCGGCCGGGGCCTGGCCAGCGGGCTGCTGGCGTGGATCCACGACGAGGCCGTCCGCCAGGGCTGCAGGCAGGTGCATCTCGACTCGGCGGTCGGGCTGCACCGGGCAACCGCCCACCGGCTCTACCTCAACTCGGGTTACGTGATCAGCGACCACCACTTCACGCGGTCCGGGTGACCTGACCACCTCGGGGGCGGCCGG
>NZ_JBDIAQ010000181.1:0-6161 GCF_039812505.1 Intrasporangium sp. | reverse complement strand
CGCAGATCATCCGGCACGAACCCGGCGGCTCACAGCAGAATCACCAACTTCTTTAACAACCCTTTAAGGTTCATCGGCTACGGGCGCGGCCCAACGCAACCCAGCACAAGATCGCAGCTGAGACGACCAGCCGATCCGGGCCGAGGACTGCCGACGTTGCCCAGGCCCGGCGTAGCCGGTCAGCCGCCTCGACGTCGGCTCGGTGCAAGCGGCAGCGGTACGCGCCCAGCAGCGGTATCGCGTGCCGTCGCGAGGTGTCGCTCGACGGTAGGCCGGGGTGACGCCGGACCCGGCGGCGATTCGGCGCGACCAGGTAGGTGCGTTTGTCGTCCGACCCGCCCGGCACACCTCCAACAGCTTCACCAAGCTCGACGTCGGCTCCCGGACAACTGCTGCCGAGGCCCCGCCATACGAGCACGATCCCGACTGAACGAAGGCCACTTTGCGGCTCGGGACGCGTTCGGGTGTTATCGAGCCGGAGGAGGACTTCTGGCACGTTCACGACTTCGCGCAGGACTGCGTGAATCAGGGTGGCGTCTCGGACGTGCTGATGATCCGGCCGCCTGCCCGCGACGAGTCGGCATAGCCCGGTGTCCCGCGGCGTGCGGTTCTGCCTCGTTCAAGGCAGCGGCGGCCCATAGACGCCGGGTTGCAGAGCCCAGTCCCGCACGCCCTGCCTGCGACGAGGTGCCACTCCGCTCGGCACGTCTTGTCGCAGTCGATGCGCACATCGTGCTCCCGGGCCGCCAAGGATGTTGTCGTGCTCCTCGCTGATCGTCCCATCCCCGGCACACGTAGTCGTGCTTCCACTACCGGAAGGCCCCTGGGGGGCTTGAGCAACAACGGAACGGCCAGTGGCGATAGCGAGGTCTCAGCGAGATGCCGGGGGCGGTCACCGATGTTTCATAGGCGACCGCCTATGAAACGTCGCCTCTGGCCAGGGCTGTCCCGGGGGGTTCGGTGTTTCATAGGTCGGTGCATACGCCTGGACCTGTGAAACACCATCATGAAACGGTTCCGGGGTGAGCGACGGCTTCTTGCGCGTGGAGGCCCGCGACTGCCCGATGACCGCCTGCGCCGCCCCGGCCGGGTCTCCGTGCCGGACCGGCAAGGGGAAGGTGGCCATCCAGTATCACACCGCCCGGTTCCGGCTCGTCCCCTCCTTGGTCAAGGCCCTGAACGTGCCGACCCCGCCGCTGCGCAAGCCCGGGTCGGTCTGGGTCGAGCTGCCCCGGCCCGCACCGGGCAGGGCCGCAACGAGCGGACACGTGCGGATCGGATACGCCCGAGCCTCCACCGCCCGCCAGTCCCTGGACACCCAGCTCGATTCGCTCACGGCCGCCGGCCTCACCCGGATCTTTCGTGAGACGATCTCCACCCGCGCCACCAGCCGTCCCGAGCTCGAGCATGCCCTCGCCCTGGCCGGCGAGCTGCGGGCCTCCGGGGTGGCGGTCACGCTCGTGGTGCACGAGCACAAGCGGCTCGGCCGGGGCATCGAGCTCGCGGCGCTGGCCGAGCAGCTGAAGGTCGGCGACATCGGGCTGGAGTTCCTCACCGGCGAGCTGCAGGGATCGCACGACCCCTCCGGGATCGTCTTCACGGTGCTGGCTGCCCTGTCCGGGATGGAACGCGAGTACATCCGCGACCGGACCCTGGAGCTAACCGTGCCCGTCCGGGGTTGCGTGAGGCGCTGGCGGCGTGCCGCGCCGGGGACACCCTCGTGGTCACCAAGCTCGACCGGCTGGCCCGCTCCTTGGCGGATGCACGCGACATCGTTGATGAACTGACGGCTCGTGACGTGAAGTTGAGCCTCGGCGGGTCTGTCCATGACCCGACCGACCCTGTGGGCAGGTTGCTGTTCAACGTCCTGGCGATGGTCGCCGAGTTTGAGGCCGACCTGATCAGGTTGAGGACGAGAGAAGGCATGAAGGTCGCCAAGGCCAAGGGTCGACTGCATGGCAAGCAGCCGAAACTGAAACCAAAACAAGAAGCACACCTGGTGAAGCTGCACAATGCTGGCGAGCACACCACCGCCGAACTCGGCGAGCTGTTCGGGGTGGCCCGCTCGACGGTGCATCGCACGATCAAGCGGGCGCAGTCCTCAACAGGGACCTGAGCCAGACATTCGAGGACACGGACCCCCCTCCATTGGGGTTGGTGACAGCACCGTTACCAACCCCCCCGACTCCCGGGCGTCACAAATCGAGGCCTCAACGAGGCCGGCTGAAAGATCAGGGTCAGAGCCGAACCTCACCCACACCGATGCCGGAAGAACCCGATTTCGGCCGGCGAGTCACGATGAGCGTCAAGGCGGTTCGCGTCCGGGACACGGTCCGGTTCGAGGACCGGGACTGGCGGGTGCTGGGTGTGTGTGACGATCACGTCGACCTGTCGAGCACGGGGGTATCGGACCGGGTCGTGTCGCGGCCGACCCTGCTGGGTGCGCCGGACTTCGCGGTGCTCGGTGGGCAGCAGCGGCGCCCGCTGGTCCGCACCCCGGAGTTCGACGCCCTCCCCCAGGCGGTGCAGGACGCGGCGGTGTGGTGGGCCGAGCAGCTCGCCGAGGTGGTCGACGGGTGTCTGTCCACCGGGGAGGGCCCGAACTTCGACGTGTCGGTCACGACGCTGCGCCAGCGGGAGGTCGCGAAGGTGGCGCAGCTGGCGTCGCGGGGCCGGGACGTCTCGCTGCGGATGCTGCGACCTCGACCTACCTGCTTCGGATCGTGATGGCAAGAGCCGTTTGTGAGCCCGATGCTCACCGTGGGCATGGCGGCAGGGTACGCAGCATGGACATGCGTGACCAACCGGCTGCCCGCGAGCGTTCGCCCGATCGGTTCGCGAACCAGTCGGTCGCGGCGCGGGCCCCACCGGGCGGCAGGCACCGACAGCGCGGCCCACGCACCCTCGTCTTCGAGTTGCGCGCCGGTCGGGCACCCAGCAGGATGTGCCCCACCACACAGGCGACCGCCGCGCCGAGGCGGTGCCGAGACAAGGGGGGAACTGTCGTGTCGGTTCGACGAGGTCTGGGCAGCGTGTTGGCAGTGGCAGTCGCGATGGCCGTCGCGGTGGTCGCGCCGGCGGCCCCGAGCCAGGCGAAGACGGGCACCGACCGCACGAGTGCGACCGAGGCCAGGCGCGTCGACTCGGTGACCAAGCCTCGGATCGACTGGTTCGACTGCAGCATCGTCACGCCCCGCGCGCAGTGCGGCACCGTGCGGCTGCCGGTGGACTACGACCGCCCGCGCGGCGCCCAGACCGAGGTGGCGCTGTTCCGGATCCGCGCCGCGGACCCGAAGCGCCGGGTCGGCTCGCTCTTCCTGAACCCCGGTGGGCCCGGCGGCTCCGGCGTCCAGTTCGCCGCCTCCGCGCCCGACTTCCTGAGCCCCGACCTGCTCGCACGGTTCGACATCGTGGGCGTCGACCCGCGCGGCGTCAACTTCAGCGACAACGTGCGGTGTTGGCGCAACTTCGCCGCGCAGGCCGAGGCGCTTTCCGGGATGGACGTCCCGTTCCCCTACACGAAGGCAGAGACGCGCGGATACGTCGCCTCCTCAAGGAAGTTCGGTCAGGCCTGCTCGAGCACGGGACGCCCGCTGACGGCGCACATGTCGACCGCGCAGGTGGCCCGCGACATGGACGTGCTGCGCCGGACGCTGGGCGACCGCACCCTGACCTACCTCGGCTTCTCCTACGGCACCTACCTGGGGCAGGTCTACGCCAACCTGTTCCCGGACCGGGTGCGCGCCATCGCGATCGACGGCGTGCTCGACCCGATCGGGTGGGCCGGCACCGGGAACACCGCGCTCCCCCAGACCCAGCGGATCAGGTCCGGCGAGGGCGCCGCCAAGGCGTTGCGGGAGATCCTGCGCCGCTGCGGCACTGCTGGTCCGGACTACTGCGAGCTGGCCCGGTACGGGGACCCGACGCAGCTGTACGACCGCATCATCGCGGCGTTGAAGGAGGCGCCGCTCACGGTGACCGACCCGGACACCGGCGAGGTGTGGTACACGCTCACCTACCAGAACCTGATCGCCATGCTGCTCAGCGACCTCTACTCTCCCTCCGGCAGCAGCTTCATCGACATGGACCTGACCTTCGCCTGGACCCTGCTGTCGGAGCAGTCCCAGCCCGCCCAGAAGGAGGGCGCGGCGAGGTCCCTGCAGCGCCGGCTCGCGCAGGTGTTCCCCGAGCAGAGCCCGACCAGGCCCACGCTGCGCGCGACGGGCGCTCGCGCGGGCTGGGGGTTCCCCTACGACAACAGTCTCGAGACGTTCCAGACGGTCGCGTGCACCGACAGCCGCAACCCACGCCTCGCCGCCGCCTGGCAGGGGTATGCCGCCCTCGCCGACCGGACGGCCCCCGGCTTCGGCCCGATGTGGACCTGGGCCTCGGCGCCCTGCGCTTCTTCGACGTGGACGGTGCGGGACGCGGACTCGTACCGCGGCCCGTTCACGCGGCAGACCGCGCGGCCGGTGCTCGTGGTGGGCAACTACTGGGACCCCGCCACGAACTATGACGGTGCCGTGTCGGCCGCCGCGCTCCTGCCGAACAGCCGGCTGCTGAGCAGCGACAGCTGGGGGCACACGGCATACGGCACCTCCGGGTGCGTCACCGACGCGGTCGACGCCTACCTGCTCCGGGTGGCCGTCCCGGCCCGTGGGACGCGCTGCTACGGCGACGAGCAGCCGTTCACCGACCCACTCGAGGGGGAGCCGCGGCCCGGCCTGCGCCGGTCGGCCCCGTCGCGGCCGCTGCCGCCGGTGGTGCCGCCCCTGCCGGGTTCCACCCCGCGCGGGTAGCCCTCGATACACTGCGGGACCCGGCCCGGGTCCGGTCGCGAGCCGCGCGGACCCGACCAGCCGCCGGGACCCGACCCGACCAGAACCAGGAGGTTGCCGTGGGTGTGCCCACCGCCCCCGCCTTTGCCGACGTCGTCGACCTCCAGCGCTACCCCATCCACGACCTCGACGGCCGGCACGGCGTCGACCTCGTCGAGCGGTGCCGGCGGCAGCTCGCCGAGGAGGGCGTGTGCAACCTCCCCGGCTTCATCACCCCGGGCGCCGTCGCGGCGATGGTGCAACTCGCCCACCAGCTCTCGGGCAAGGCCTGGAAGTCCGACCAGAGGCACACCGTCTACTTCGAGCCGCCCGCCGAGGGAGTCCCGGACGGTGACCCGCGGGCCCGGCTGGTTCGTTCGGCCAAGCACGGCATCGCCTACGACTACCTCCCGGCGGACGCCCCGCTGCGCCGGCTCTACGAGTCCGACGAGCTGACCGAGTTCATCCGACGGGTGCTGGACAAGCCCGTGCTCTACCGCAGCGCGGATCCGTTGGACGCGCTGCAGGTCACCACCTTCGAGCCGGGTGACGAGCTGGGCTGGCACTTCGACCGCAGCGAGTTCTCGGTGACGGTGATGTACCAGCCGGCCGAGCGCGGCGGCGAGTTCGTCTACGTGCCGGGCCTGCGCACCGCCGACGACCCGAACTACGAGGGCGTCCGGCGGGTCCTCGACGGCGACCCGTCCGCGCTGAAGGTGCTGCCCAGCGCCCCCGGCTCGCTCGCCTTCTTCCACGGCCACAACGCGTTGCACTGGGTGACCCCGGTGCAGGGCAGGACGCCGCGGGTCAACTCGGTGCTCACCTACGGCGAGGTGCCCGACATGCGCCTGAACGACCTGACCTCACAGCTGTTCTACGGGCGCACCTCGTCCTGACCCCGCTGACGGGTCTGAGCCGACGTACGCGGCCAGGTACCTGCCGGTCAACGTCGACCCGTCTGCCACCAGGTCTGCCGGGGTGCCCTCGAAGACGACCCGGCCGCCGTCGTGGCCGGCTCCCGGGCCCAGGTCGATGACCCAGTCGGCGTGCGCCACCACGGCCAGGTGGTGCTCGATGACGATGACGGACCGGCCCGAGTCGACGAGCCGGTCCAGCAGGGCGAGCAGGTGCTGAACGTCGGCGAGGTGCAGGCCGCTGGTCGGTTCGTCGAGCACGTAGGCCTCGCCCCGCTCCCCCATCTGCGCCGCCAGCCGCAGCCGCTGCCGCTCACCTCCGGAGAGGGTCGTCAGCGGCTGCCCCAGCGTGAGGTAGCCCAGGCCGACGTCCTCGAGCCGTCCGAGGATCCGGTGCGCGGCCGGGCTGCGTGCCGGGCCCGCGGCGAAG
>NZ_JBDIAQ010000180.1:0-6180 GCF_039812505.1 Intrasporangium sp. | reverse complement strand
CGGCGCGACATGACCGGCGACCTGACCATGACCGGCGACCCGGCCTACCCCGACCCCGCACCCCGGTCAGGGCTTGGTGGATCCGTAGGGCGGCAGCGGCAGTGCGGCCGGGCCGCGCACCCCTGCTGCGTCGAAGGCCACCTTGATCCGCTCCCGCAGCTCGCGCTGCAGCCCGAAATGGCCCTCGGCGACGCACTTGGCCAGGACCCGGATCGTGATCGCACCGCCGCCGATCGACTCGACCCCGACGACCTGGGGCGGCTCGAGCAGCGTCCGCTCCCACTCCTGCTCCCCGGCCAGGTCGGCGGCGACCTGCCGGATGATCGACTGGGCCCGTTCGAGGTCCTCGTCGTAGGCGATCGGGATGTCGACGATCGCCGTGGACCAGCCCTGCGACTTGTTGCCGATGCGGATGATCTCGCCGTTGCGGACGTACCACATCACGCCCTGCGCGTCGCGCAGCCGCGTCACCCGCAGCGAGACGTCCTCGACGGTGCCGACGACCTCGCCGGTGTCGACCACGTCACCGACCCCGTACTGGTCCTCGATGATCATGAAGATGCCCGACAGGAAGTCCTTGACCAGGCTCTGCGCCCCGAAACCGAGGGCCACCCCGCCGATCCCCGCCGACGCGAGCATCGGGCCGAGGGGGATGCCGACGATGGCCAGGACGGTCAGCAGCGCGATCGTGCCCACGACCACGGTGATGACGCTGCGCAGCACGGCCCCCATGGTGCGGGCGCGTTGCACGTGACGCGCGTTGCTGACGCCGGTCGCCTCGGCCAGCGCCCGCCCGGTCAGCCCGGGCAGCTCGGCCAGGCGCTGGGCCCGCCGGCTGGTGGCCGTCGCCACGCCGCGGTCGACCAGGCGCAGCAGCAGCCACCGCACGACCACCGCCCCCACGATTACGACGAGGACCTGGACCGGCGCGCCGAGCAGCCAGTCACGCACCCCGGGCCAGGTGAGTGACGGCGGCGAGCTGGGCGGCATACGAGCCATTCAAACGTATGCCGCCCACCCGGCGGTCGCTGCCACGCTCAGGGGGCGTCGGCGTCCTTCGCCTGCGCGCGCAAGGCCCGCGCGATCGCGTCACGGTTCTCCGCGACCGTCCGCACCAGGCCGGCCGGCGCGTCGGGGTGGGCGTCCAGCCAGGCGTCGGAGGCCTGGCGGAGCGACTCGTCGGCGAGCCGGAACGGGTAGAACCCGCCGACGACGCGCTCGCCCATCGCGACGCTTCGGGACTCCCACGCGCCGACCAGCATGTCGTGGTAGCGCGTGACGTACGGGGCCAGCAGCGACGGGTCGGTGACGCGCCGGAAGCCGGCAGCGATGGACTCGACCATCTGGTTGGGCAGGTCGTTGCGCTCGACGGCCCGGGCCCACGCGTCGGCCTTGGCCGCGGCGGTCGGGCGGGCGGCGCGGGCCTGTGCCGCGCGCTCCTCGCCGGTCGCGGTCGGGTCGCGCCGCAGCTCGGTGTCGATCCGCTGCTCGTCCGCGACGCCGAGCGCGGCCAGCGCCTGAACGAGGGTCCACCGCAGCTCCGTGTCGACCTCGAGGCCGGGCAGTTGCTCGGTGCCCGCGAGCAGGGCTTGGAACCGGTCGGCGTCGCGCCGGTCGACGGTGTAGTCGGCCCATCCCTCGACGAGCTGGAACTGCGCGTCGCTGCCCGGCTCGGCCCGCTCGGCGAGCTCGCGCAGCGCGGTCGCGAGCAGGGCCTGCATCTCGGCGCGGCGCTCGGGGGCGACATAGAGGGTCACGCTGGTCTGCAGCTGCCCGAGCAGGACGCGCAGCAGGGTCGAGTCGCGCTCGCCGGGCAGGGCGGCCAGCACGAGGCGGACGAAGTCGCGGGCCGGGATCTCGGCGTCGCGGGTCATGTCCCACGCCGCGCCCAGCACCAGCGAGCGGGGCAGGGACTCGCCGAAGCCGCGCGGCAGCGACAGGGCGGTGGCCAGGGACCGCTCGTCGAGGCGGATCTTGGCGTAGGCCAGGTCGTTGTCGTTGAGCAGGAGCAGGTCCGGCTGCACGACCCCGACGAGCTCGCCGACCGGGGTCAGCTCGCCGTCGATGTCGGCCTCGTGGTAGGCGTCGCGCCGCAGGCGCCCGTCGACGACGGTGTACAGCCCGATGCCGAGCCGGTGCGGCCGCAGCGTCGGGTGTTCGTCGGGAGCCGTCTGGCGCACCGCGAAGGAGCGGTAGGTGCCGTCGTCGGCAAGCTCGAGCTCGGGGCGCAGGGTGTTGACGCCGGCCGTCTCGAGCCAGAGCCCGGCCCATGCGGCGAGGTCGCGGCCGGAGGCCCGCTCGAGCTCGCCGAGCAGGTCGGCGAGCGTGGTGTTGCCCCAGGCGTGCGTGCAGAAGTACGCACGCAGGGCGGTCACGAAGGCCTCGCGGCCGACGTAGGCGACCAGCTGCTTGAGGACCGAGGCCCCCTTGGCGTAGGTGATGCCGTCGAAGTTGACCTCGACGTCCTCGAGGTGACGCATGTCGGCGGCGATGGGATGCGTGGAGGAGAGCTGGTCCTGGGTGTAGGCCCAGGACTTCTCGGCCGTCCCGAACGTGGTCCAGGCGTCGACCCACTCGGTGGCCTCGGCCTGGCACGTCGTCGAGGCCCACTCGGCGAACGACTCGTTCAGCCAGAGGTCGTCCCACCACTTCATCGTCACGAGGTTGCCGAACCACATGTGGGCCAGCTCGTGCAGGATGGTCAGGGCCCGGCGTTCGACCTTCGACTCGGAGACCTTGGAGCGGAAGACGTAGACCTCGGTGAAGGTGACCGCTCCCGCGTTCTCCATAGCCCCCATGTTGTACTCGGGCGTGAAGACCTGGTCGTACTTGGCGAACGGGTAGGGCTGGTCGAACTCCTCCTCGAAGAAGGCGAAGCCGGCCTTGGTGGTCGCGAAGATGTTGTCCGCGTCGAGGTACTGCCGCAGCGAGCGTCGGCAGAACACCCCGAGCGGGATGACGCCCGCCCGGGTCGTCACCTCGTCGCGCACCTCGTCGTAGGGCCCCGCGATCAGCGCGGTGATGTACGACGAGATCCGCGGGGTCGGCTCGAACGCCCACGTGGCCCGCTCGAGGTGGCCGGCGACGCCCGCCGGGGTCGGCTGCGGGGTCGGAGAGTTCGACACGACCTTCCAGTGGGCCGGTGCCGTCACGGTGAAGCGGAAGCTGGCCTTGAGGTCCGGCTGCTCGAAGACGGGGTACATCCGGCGCGAGTCCGGCACCTCGAACTGGGAGTAGAGGTAGACCTCGCCGTCGACGGGGTCGACGAAGCGGTGCAGCCCCTCGCCGGTGTTGGTGTAACGGCCCGTCGCCTCGACCGTCAGCACGTTGGCGGCCTGCAGGCCGGACACCGCCACGCGCGAGTCCCGGAAGACCTGCGCCGGGTCGAGCGGCTCGCCGTTGAGCGTGACGTGCTGCACGGACTCGCCGATGAAGTCGACGAAGGTGTCCGCGCCCGGCTGCGTGCACTCGAAGGTCACCGTGGCGGTGGTGCGGAAGGTCTCGGGACCGGTCGTGAGGTCGAGCCGGACGTCGTAGCTCTCGACGCGGAGCAGCTCGGCGCGGCGGGCGGCCTCGTCACGGGTCAGGTTGGTGCCGGGCACGAGGGTGGCCTCCTTGGGGTGGCGAGGGGGATGGCGAGCGGAGTTGGCCGGCTGCGGCGTCGCACCTCGCGGACGGTCCGGTCCGGCACTCATCCTCGCACGAGACGTGAGCCCTCCCGACCGTCTGTCCCCAGCGGTGTGGACGGGCCGGTTTGACATGATGAGGCCATGACAGCCAACCAGCGACAGCACGTGGAGATGTGGTTCGACCCGATCTGCCCGTGGGCGTGGATGACCTCCCGGTGGCTCATGCAGGTCGAGCAGGTCCGACCGATCGACGTGACGTGGTCGGTCATGAGCCTGGCCGTGCTCAACGAGCACCGGCACGACCTCGACGCCGCCTACCGGGAGCTGATGGACAACGCCTGGGGACCCGTGCGGGTCATCGTCGCGGCTGCCGAGCGGCACGGTGAGACGGTCGTCAAACCGCTCTACGACGCAATGGGCGAGCGGATCCACCGGCGCAGGATGCACGACTTCGACGCGGTCATCGCCGAGGCGCTCGACGAGGTGGGCCTGCCCGCCGAGCTGGGCAGGGTCGCCCATCACAAGACCGTCGACCCCGCGCTGCGGCGCAGCCACCGCCGCGGGATCAGCCTGGTGGGCACCGACGTCGGCACGCCCATCATCTCCGTCGAGGGGGTCGCGTTCTTCGGGCCCGTCGTCAGCCCGGCGCCCAAGGGCGAGCAGGCCGGGCGACTCTGGGACGGCTGCGTCCTGGTCGCCGGCACGCCCGGCTTCTTCGAGCTGAAGCGGACCCGTACGACCGGCCCCATTCTCGACTGACGCCTGACGACAAGGAGTCCCATGCACATCCACATCGGCGGCGACCACGCGGCGTACGAGCTCAAGGCGGTGCTCGTCGAGCACCTGACCGGAGCCGGCCACGATGTCGTCGACCACGGCCCGGCGCAGTACGAGGCCGACGACGACTACCCCGTGTACGTGCTGCGCGCGGCAGCAGCGGTGGCGGCCGAGCCCGGCTCGCTCGGGGTGGTGCTCGGCGGATCGGGCAACGGCGAGCAGATCGCGGCCAACAAGGTCACCGGGATCCGGGCCGCGCTCGCCTGGGAGCCCGAGCTCGCCGCCCTCGCCCGCCAGCACAACGACGCGCAGGTGGTCTCGATCGGCGCCCGCTTCACCAGCGCCGAGGTGGCCACCCGGATCGTCGACACATTCGTGGCCACCGACTTCACGAATGAGCCGCGGCACGTACGTCGCCTCGGTATGGTGACGGCATACGAGAAGAGCGGCGAGCTGCCGGCTCGGCCGGGGGCGTCGCAAGACTGAGAGCCGACAGCAGACCCTGAACTGGATCCTCGCAACGGGCATCCGCGAAGGGAGCGAAGGCTTGGCGACGCACACCGTCCTGGTCCGGCAGCCTCGGCCGACGACGGGTCGGCAGGTTCGATGGATGGGTAGCTTCGCCTCGCGCCTCGAGCGTTCACGGATCGGGCTCGTGGTCCTGTTCGTGGGCTCCGTGCTGCTCACCGGTCTGGCCGTGTTCGTCTGGCCGGACTACATGCCGTGGTCCGCTTTCGCTTTGATCGTGGTCTGCGCCGGCCTGTTCCTCCAGCCGGTCCCGCTGTTGGTCGTCTTCGGGGTCGTCGCCGCGGACATCGTCCTGGTCGGGATCCTGCTCGGAGACCGGAAGGCCGCGACCCTGGGCACCATCCTCGTGCTCGCCGTGCTCATGATGCTCATGCTGTGGCTCTCGCGGGCCCGCTCGAAGGTGGGGCTGGTCGGGGTCAAGGGCGAGTCGATGCTGGTCGACATGCGCGACCGCCTGCGGGCGCAGGGCGAGCTGCCTCCGCTGCCGCGCACCTGGGGCGCCGAGGTCGCCCTCGAGTCGGCCTACGGCGACCGGTTCGCCGGCGACTTCGTGGTGGCGACCCGGTCGACCGACGGGGGACTCCTCGAGATCGCCCTGGTCGACGTGTCCGGCAAGGGCCGCAACGCCGGCACCCGGTCGCTGCTGCTGTCCGGCGCGCTCGGCGGGCTGCTCGGGGAGATGAGCGAGGGCGGCTTCCTGCGGTCGGCGAACAACCACCTGCTGCGGCTGCGCTGGCCCGAAGGGTTCGCCACGGCCGTGCACGTGGCGATCCACCTGGAGACCGGCGCGTTCTCGATCGGCTACGCCGGCCATCCCGCCGCGGCCCAGTTCTCGGCCGGCTCCGGCCGGTGGACCATGCTCGCGGGTGGCCGCGGGCCGCTGCTCGGGGTCATCGAGGACGCGAGCTACCCCCGTGAGCAGGGCTGGCTCCGCCGCGGCGATGCCCTGGTGATGTACAGCGACGGCGTCATCGAGGCTCGCGACACGGCTCTCGACGACGGGGTCGACCGGATGCTCGGGCGGGCCGAGTTCTTCGTGACCAAGGGCTTCGAGGGGCTCGCGCAGCGCCTGTGCGACCACGCGGCCGCGGGTCACGGCGACGACCGGGCCGTCGTGACGATCTGGCGCCGCTGACCCGGCCGGGGCGGGCGGGTCGCGCTCGTGCTCACGTCGCCGGTCAGGTCGCACGGGCGGATCGGGCCCATGGTCACATCGCCGGTCAGGTCGCACGGGCGGATCGGGCCC
>NZ_JBDIAQ010000179.1:0-6263 GCF_039812505.1 Intrasporangium sp. | reverse complement strand
TCACCAACCATGTAGGTCCGTCCAGACCTATCGGTGTGACACACCAGGTCTCGCAGGCGCAAGAGGCTACGACGCCGCCCGATCCGTCCCCGACCATCCCGACGCCGATCCCGCAGACGAACCGGGGAGCGTCTTTACCCGCCGACTAGAATCGGGCGTGCCCGACGCTCCGCGAGGCTCGTCCTCGACGGACGAGAGCAACGGACGATTCCCCCTTCGGCCGGCCCGACTAGCCGGCCGCCTAGCATGGCATCCACCGTGGACGGTCTATGGTGTGGGCCACCCGGGTGCCCCTCCGCTGGGTAGTCGAAGCCGAGGCGGTTGAGCGGCCCGTCTGCGCGTCACGGACAGCCTCACCCTCGTGGTCGGCTAAGCGCCGACAGCACAACCGCCGCGCTAGGACGCTGGTGTCGAACGGACATCTGTGGGCAGCCCCGGGGACGGTGAGGCGGGGCCGCGCCCCACGACGGCGGACCGGGTGCGCGCAAGAATCGGCTCAGTCGGCCTCGGGTGCGGGTCCATGGTGGACGACTCGCCCGTTCTGTATGACGACACGCTCGGTGTGCGGGGACCAGAGACACTCGCTGTTCTCAAACGGGTTCCCTTGCAGGATCAGCAGGTCGGCGATCCCGCCGACGCGGATGCGGCCCAGATCAGGCCGGCTGATCAGGTCCGCGTTGCGTGATGTTGCCGAGCGCAGCAGCTCCAGCGTGCCGGTCACTTCGGCTTGGAGCCGTAGCCCGTTGAGCTGCTCGGCCTCGAGCACACCCATCAGGTCGGTGCCGAAGCCGACCGGGGCACCTGCGGCGACCGCGGTCTCGATGGCGTCTCGGCCGGCGTCGAGGACCTCCCGGTTCTTCTCGCGCGAGATCTTCTTCATGCCGAGGTCCTGGCCGCGACGGTCCATCGCGTCGTAGCAGGCCAGGGTCGGCACGAGGAACGCGTGGTGTTCGGCCATCGCGGATGCGGATTCGAGGTCGAGCAGGTTGCCGTGTTCGATGGATCGCACACCGTTGCGCACGGAGTGGACTATCGCCTCGGGTGAGTAGGCGTGTGCTGCGACGTAGCTGCCTCGGCGGGTTGCTTCGTCGGTGACCACGCGGATCTCTTCGGGCGAGTACTGCGGGGTTCGGATCGGATCGGTGAGCGAGACCACTCCACCGGAGGTCATGATCTTGATCGCGTGGGCGCCCTGTCGGAAGCGCTCTCGCACCGCGACCCGCAGCGGGTCGACACCGTCCACTACCTGCACGGCGTGTCCGTGGCACGGGCATACCTCCCAGTGCTGTGGCCGGCCGTCACCGTGCCCGCCTGTCTGGCTGAGCGCCGCACCGGTGAACAGGTACCGGGGGGACTGGACATGGCCTTCTTGGATGGCACGCGCGATGCCAGCGTCACCACCGGCGACGTCACGGATCGTTGTGAACCCTCGACGCAGGGCACTGCGCAGCCGCATTGCCGCGACGATCGCGACGTAGCTGAGGTGGTTGGCCTCCATGTCGAACATGTCGAGGCTGATCCCATAGGCGTGAAAGTGCGCATCGATCAGCCCGGGCAGCACGGTGCCCCCACCAGCGTCGAGGACCTCGTCCCCCGACGGGGCGGGCGCACCGATGCTCTCGATGCGCCCACCCCGGATGACGACAGGCCCATCGGTCAGGTCGGGCGACTCACCGTCGAAGACACCGACGTTGACGATCGCCAAGCCGGCGGACTGGCTGATCACGCCCGGGTCGCGCGCAGCTGCGCGGTGCTGGCCGCATCGACCGTGAAGGTCACGGGATCGACGGCCACGCCGTACTCAGCCGCGGCGGCCTCGGGGCTGACGAAGCCGTTGTGCACGTCACGGGCGACCCGCTCCGGGTCACGGTCGAAGGGGTGGCCGTAGCCGCCGCCGCCGCCGGTGTTGTTGACGAGCACGTCGCCGGTCTGCAGGTGGTTGTAGCTGCCGCCCTGCACGATCTCTCGGTCGGTGCCCGGGTTGAGGATGACGTGGTTGTTGTCACCCTCGAGGCCCTCCCCGATCGGCCACGGCTTCGTCTTCGTCTTGTAGACCAGGCAGATTCCCTTGGACGGGGCCAGGAACCGGTAGGTCCGCCCGACACCGACGCCGCCGCGGTGGCGGCCGGGCCCGCCGCTGTCGGTGCGGTACCCGTAGGACTCGATGAACATCGGCGACTTCGTCTCGAGGACCTCGACGGGGTTGTTGCGGCAGCCCGGCTCGGACAGGTGCATGATCCCGTCCTCGCCGTCGCCGCCGGCGTGCCCACCGAACCCGACCGCCTCGTTGGTCGCCTCAAGCCACTGCTCGCCGTTACGCGGGTTGACCCCGAGCCCCATCATCGAGCAGACATCACCGCCGGAGGCGGCAGGAACCAGGTCGGGCATCCCCTCGGCCAGTGCCTTGAGGACGACCTCGCCGGCGATCAGGCCGGTCCACAGCGTGAAGGTCGGCATGGGCGGCTCGGCGTGCATGACCGAGCCCGGCTCGGTGATCAGGCGCAGCGCGCGGAAGTTGCCGGCCACGACGGGGGTCTCCGGTGTGGTGAGTGCCTTGAAGATCAGGCTCGAGAGCGCCTCGGTCAGCCCGAGGGGACAGTTGATCGGACCGCGGACGTCCTTCTCGCTGCCGGTCCAGTCGATGACCATCTCCTCGTCGGTGATGGTCACGGTGACGTTCATCTTGATGAGCCGGTCCAGGTCGACGCCATCGTTGTCGACGAAGTCGTGGGCGCTCCAGGTTCCGTTGGGCAGCTTGGCCAACCCGATCCGGGCGAGCCGGTCACCGTGGTCGTTGATCGCGGCCATTGCCGCGGCAAGGGTGTCGGGCCCGTACTTCGCGGCGATGGCCTGGGTCCGGCGGACTCCGGTAATACAGGCGGAGACCTGGGCCTGGATGTCGCCGATGGTGCGCTCGGGCATGCGGCTGTTGTAGCGGATGACGTTGAAGATGTCGTCGTTGGGGGAACCCTCGCGGTACAGCTTCGAGGCGGGGAAGAAGAGCCCCTCCTGGTACATGTCGGTCGAGTCGAGGACGTAGCCGGGGTCCTTCTGCTTCAGGTCGAGCACGTGGATGCGGCAAGAGGTGAACCCGATCAGGTCCCCCTCGTGGTGGATCGGCGCGAAGACCAAGGGGTCGAGGGTGTGCGCGGAGGCCCAGTAAGGGTAGTTGAGGATGAAGATGTCCCCGGGCTTGAACGCCTCGGTCCCGAGGAACTCGACCGACTTCTTGATGCCGTGGTCGTTGGCCCTTGTGAAGATGGCGATTCCTGGCGCGTCGGCGATGACGTCCCCGTGCGCGTCGTGGATGCCGATGCCGTAGTCGTGGATCTCGTAGACGACCGTGTTGTAGGCGGTGCGGCACAGGTTGCGGGCCATCTCCTCGGCCGCGGCAAGCAGGCCGTGCCGGATGATCTCGGTGGTGATGGCGTCGCTCATGAGTGGCTCTCCTCGGTCTTGCCCAGATGGATGATCAGTTCGCCGTGGGCGCCGACCTCGAGCCGGTCACCGGCGTGGATGACGGAGGTCGCGGTGTGCTCGGCGACGACGGCAGGGCCGGTGATGACGTCGCCGGCCAGCAGGCCCTCGCGGATGTAGAGGGCGTACTGGGCCTTGGGCTCGTCCTCGGTGACGTAGACCGTCCTGACGCCGGCCGGTTCGGGCTTGCCGCCGGCGCGACGGGGCATCTCGGGCAGTCTCGGCTTGTCGACCCGGCCGATGCCCTGCAGGCGCAGGGTGGTCACCTCGAGCGGGTCCGGCATGACATGGCCGTACTGCCGCTCGTGCACCTCGGCGAAGGTCGCCTCGATCGTGGGGATGGGGTCCGGATCGTCGGGGAACGGGATCGTCACCGAGTGTTCCTGGCCGGCATAGCGGACATCGAGGGTGCGCACGAGCCGGCTCGACCCGGGGGCGAACCCCTCGTCTGCGAGCCGCTCGCGGGCCTGCTGCTCCATGTCGGTGTAGGCGCGGCTGGTCACCTGCGGGGTGAGCTCGGCCAGCGGCATGACGTTGGTCCTGGCGAAGTCGTGCTGGACGTCGGCCATGAGCATGCCGAAGGCGCAGAAGGCGCCCTGGCCGGGCGGGACGATGACGGTGGGGATGTCCAGCTCGCGGGCGACGTCGACGGCCACGAGGCCGCCGGCGCCGCCGAGTGAGAGCAACGCGAAGTCCTTCGGGTCGCGGCCGAGGTCGACGGTGATCGCCCGTACCGCGCCCATGATCTTCGTGTTCGAGATCTGCGTGATGCCTCGTGCCAGCGCGTGGGTCGACAGCCCCAGAGTCTCCGCCATGGGGGCGAGGGCCTGCTCGGCCAGGGCGGCGTCCAGTGTCAGGGTGCCACCGAGGGCGGTGTCCGACCCGAGGTATCCGAGCGCGACGGCGGCGTCGGTGAAGGTGGGCTGGGTGCCGCCCTGCCCGTAGGAGGCCGGGCCCGGTGACGCGCCGGCGCTCTGCGGCCCGACCTGCAAGGCCCCGGCGTCATCGAGCCAGGCGATCGAGCCGCCGCCGGCACCGATCGTGTGGATGTACAGCGAGGGCATGTTGATGGGCAGCGACTCGAACTCGGCCCCTTGGTAGAGGACCGGCTCGTGGTCGAGCACCAGGGAGGCGTCCAGACTCGTGCCGCCCATATCGATCGTGATGAGGTTGGGCTCCTCGATGAGCCGGGCGAAGGCCACCGCCCCGATGACGCCGCCGGCCGGGCCGGACAGGACGAGGGAGACGGGCTGTTCCCGGGCGGCCCGGGCGGTCATCGCTCCGCCGCCCGATCGGGTCATGAGGAACTTGCCGCCGAAGCCCTGGCTCTCGAGGCGCTGCTCGAGGGTCTTGAGGTAGGTACCCACAAGGGGCTTGATGTACGCGTCGAGCACGGCGGTGCTGGTGCGCTCGTACTCCCGGTACTCGCGGGACAGCTCGTGTGAGAGGGTCACCGCCACACCCGGGGCGTGCTCGAGCAGGATGTCACGCATCAGCTGCTCGTGCTCGGGGTTCGCGTACGCGTGCAGGAACGCGACGGCGACGGCTTGGTAGCCGTGTGCGGCGATCTGCTTCGCGACCCGGGTGGCGTCCTGGGCGTCGAAGGGTGTGTGCACGCTCCCGTCGAAGCGGCTGCGCTCGGTTACCTCGAAGGTGTCGTAGCGTTCGAGCAGGGCCGGGGGTTTGCGGTAGGTGATGTCGTAGTTGACTCTCCGGTCGGTCCGCCCGAGCAGGTACACATCGCGGAAGCCGCGGGTGCCGATGACGGCCGTGTGGGCCCCGGTGCGGGTGAGCAGCGCGTTGAGACCCAACGTCGTGCCATGGGTGAACATGACGACCTCGTCGATGCTGGCACCGACCTTGTCGAACGCCGCGAAGACACCGGTCGTCGGCGCCTCCGGTGTCGTTGGCACCTTGTCGAAGACGAGCTCTCCGCTGGTCGGGGTGAGCCTGACGACATCGGTGAACGTTCCGCCGACATCGACGGCCACGCGGGTTGTGCGGTCCATGCGCATCCTCCGGAGATGAGTTGGCGTGCGTCGCCGGTCAGCGAGCAGGTACACGCGTCGCGTCGTTGTGACACAGGCAGGAGTGTGTGCGACACGCCCGAACAGCGACTGGTCTGAGCGCACAGGAGTGGCAGGGCCGCGTGTGCTTGGTGCATACGGGCCTTGATCGGCACACCCGTACTTTCGGGCGCACCGGAAGCGTGCCCGCTCTGGTACAACGACCCCTCACCGGAGGCCCGAGATGCAGCCTACGTTTCCCCGCCTGCCCGTGACCGCTCTGGCCGCGGCAGTCCTGCTCACCGCGGCCTGCTCGGTGGGCCCGTCCACCTCCACCGCCCCTCCGGCAGCGACGGCGGGCGGTACCGCCACGGCCGACCCGGTCACCGGCCCGGACTCCGTGGTCAAGGTCGACGAGTCGAAGAAGCTGGCGATCGCCTTCTTCGGTTTCGCCCGCGCCAACTCCTTCGCCCAGGCCACCTGGGCCGGGATCGAGGGCTACGCCAAGGACCACAACGCGACCGCCGAGTTCTTCGACCCGAACTTCGACGCGCAGAAGCAGGCGAGCCAGATCCAGGACGCGGTGACCTCGGGCCGGTACAAGGTCTTCATCGTGCAGGCCAACGACGGCACCGCCGTCATCCCGGCGATCGAGCAGGCGGTCGCGGCGGGCATCACTGTCGTCGTCGAGTTCACCCCGATCGGGACCCGCTACGACACCCTGGAGCCGCAGGTTCCCGGCACGATCACCCTGATCGACGTGCCGACCGAGAACGGCAA
>NZ_JBDIAQ010000178.1:0-6276 GCF_039812505.1 Intrasporangium sp. | reverse complement strand
GTCACGGTCACTCGTGCGACCTGCCGGAGTCGCCCGGCTGAGCACTCGAGAACGACAAAACCGCAGGTCACATAGAGTGTGACCTGCGGTCTCGGTGGTGGCCAGGGGCGGGGTCGAACCGCCGACCTTCCGATTTTCAGTCGGACGCTCGTACCAACTGAGCTACCTGGCCGGGCACAACTTGAGGAACTATATCGGACCCCGGACCGACGCCGGGAACCGTCCTCCCGGTCGGCCGCCGGACCGACCTCACTCCGGCAGCGAGCACCGGACCAGGGCGCTGAGCGGCCCGAGGTCGTCGCGGTCGTCGAGGCCGCGGATCGACAGCAGGACGTTCAGCAGCATGCCGTGGGCGATGAAGTCGCGCACGGCCTCGTCGGGCCAGCCGGTCCGGCGCAGGGTGGCGAAGATCGCGCCCATCTGCTCCCGGCCGGCTGCCCCGATCTCGGGCACGCTGCCGTCGGCGAAGCCGTGCATCATCAGTCGCAGCAGGTCCTCGTCGGCCAGCAGCGCCGCGTAGGCGGCCCCGAGCCGGTCGCGGTCCGCCTCACTGGCCGGGTCGAAGCCCGCCTCGACGACCTGCTCGAACACCTCCCGGACCCGCTCACAGGCGCGCTCGAAGGCCGCGACGAACAGCTCGAGCTTCGTGCCGAACATCCGCACCACGTAGGGCTGCGACACCCCGGCCTCGCGGGCCACGGCATCCGTGGTGGTGCCGGTGAACCCACCCTGTGCGAACGCCCGCGTCGCGGCGTCGAGGATGACCTCGCGCCGCTCCGAGCCCTTCATCCGCGGCTTCGCCGTGACCATGGCCACCTCCGTCCTCGCAGTTGACATGTTATCAGTCGATTACTTACTCTGCCTGACAAGTAGTAATCAGTCGATGCCAACAAGCAGCTGACATGACCGCCACCATCCTTTCGCCACCGAGACGCGGGACATCCCCGCGGACCGTCCCGGTCTGGGTCGCGATCGCCGCGGCCTCCCTGCCCATGTTCATGGCGACCCTGGACAACCTGGTCCTGACGAGTGCGCTGCCCGTCATCGACGCCGACCTGCACGCCACCGTCACCGAGCCGTCGTGGTTCATGAACGCGTTCACGCTGACGTTCGCGAGCCTCATGCTCACGGCGGCGAGCCTGGGCGACCGGCTCGGGCGCCGCCGCGTCATGATCGCCGGCATCGCCGTGTTCACCCTCGCGTCCATCGCGAGCGCGCTCGCGACCACCCCCACTGCGCTCATCGCCGCACGTGCCGTCCAGGGCGTCGGCGCCGCGGCGATCATGCCGCTCTCCCTGACCCTGCTCGCCTCGGCCGTCCCGGAGCGGCTCCGCTCCGTGGCGATCGGCATCTGGTCGGGCATCTCGGGGCTCGGCGTCGCGCTCGGACCGGTCATCGGCGGCGCCGTCGTCGAGGGGATCAGCTGGCAGGCCATCTTCTGGCTCAACGTCCCCGTCGCGATCCTGTCGATCCCTTTGCTGCGCTTCGCGATCCGCGAGTCGACCGCAGGCCGGCCCCGGCTCGACCCGGTCGGCACGCTGCTGCTCGGCGGGGCCGTCTTCCTCGGGATCTGGGGCATCGTGCACGGCAACGACCACGGCTGGACCGCTCCGTCGGTACTCGGCCCGCTCGTCGGGGCAGGCCTGCTCGTCCCCGGCTACCTCCTGTGGGCCCGCCGCCGGGCCGACGCCGTCCTGCCGCTGCGCCTCTTCGCCTCACGCAGCTTCTCCGCGGCCAACGCCATCGGCCTGCTGTTCACCCTCGGCATGTTCGGCGCGGTCTTCCTGCTCGCCCAGTACCTGCAGGTCGTGATGGGCTACTCGCCGCTCGAAGCGGGCATCCGTACCCTCCCGTGGACGGCGGCCCCGATGCTCTTCGCCCCGCTGGCCGGTGTGCTCGCCCGCCGGGTCGGGGTCCGGCCCCTCCTGCTGGTCGGCCTCGCCGCGCAGACTGCGGCCCTCGCCTGGTTCGCGGCGCTGACGGAGGGCCACGCCGCATACTCGTCCTTCGTGGTCCCGCTGCTGCTCGCCGGCGCCGGTATGGGGTTCACCTTCGCGCCCAGCGCCACCGCGGTCCTCGACGGGCTGCCCGACTCCGACTTCGCGGTCGCGAGCTCGGCGAACTCCACGCTGCGCGAGTTCGGCGTCGCCATCGGTATCGCGGTCCTCGTGGCGGTGTTCCTGGCCAACGGTGGCGCCATCACACCGACCGGCTACGACGGCGCCGTCGGTCCGGCCCTGCTCACGGGTGCCGCCGCCGTCGGAGCGGCTGCCATCGCAGCCCTGTTCATCCCGGGCCGCCGCGTTGCTGTCTGAGCCGGGTCACGCGGTACCGGCCCACGAGCCGCCGCCCTGTCCACGGGGCGAGGGCGGCGGCGGGTGGGTCAAGCGGCCGGGCCCTGGCCGCGGACGTCGGCGACGTGCTCCATGGCCTCGCGCAGCTGGGCGAGCCAGTCCTGCTCGTGCTGCTTGACGAGGCGCACGCACCACGCCAGCGCATCCGCCCGGGACCGGGCGACGCCGGCGTCGACGAGGGTGTCGAGCACGAGCCGCTCCGGCTGGCGCAGCCGCGTCATCGTCGGCGTCGCGACGTGCGTGAACAGCTCGGTCCGGTCGCCCACGCGCACGGCCCAGGACACCTTGCGCTCGAAGCGGTGCTCCGCCTCGCGCGCCACCCTGATCCGCCGGTCACGGGTGTCCTCGCGGAAGGCCTTCGCCCGCCCGGCCCGTGCCTCGGATCGCTCCGCGTCGCTGGACCCGTCGGGCAGGTCTACGTCGTCGATGGTGAGCACGACGGTGATCTCGTCGCGGTCGACGGTGATCTCCGGCGGGGCGACCCGCCACTGCTCGGGCAACCGTCCGGTGAACCAGCCGCGGACCCGTTCGAGGGCGTCATTCGTAATCATGTAATCAACATTACAACGCATCGGCGACCGGAACCACCATCCTGGGAAGGTATGCCGCCGAGCCGGCTGAGCGGCATACCTCACCTCGGGCGGTGGCGTGGCGGTCACCCACGCCGGGACCCGGCCGTAGATTGGCCTGCGTGCAGTTCCTCAACGGCCTCCTGCCCACGTTCGACCTGACCTACGACGACGTCTTCATGGTGCCGAGCCGCTCGTCGGTGGCCAGCCGGCTCGACCCCGATCTCGGGTCGCCGGACGGGTCCGGCACGACGATCCCGCTGGTCGTCGCGAACATGACCGCGATCGCAGGCCGACGCATGGCCGAGACGGTGGCCCGGCGGGGCGGGATCGCGATCCTCCCGCAGGACATCCCGTTGGAGGTGGTGGCCGACGTCGTCGACTGGGTCAAGTCCCGGCACCTGGTCCACGACACCCCGATCACGCTGACCCCCTCGACGACCTCCGGGGAGGCGCTGGCGCTGCTGAGCAAGCGGGCCCACGGGGCCGCGGTCGTCGTCGCCGACAACCGTCCGGTCGGCGTCGTCACCGAGGCCGACCTCACCGGGGTCGACCGCTACACACAGGTGCGCGACGTGATGTTCACCGACCTCGTGACGCTGCCCGAGGACATCGAGCCGCGGCGCGCCTTCGACCTGTTGTCCGAGTCGCATCGTCGGGTCGCGCCCGTGGTGACGGCGGCCGGAGAGCTCGCCGGCATCCTCACCCGGTCGGGGGCGCTGCGCTCGGGGCTCTACCGGCCGGCGACGGACGACTCCGGGCGGCTGCGGATCGGTGCCGCGGTCGGCATCAACGGCGACGTCGCGGCGAAGGCCACGGGCCTGATCGAGGCCGGGATCGACGTGCTCGTCATCGACACCGCGCACGGTCACCAGGACAAGATGCTCGATGCACTCCGGGCGGTGCGCGCACTCGGGCCGGTGCTGCCCGTTGTCGCGGGCAATGTCGTGTCCGCGGCCGGGACGCGAGACCTGATCGAGGCGGGCGCCGACATCGTCAAGGTGGGGGTGGGGCCCGGGGCGATGTGCACGACCCGGATGATGACGGCGGTCGGGCGCCCGCAGTTCTCCGCCGTGCTCGAGTGTGCTGCGGCCGCCCGGGAGCTGGGTCGGCACGTGTGGGCCGACGGCGGGGTGCGCCATCCGCGCGACGTGGCTCTGGCGCTGGCCGCCGGCGCGTCGAACGTCATGATCGGGTCGTGGTTCGCCGGCACCCTCGAGTCACCCGGTGACCTCTACACAGACAGTGAAGGTCGGCAGTACAAGGAGTCCTACGGCATGGCCTCCTCGCGGGCGGTGTTGAATCGGACCGCTGCCGACACCGCCTACGACCGGGCCCGAAAGGCGATGTTCGAGGAGGGCATCAGCGCCGCTCGGATGTACATCGACCCGGACCGGCCCTCGGTCGAGGACGTCCTGGACGAGATCATCTCCGGGCTCCGGTCGAGCTGCACCTATGCCGGTGCGCGCAACCTCGAGGAGTTCCACGACCGTGCCGTGGTCGGGGTCCAGAGCACGGCCGGGTACGCGGAGGGGCGCCCGCTGCACACGTCCTGGTGAGACCGGGTCGGGGTGTGGTCCCCTGTCCCAGGTGCGGCCCAGTCAGGTCTCGATGGCCCGGTCCAGTCACGTGCCGATGGCCCGGCGTGGTCCTGACGGGGCGTGGCAGCGTGCCTCAGGTCATGTCGCGTGTCATGTCGCGTGTCATGTCGCGTGTCATGTCGCGGGCGGGTGTGGTGCGCGTGCTCGGGCGGGGTCGGTCGCGCGACATGACCAGCGACGTGGAGGCCGGAGCTGCCGGGCGGCACGGTGGAGGACGTTCCGCGCCGGGCGTGGCAGCGGGCCACGGGTCGCGGCGCGGGTCATGTCGCGGGTCATGCCGCAGGCAGGTATGGTGCGCGTGCTCAGGCGGGGTTGGTCGCGCGACATGACCGGCGACGTGGGGGCCGGAGCTGCCGGGCGGCACGGTGGAGGACGTTCCTCGCCGGGCGTGGCAGCGGGCCTAGGGTCGCGGCGCGGGTCATGTCGCGTGTCATGTCGCAGGCAGGTGTGGTGCGCGTGCTCGGTCGGGGTTGGTCGCGCGACATGACCGGCGACGTGGAGGCCGGAGCCGAGCCGTGGCATGACCGCGTACCACGCTCCCGTCCGTCGACGGTTCCGATGTGCTCGGTAGCTTGAGGAGAACCTCGCTCCGCGAAGACCTCGGGGTGGCCTGGGCGGTGCCTACGTGCGGGTCGAGGCGCGCTGTAGGAAGGCGGACAACGGCGCGGACAGCTCGGCCGGGCGGTCGCCCCAGTCGTGCACGACCGCGGTCCCGGCGATGAGGTCGTGCAGGGCCCGGCGTCGCGGCTGGACCACGCTGAGGGCAAACCCGAGCCCGAAGAGGACCGCGCTCACTGGGAGCGCGATGGCTCGGACGAACGCCCGGCCCGCCGTGACGGTCGTACCGCTCGCGCAGACGACGCGAAGCCCGACAAGCGCCTTGCCGAGCGTGCGGCCGCTCACCGCGATGGTCCCGAACACATAGCAGAAGGCCCAGGCCACGAAGGCCCACGTGGCGGCGGGGCCGGACCGGTGCTCGCCGATCGACACGCCGAAGAAGGCAGAGGTGAGCAGTCCGACCCCCGCGTAGCTGAGGGAGAAGGTCGTGACCACGACGAGCACGTCGAGCATCGCCGCGAGGGCGCGCGGTACGACGCCGGCATAGTGTCCGGTGATGCTGGTACGTCGCGGCGCGACGATCTCGTCCGCGGGGGGCGCGATGGCGACGAGCTCTGCAGGAGCAAGCGGCTGCCTGGCCGGGTCCCGGCGTAGGACGCGACCGACGACGCGGTTTACCAGCGTGTCGAGTCCGGCGACCTGGCGGCGCGCCACGTCGAGCACTGAGGTGGCCATCTGACTGGTGCTCTCGGCCACCAGATCGGCCACTCCGGAGCGGGCCGCCAAGGCGCGAATGTCGACACGTGACATCAGCTCGTCGACGTCGACCCGGTCGAGCAGCTGGTTGGGGTCCACTCGGTCCAGCAGCTGCGACGGGTCGACCCGGTCCAGCAGCCGGTTCGGGTCCACCCGGTCCAGCAGCCGGTTCGGGTCCACCCGGTCCAGCAGCCGGTCGGGATCCACCCGGTCCAGCAGCCGGTCGGGATCGACGCGGTCCAGCAGCCGGTCGGGATCGACCCGGTCGAGCAGCCGGTCGGGATCGACGCGGTCGAGCAGCCGGTTCGGGTCCACCCGGTCGAGCAGCCGGTCGGGATCGACGCGGTCGAGCAGCCGGTTCGGGTCGACCCGGTCCAGCATGGCGTTGAGGTCGACTCGCGCGACGAGCTGGTCCAAGTCGATCCGGGCGATCGCGGC
>NZ_JBDIAQ010000177.1:0-6383 GCF_039812505.1 Intrasporangium sp. | reverse complement strand
GCGGTACCGGACCGTCGGGGACATGTCCTGCACCGGGGCGGTCGAGTCCGCCGCCGCGACGAACGCCGAGATCGTCCGTGAGGTGGCCGCCTCGACGCTGACCGAGCGCGGGGCGACCCGGGCCGACGACCGGATCTCCGAGGCCGCGATGGAGGACCGCAAGAAGGAGGGGTACTTCTGATGGGCACGACGACACTGGAGCACGGTACGACGACAATGCTGCACGGCACGACGACACTGCTGCGCCTCGCGACGGCAGGCTCGGTCGACGACGGCAAGTCCACTCTCGTCGGACGCCTGCTGCACGACACCAAGTCCGTCCTCACCGACCAGCTCGCCGCCGTCGAGCAGGTGTCACGGGACCGAGGGCTCACTGCGGCCGACCTTGCCCTGCTCACCGACGGGCTGCGGGCCGAGCGCGAGCAGGGCATCACGATCGATGTCGCCTACCGCTACTTCGCCACGGCCACGCGCTCCTTCGTCCTGGCCGACTGCCCCGGGCACGTGCAGTACACGCGGAACACGGTGACCGGGTCCTCGACCGCCGACGTCGTCGTCCTGCTCGTCGACGCGCGCAAGGGCGTCCTCGAGCAGACGCGTCGTCACCTGGCCGTGGCAGCCCTGCTGCGGGTGCCGCACGTCGTCATCGCGGTGAACAAGATCGACCTGGTCGGGTTCTCCGCGGACGCCTTCCGGGCCGTCGAGGCCGGCGTGCAGCAGGTGGCCCGCAACCTCGGCGTCACGGGCGCGCGGGCGATCCCGGTCTGCGCCCTCGACGGCGACAACGTCGCCGAGCGGTCGTCGCGGACGCGGTGGTATGACGGCCCGTCGCTGCTCGAGCTGCTCGAGACCCTGCCGCCCTCCGACGACGGATCGGTCGGGTCCTTCCGGCTGCCGGTCCAGCTCGTCATCCGGCCGCAGGGCGCTGCCCTCGACGCGGCCCACCGTGACTACCGCGGCTACGCGGGACAGGTCGCCTCCGGCGTCGTGCGGGTCGGCGACGAGGTCGTCGTCCTGCCGTCGGGGCAGCGCAGCCGCGTGACTGGGATCGACCTCGGGGCGCGCTCGCTGCAGGTGGCCCGCGCCCCGCAGTCGGTGACGCTCCGGCTGGACAGGGACATCGACGTCTCGCGCGGCGACATCGTCGCCTCGGCGACCGACGCGCCGGAACCGACCCGGGACGTCGAGGCCGTCGTGTGCTGGCTCGGTGACACCGCGTTGCGACCCGGCGACCGGCTCCTCGTCAAGCACGGGTCGCGGTCGGTACTGGCGATCGTGCGCACGCTCGACGGGCGACTCGACCTCGACGACCTGCACACCGTCGCGGCGGACTCCCTGTCGCTCAACGACATCGGGCGCGTCACGCTGCGCCTCGCCCAGCCGCTGCCGGTCGAGGACTATGCGCGGTCCCGTCGAGGCGGTGCGTTCCTGCTCGTCGACGCGCACGACGGCCGCACACTCGCAGCCGGGATGGCGAGGCAGGGGCAGGCCTCGTGACCCCTCCCCCCGATCGAGAGCGCACGATCCCCCCCGATCGACAGTGCACCAATCCCGATCGACAGTGCACCAATCCCGATCGACAGTGCACCAATCCCGATCGAGAGTGCACGACCCCCGATCGAGAGTGCACGACCAGCGAGCGTCGCCCGGCAGCCACGGCCGCAGCGACTGCCCGGTCCGGGCTCCCCGTCGTCCTCGACCTGACCGACCGCCTCGTCGTCGCGGTCGGCGGTGGCCCGGTGTCGGCCCGGCGGGTCGCGGCGTTCGTCGAGGACGGGGCCCGGGTGCGGGTGATCGCGCCATACCTCTGCGAGGACCTCCTCGACCTTGTCCACGCCGGCGACGTCGCGTGGCACGTGCGGGACTACGCCGGGCCCTCCGACCTGCACGGCGCCTGGCTCGTCCACACCGCGACCGGCGACCGCGCGGTCGACCGGGTCGTCGCGGCCGACGCCGACGCGGCACACGTCTGGTGCGTCAACGCAACATCGGCCGCGACGACGCGGGCCGGTGTCCCGGCACGCGCTCGGGTCACCACACCCGACGGCACGGTCACCGTCGCGGCGCACGCCGACGGCGACCCCGGGCTGGCTCGCACCGTTCGCGACGGTGTCGAACAGCTCCTCGCCACAGGCAGACTCGACCTGCGCCGGCACCGCGCCCGGCGCGGCACCGGCTGGGTCGCTCTCGTCGGCGGCGGGCCGGGCGCCGACGGGCTGCTGACCGCGCGAGGGCACGAGCTGCTCCGCAGTGCCGATGTCGTCGTGCTCGACCGGCTCGCTCCCAGAGGGCTCGTGGCCCGGCTCCCGGAGTCGGTCGAGGTGATCGACGTCGGCAAGACGCCCGGCCACCATCCGATCCCGCAGGATCGCATCAACGAGCTGCTGGTCGAGCAGGCCCGCCTCGGCCGCGCCGTGGTCCGCCTCAAGGGCGGCGACCCCTACGTCCTGGGCCGTGGCGGCGAGGAGCGCCTCGCCTGCGAGGCGGCCGGCATTCCGGTCGAGGTCGTGCCCGGGGTGACGAGCGCGGTCTCGGTCCCCGCGGCGGCCGGCATCCCGGTGACCCATCGCGGTATCGCGAGGGGATTCACCGTCGTGACGAGCCACGACGAGATCCTCGCGCTCCCCTCGGGCACCGACCACACCCTCGTCCTGCTCATGGGTGTCTCCCGACTCCGCGACACCGTCGCCCTGCTCGTCGAGCACGGCCGCGACCCCGCCACCCCGGTGGCGATCGTCGAGCGTGGGTGGACACCCACCCAGCGCACGACGACCGGCACGCTCGCCACCATCGCCGACCTGGCCAACGAGCGCGAGGTCGCATCGCCCGCGGTCATCGTCGTAGGTGACGTCGTCCGGCTCGCCCACGCCGCGGTGGACGCCCGGTGAGAACGCTGCTCGTGCTCGGCGTCGTCGGGTTCCTCGCCCAGCTGCTCGACGGCGCCCTCGGGATGGGGTATGGCGCCACCTCCGCGTCGCTGCTGCTCACCGTCGGGCTCACCCCGGCGATGGCGAGCGCCTCGGTCCACCTTGCCGAGCTCGGGACGAACCTCGCCTCCGGCGTCGCACACTGGCGGCTCGGCAACGTCGACCGCCGGCTCGTGCTGCGCCTCGGCGTTCCCGGGGCGGCCGGCGCCTTCCTCGGCGCCACACTGCTCTCACACCTCACGACGGAGGCGGCGGCACCGGTCATGGGAGCGGTCCTGCTCCTACTCGGCGCCTACATCCTGGTGCGCTTCGCCCTGCGCCCGCCCCGGCTCGTCGACCGGAGCACGCCGCACCGCCGCCGCTTCCTCGTCCCGCTCGGGCTGCTCGGCGGGTTCGTCGATGCCACGGGTGGCGGCGGTTGGGGGCCGGTGTCGACGACGACGCTGCTGTCCGCCGGCCACACCGCACCGCGCACCGTCGTCGGCTCGGTCGACACCTCCGAGTTCCTGGTCACCGCGGCTGCGAGCGTGGCCTTCCTCGTCGGGCTCGGTACGTCCGGGATCCATCTCGGCTACGTGCTGGTCCTGTTGGCCGGCGGGCTCGTCGCCGCCCCGGCGGCGGCCTGGCTCGTGAGCCGCCTGCCCGCGCCCGTGCTCGGCACCGCGGTCGGCGGTCTGATCGTGCTGACCAACCTGCGGGTCCTCCTCGCCGCGACCGGCGCCTCTCGCGTTGCCGGTCAGGTCGCCTACCTGGTCGCCATGGCTGCCTGGGCATCCCTGGTCACCGCCGCCGTCCTGCGGAGCCGGGCCGACCGGACGGCGCAGCCGTCGGAACGGCCACGACGAGCCGGAGCCGTGAGCTCTCGACCGGCCGGTTGCCCCGACTGACCGACTGCTACGGGAACCCGGTCCCCAGCACCGGACCCTCCGGCGCGCGGCCGCGCCCCGGACAGGTCGGTGGGTCGCACGAACCGGGGCCGCGCTGTAGCATCGGCAGCCATTGGCGGGGGACCGCTTCCGCCACACACCGGAGGGAGACGACGCCGTGCGGGTCAGCGAGTCCGAGTTGCGCAGCCTGATCGGGAACAAGCTCCAGCGAGCGGGGCTGAGTCAGGAGCAGGCGGAGGGGGTGGCCGACGTGCTGGTCTTCGCGGACCTGCGTGGCATCCACTCCCACGGAGCGATGCGGACCGAGTACTACGCGGAGCGGATCGTGAAGGGCGGCATGAACACCGCGTGGACCCCGACGCCCTGACCGCCTCGACGCGGTGGCGGACCCGTGGTCGGGCGTGGAGCTCCCGGCTCGGACGGCAGGTTCGGGACGCACCGTACCTGCGCAAGTGGCTCGTGCTCGGCGTCCTGCTGGGCGTGATCGCCGGGCTGGGTGCCGTCGTGTTCTACGAGAGCCTGCGGCTGGCGACCCACCTGTTCCTCGGGCTGCTCGGCGGCTACCAGATCCCGACGGTGGTCAGCGAGGGCGGTCTCGTGGCCTCCGCAGGCTTCGTCCGCCCGTGGGCGATCCCGCTCATCGTCGCGTTCGGTGGTCTGCTGTCGGGCGTCGTCGTCATCCGCTTCGCCCCGGAGGCCGAGGGACACGGTACCGATGCCGCGATCGACGCCGTGCACCGCAACCCCCGTGGCGTGCGACTGCGCGCCGTGGTCGTCAAGATCGTCGCTTCCGCGATCACCCTGGGCTCCGGCGGTTCCGGCGGGCGCGAGGGCCCGACGGCCCAGATCAGCTCGGGCTTCGGGTCCTTCCTGGCCCGGTCGCTCGACCTCTCGCCCGGCGACGGACGGATCGCGGTCGCAGCCGGCATCGGCTCCGGCATCGGCTCGATCTTCGGCGCGCCGTTGGGTGGCGCGCTGCTCTCCGCTGAGATCGTCTACCGGGACGACATCGAGGTCGAGGCCATCATTCCGGCGATGATCTCCTCGATCATCGGCTATGCCGTCTCGTCGGCCTTCCTCGGCTTCCAGCCGATGTTCGGCTTCGCCACCGCGGGCCAACGCTTCTTCGACCCGGCCCAGCTCGGCTGGTTCGCCCTCATCGGGGTCGTGAGCGGCCTGGTCGGGCTGGCCTACGCGAAGGGCTTCTACACGGCGGCCGGAGCCTTCCAACGGATGGCGGTCCCACGCTGGCTGCGCCCCGCGATCGGTGGCCTGCTGACCGGCCTGATCGCGCTGGCCCTCCCGCAGGTGCTCGGCACCGGCTACGGCTGGGTGCAGACCGCGCTCGGCGAGCAGTTGCTCGGGCTGCCGCTGTGGGTCGTGCTGGCCCTGCCGTTCGCCAAGATCCTCGCCACCGCCCTGTCGATCGGCTCGGGCGGGTCGGGTGGCATCTTCGGCCCCGGCATGGTGATCGGCGGCTTCACGGGTGCCGCGATGTGGCGGCTGCTCGAGCCCGTCGCCCCGGCCATCCCCCACAGCCCGGCGCCGTTCGTCATCGTCGCGATGATGGCCACCTTCGGCAGCATCTGCCGGGCCCCGCTGGCGGTGATGATCATGGTGGCCGAGATGACCGGGTCGCTGTCGGCCCTGGCGCCGGCGATGATCGCGGTCGGCCTGGCCACGCTCATCGTCCGGGTGCCGGATGCCACGATCTATCGCAGCCAGCTGAGGAACCGGGCGGACTCCCCCGCCCACCGGCTGCAGCGCGGGATGCCCCTGCTCGGCTCGCTGCCGGCCGTCGGGTCGATGACCGTGCCGCGCGTGGTGCTCGCGGCCGGCACGCCGGTCGCGCAGGCCTGGGACCGGGTGCGCCGGGCCCGGGTGCCGGGTGCCCCGGTCGTCGACGGGCGCGGGGTCTTCGTCGGGTCGGTCCCCGCGGAACGGCTGCGCGACGAAGCCTCCGCTGGGCGGACCGGCCCGGTGGCGCGGCTGGCCGACCCGACCGCCCAGAGCATCGTCGTCACCGACCACCTGGATGCCGCGCTCGAGGCGCTGCTGCTGGGCCGGGCGAGCTGGGTCCCGGTCCTGGACCGCGACCGGCGGGTGAGCGGGATCATCACCACCGCCGACATCGTCCGGGGCTACCGGAACGGCCTGCGCACCCACCTGCGCCAGGTGACCCTGGTGTCCCCCGACACCGAGGTCGTCGACAGCGAGCTGCAGGCCGGCTCCCGTGCGGACGGTGCGACGGTCGAGGGCCTGCACCTGCCCGCCGGGACGATCGTGATGACCCTGCAACGCGACGGCGTCCTCGTGCCGTGCCACGGTGGCACGATCCTGCGAGCCGGCGACCGGCTCGGCATCCTGACGCACGTCGACGACGCCGAACGGGTGGGCACGCTGCTGGTGTCGCCCGCAGGACGACCCGGAGGGCCCGGCTCGTCGAAGGCCACGTGACGCGGTGCTCCCTCGACGGTCCGGGCCCTCCTGGCGGTCAGACCCCCTGGGGTGCGGCCGCCGGCACCTGCACCAGCATGTGCTGCGCGAAGAACGCGGCGAGCTCGGCGGT
>NZ_JBDIAQ010000176.1:0-6604 GCF_039812505.1 Intrasporangium sp. | reverse complement strand
GACGGTGCCCACGCCCGCACGGAGTGGGTCGACCTGCGTTCGGTGCTGGACACCGCACGTCTGCTGGAGGAGACGGCCGTGCGGTTCAGCGGACCGCGCGCCTGACGGCGGCGCACGGCGAACCCGGCTCGGCGGCATGCCTGAGGCGCGCTCCCTACCCGACGGGGATCCCGGCCTCGACGATCGAGACGGGAGTCGGGGTTGCCACGACCCGCTCGAAGGCCAGCCCGGCCGCCTCGAACAGCCGGCGCATCTCGGCCTCCGTTCGCTCCCGGCCGTCGACCATGCCGAGCATCGTCAGGTCGATCATCTTCGACATGTGCGGCTCGTCGCCCACCGGCACGACGAGCTCCAGGGCGACCACTCGCGAGTCGGGCGTCGCGGCGGCCCGGATGTTGGCCAGCAGGCGAGTCGCGTCGGAGTCGTTCCAGTCGTGTAGCACCATCGACAGCAGGTAGACGTCGGCACCCGGGGGGACCGCTTCGAAGAAGTCCCCGCCGATGGCGGCCAACCGGTCGCCGAGGCCGTGGGCCGACAGCCTCGGCAATGCCTCGGCGACCACGTGGGGCAGGTCGAGCACGGTGCCGGCCGCGCCCGGGGTGGCCCGGAGGATCTTGGCGAGCAGGGCACCGTCGGCACCACCGACGTCGACGATCGTGCGGCATCCCGAGAAGGTGTAGCCGGCGATCGCCGCAGTCTTGACGCCGTTCGTGAGATTGGCCATCGCCCGGCTGAACCGCCCGACCTGCTCGGGATGGTCGGCCAGCCAGGCGAAGAAGGGCCGCCCGTAGTGTTCCGTGGCGGCGGGCCGGCCGGAGTGCACGGTGTCGAGCAGGCCCGCGAACGGCGCGTAGTGGGTCTCCATCCAGCTGAGCGCCAGGTCGCGCATGGACCCGTCGCCGTCGCTCACCAGGGTCGCGCCCAGCGGGGTCGACCCGTACCGGCCGGGACGGACCTCGGTGAAGACGCCGAGCGACGCCAGCGTGCGCAGCAGCCGTGACAGGGCGAGCGGCTCACAGTCGAGGTCGGATGCCAGCTGCTGCACGGTCAGCGGGCCGTCGACCAGCCGGTCGGCGATCCCGATCTTGGCCGCGACGTAGAGCGCCTGGGACACCTGGAAGCCGGAGAGCAGCTGGACCATGTGGACGGCAGGTGGGTGGGTTTGCATGGCAGGGCTCCCCTCGCCGGGCCTCAGGGCCGGGGGCCGGCCTGATCCAAGAAATCTAGAAGGAAGATCGCTAGAAGTCAAGCGACTAGCGTTCAAGGTAGTCTCTGGCCGTGGCCGACGTCCAGACCATCCGAGTTCCCCCCGGCTTCGAGGCCGAGTTCCCCGGCGCGAGCCGATCCGCCGCCGAGGTCGCCGCGAACCTGGTGCGCACCGCCGACGCGTTCCTCGCCGAGGTGGGTCGACGCCGACGAGAGATCGCCAACCTCTCGGCCAGCGCGTTCGAGGCCCTGGCGGTCCTCGAGGGAGCCGGCGAGCCGCTCAGCTCGCACGTCATCTCGGACCGGCTCCTGGTGAGCAGCGCGAGCATGACGTCGCTGCTCGACACCCTCGAGCGACGCGGTCTGGTCGAGCGGCTGCGACACCCGACGGACCGGCGCAAGGTGCTCATCCGGCTGACCGACGCGGCCCGCGACATCGTCGACGCGATGCTGCCGACCGTCCACGCGGCCGCCACCGACGCGATGGCCGACCTCTCCGAGCCCGAGCGGGAGCAGCTGCTCGCCTCGTTGACGCTCATCCGTGCCCGTCTCGCCGTGGTGTCGGGCCTGCCTCCGGCGGCTCCCCGGCCGCGTCACAAGCCACGAGGAACCTGACAAGTCACGAACGTGCGACGGAACCGACTCCGGACCGGCTTCACCCGACCGGCGCATATCGGGCAGTATTCTCAACGACTGAGAATGACCCTTGTTGTCGGGTGAGGCGCCCTCTACTGTCACGACCTACCGGCCTGCCGCTGCAGGCACGGCTTCTCAGTGGGAGCGAGGACTTGGTCACATGAAGACAATTCGTGTCGTGGGGATGGCTGCCGTCGCGGCAGCCACCGTGCTGGGCACGGCCGCATGCGGCGGTTCGTCCGGTGGGGGCGCCGGCGCGTCGGGAGGCGGAGGAGACATCAAGATCGGCTTCTTCACCCCGAAGACCGGTCCCTCGGCGCCGGACGGGCAGAGCGCTCTGGCCGGTGCGACGCTCGCCGAGAAGCAGGTCAACGACGCCGGCGGGGTGGACGGGCGCAAGATCTCGCTGGTCACCTACGACGACGCGAGCGACCCCAAGCAGGGAGCCAGCATCGCGACCAAGCTGGTCACCCAGGACAACGTCGTGGCTGCCGTCAGCGGCTCCTACAGTCCGCAGACACTTGCCGCGGCAGCGATCTTCCAGCGCAACAAGGTGCCGATGATCTCGGCCTACGCGGTCAACCCGGGCATCCCGGCCACCGGCAACTTCATCTTCCAGGCCGACTTCAACGGTGTCGTGCAGGGCCGGGCGGGCGCACAGGCCCTGGCGGACAAGAAGCACGCGAAGAAGCCCGCGATCATCGCGATCGACAACGACTTCGGCAAGGCCCTGGTCACCGGGTTCAAGGAGCAGGCGCAGAAGCTCGGCATGACGGTGGTGTCGGAGGCGCGCAACCAGTTCGGCGAGACGAGCTTCGAGCCGGCCATCCGCAACGCGGTCGCCGCAGGAGCCGACTCGATCTACATGGTCCAGTACGTGGCCGAGGGCAAGCAGTTCCTGCTGGCCTACCAGAAGGTCGGGGCGGACCTGCCGATCATGAGCACCGAGGGGATCGACTCGGCGGGCTTCCTCGACTCGATCGGCGACCTGGCGAACGGGGTCATGTGGACCACGAACCTGAACCGGCAGAGCAAGGCACCGGCGACCCAGGCCTTCCTGAAGGACTTCAAGGCAGCCAACTCGTTCTCCCCCGACATGGTCGCCGCGTCCTCGCACGATGCCGTGTTCCTGCTCGTGGAGGGCATGAAGAAGGGCGGCGTGACTCCGGAGGAGATCCAGAAGGGCCTCATGCAGGTCAAGGACTTCACCGGCGCCACCGGCACGATGTCCGGCTTCTCCCCGGATCGGCTGGTGATCAAGCCGGTTCAGCTCCAGCTGTTCCAGGACGGCAAGATCGTCTCGGCCGGCGAGATCTCCGACCCCGAGATCCTCAAGCCCTAGGAGCTCGTCGACCATGACCGCTTCCATAGTCGAAGGGCTCGTGCTCGGCTCGCTGTATGCGCTCATCGCGCTCGGCCCCAGCCTGGTCTACGGGCTCATGAAGGTCCTGGACATCGCCAACGCGGCCGCCCTGACGCTTGGCGCGTACCTGGCCCTGGTCGTGACACAGGCCTTCGGCAGCCTGGCTCTCGGCGTCGCGGTCGCAGTGGTCGCAGGGGCGGCGCTGGGCTGGCTGGCCCAGCGCTTCCTCTACCTGCCCATCCTGGACCGGGGTCCCATCGTCACCCTGATCACGAGCATCGGCCTCTACATGATCGCGGGGGAGCTGTTCCGGCTCGTGTTCGGGCCCCTGCAGCGCAACGGCCCGGGCAACCTGCCCTTCAGCAGCTTCCGTGTCGCGGGCATCGTCATCGAGCCGGTCGACGTCGTCGTCATCGTCCTCGGGGTGGGCGTCCTGCTGGCGACCTGGTGGGTGCTCAGCCGCACCCGGACCGGGATCGTATGGCGCGCGGTGGCGCAGGACGGGCCCACGGCCTCGGCGGTGGGCATCAACAGCAAACGTGTCATCGGCACCGTGTTCATGCTCGGCTACGGGTTGTCCGCGCTCGCCGGCGTACTGCTGGCCATCAAGTACGACGCGATCATGCCGACCCTCGGCGACATCCCCGCCTACAAGATGCTCGCGATCATCATCCTCGGCGGGCTCGGGAGCCCCTTGGGCACCATCGCGGCGAGTCTGCTCATCGGTCTGGCCGAGACCCTGACCGTGTCCACGATCGGGTTCGTCATCCCACGTGACTCGATCGCCTTCATCGCGTTGGTCATCGTCCTGCTCGTCCGGCCGCAGGGCCTCATCCCGTCCCGAGTCGTGAGGGTCAAGGTATGAGCTACATCCTCGTCGTCGCGGTCACGGCCGCGATCTTCTCCACCGTCACGGTGAGCCTGAACATCGTCGCCGGGTATGCCGGTCAGCCAAACCTGGGCCAGAGCGCGATCTTCGGCATCGGCGCCTACTTCACCGCGGTGCTGGCGAGCAACCACGGGATGTCCTTCCTGCCCAACCTCGTGGTCTCGGCCGTCATGGCCGCGGTCGCGGGAGCTCTGGTCGGTGCCATCAGCCTGCGGCTTCGTGAGGACTTCTTCGCGATCGTGACCGTCGGCCTGAACTTCGTCGTCGTCGCAATGTTCCAGACGATCCCGTTCTTCGGTGGGGCGACCGGGATCTACTCCATCCCCCTTCCGGTCCTGTTCGGCCGGGAGTTCGGGAACGAGGAGTTCCTGATCACCGCCCTGGTCCTGCTGGCGTTCGTCAGCTGGGTCAGCTGGGCCATCAACCGGAGCTGGCTCGGCGGGATGCTGCTGACCATCTCCGAGGACGAGCTGGTCGCCTCGTCCCTCGGTGCACCCGTGGCGAAGTACAAGGGCGTGGCGTTCGTGGTCAGCTCGGCCTGTGCCGGGTTGGCCGGCTCGTTGTACGCCTACTTCCTCAGCGCGGTGACCCCGGAGACGTTCGGCTTCATCGGGTCCTTGACGATCATGGCGATGCTCATCATCGGTGGAAACGGGACGATCCGGGGCAGCATCGTCGGCGCCGTTCTGCTGACCCTGATCCCCGAGCTGTTCCGCTTCGCCTCCGAGTACCGCATCCTCATCTTCGGCCTGGTCCTGGTGCTCGTCCTGCGCTTCCAGCCACAGGGCCTGGTCGGTGACCAGAGCTGGTTCGCTCGCCAGGTGGGTCGCGTGCTGCCACGCCGGGGACTGACACCGACCGGGAAGGTGGGCGAGCAATGAGCGAGCCACTGCTGCGGCTCGAGGGGGTCGGGATGAGCTTCGGCGGGCTGCAGGCCCTTGCGGACATCGACCTGACCCTGGCAGACGGCGAGCTGCTGTCGGTCATCGGTCCCAACGGAGCCGGCAAGTCCACCCTGTTCAACGTCATCTCCGGGATCTACGAGCCCACCGCCGGCTCGGTGTGGGTGCGCGGCGACAAGATCACTCGCTTCCGGCCGGACCACATGCACGCAAAGGGCATCGGGCGCACCTTCCAGATCGCCCGCCCCATCGGCTCGCTCAGCGTGCGCGACAACGTCCTGCTCGGAGCGGGAGGCCATCGGATGCGACACCTGACGACGGCACTTCGACCACGGACCAAGGATGTCGCGCTCCGCGACCGGGTCGACGAGCTGTTGGACCTGACCGACCTGACCGGGATCGCACATCATTCGGCGAGCGCGTTGACGCCGGGTGACCAGCGCCGGCTGGAGATCGCCCGCGCCCTGGCCGACGAACCCGCGGTAGTGCTGCTCGACGAGCCCGCGGCCGGCATCGGCGCGGACGGGATGCGACCCCTCGCGGACCTGATCCGCGCGATCCGGGACCGCGGCGTCGCGGTCGTCCTCGTCGAGCACTACGTCGGGCTGGCGCTGTCGCTGTGCGATCGCGCCCTGGTCCTCGAGAGCGGCCGGATCCTTGCGCAGGGGCCACCGGAGCAGGTTCGTTCCGACGAACGGGTGATCCGCGCATACCTGGGCACTCGGCGCAGCGGACGGAAGCCCACTTCGACCGAGGAGGCCGACAGTGAATGAGCCGAGGAACGAGCCGGGCGAGATCCTCGCGATCAGCGAGCTCACCGCCGGATACCACGGGGTGCCCGTCCTGCACGGCGTCAGCCTCGCGGTCCGCACCGGCGAGTTCGTCACCGTGCTGGGGGCCAACGGGGCCGGCAAGTCCACGCTGATGCAGGTGCTCATGGGTCTGCTGCCCTCGATGAGTGGTCGGGTCGAGCACCGGGGGGAGGACCTGCTGCGCGTACCCGCCCACGAGCGGGTGTCCAGGGGGATCGCCTACGTGCCGGAGGGCCGCCGCGTCTTCCCCGCCCTGACGGTCGAGGAGAACCTGCGCGCCGTCAACCTCAAGCACTCGGCGACGAGCTACGCGGAGGGGCTCGACACCGTGTTCACGCTCTTCCCCCGGCTCAAGGAGCGGGACATCCAGCTCGCCGGCACGCTGTCCGGTGGGGAACAGCAGATGCTGGCGCTGGGTCGGGCCCTGATGAGCAGGCCCTCCCTGCTGCTGGCGGACGAGATCTCCCTCGGGCTCGCCCCGATCATCGTGGACCAGCTGTTCGAGGTGTTCCGTGACCTGAACGACTCCGGCGTCTCCATCCTGCTTGCCGAGCAGAACGCACTCTCGGCACTGGAGTACGCCGACACGGCATACGTGCTGGAAACCGGGTCCGTTACGCGCGAGGCCAGGGCGAGCGACCTGCTCACCGATGCCTCCATCGTCGAGTCCTACCTGCAGGAGCTGTGACGTCGGCCGGGCGGGAAGGTGCCCACATGGCTGGTCGCACCGGGCGGGGTGCTGCGGCCGGGGCGTTCCAGCGCGGGTTGCGGGTGCTGGTGAGCGTCGCCGAGGCCG
>NZ_JBDIAQ010000175.1:0-6636 GCF_039812505.1 Intrasporangium sp. | reverse complement strand
CGTGGGCCAGCCACACCAAAGCAGGGTCGAGCGCGCGCACCAGCAGCTGGCCCTCGGTCCGCGGCTCGTCGAGCTCGCCGAACCAGACCGCCACGTCGCCGCCGACCACCACCGGGCGCCTGCCGGTCCCGACCACGACCACCTGCGTGCCGCGGGTGTGGCCCGGAGCCGGGACGAGCCGCAACCCGGACAGTAGCTCGAGCTCGCCGTCGACCGGCACGTACCGCACGCCGGGCGCGTCGACCCACTCGCGGATGGTGTAGTCGTCCCGGGTGCGCGCGTCGTCGAGCTCCCGGCGCTGGACGTAGACCGGCCGGCCGGGGAACAGGTGGTTGCCGCCGCAGTGGTCGAAGTGCAGGTGGGTGTTGACGACGATGTCGATGCCGGCCAGGTCGAAGTCCTGGGCGCTGAGCGGCCGCAGGCGCGGGTCGAGGTCGGCCACCGCCGGGTGCAGCCGCGTCATACCCGTGTCGACCAGCACCCGCGCCTCGGGGTGCTCGATGACGTGCACGTAGACCGGCAGGCGCTCGCCCTCGGCGAGCAGGTCGGCGACCAGCACGGGCGTGACGGTGACCGGGGCCGGGGCGCTCACCGCGCACCGTCCCGCTCACCGAGCCGCGCCGGCAGGTCGAAGTGGCGGAACATCGCCGCGCCGAAGATGACGACCTCGGTGACCAGCCCGTCCTGCACCCGCAGGACGTCGACCGCCAGCGGTTCGTATGCCGCACCGCCCGGCCGCCGCGCGTAGGCCGCCACCGCCGGCTGGCCGTTGGCGCCGACGGACAGGCAGCGCAGGCTGCCGAAGTCCGCGGACCCGAACCCGCCGTCGGCCCAAGCCCGCACGACCGGTCCGCGCCCGACCCAGAGGCCGGGCGTGGGCGGCATACAGAACCGGACCTGCTCGTGCAGCAGCGCGGCCACGCCCTCGAGATCGGCGCGCTCGCAACACTCGACGTAGCTGGCCAGCAGCTCCCGCTCGGCACTCGTTGCCTCGGCGGCGGGCCGCCACGTCTCCCGGTCGCCGGGCAGCCTGTCGCGCAGCCCGCCCCGGGCGCGCTGCAGCGCGGAGTTCACCGACGCCGTCGTGGTCCCGAGCAGGTGCGCGGTCTGCTGCGCCGAGCAGCCGAGCACGTCACGCAGCACGAGCACCGCCCGTGGCAGCGGGGCGAGGTGCTGGATCGCGACGATGAACGCCAGCTCGATGGTCTCCCGGGCCAGCACCACGTCCGCGGGGCCCTCGCGCCGGTCGGGCAGCTGCTCGAGCAGCTCGTCGGGATAGGGCTGCAGCCACGTGACCTCACCGTTCGGGCCCCGCTGCCGGGGCCGCCGGGCCAGGGCGTCGAGGCAGGCGTTCGTCGCGATCCGGTACAGCCACGCGCGGACCGACGCCCGGCCCTGGTACGTCTCGCGGCCGCGCCACGCGCGCAGGAGCGCCTCCTGCACCAGGTCCTCGGCCTCCTCGAACGAGCCGAGCAGGCGGTAGCAGTGCAGGTGCAGCTCGCGGCGGTGCGGCTCGACCCGGGCGGTGAAGGCGCGCTCGTCGAGCGGGCGCAGGTTCTCGGTCATGGACGTCATGGTGGGTATGACGGCAGACGCCCCGAGAACTCATCACCCGCGCCGGCCGGATGCCGCTCAGCCGGCTCCCGCGCCGGGCCCACCCTCAGGGCGCGATCCGCTGGGCGAGCCAGGCCAGCGAGAGCGGGTAGCGGTAGTCGATCCCGCCGTGGCCCGCGTCGAAGGTCTCGAAGTGGATCCGCTCCGCGGGCAGGCCGGCCCGGCGGATCGCGTCGTGGAAGGCCTGCGCCCCGATGTCGAGGTACCACTCGTCCCGGGTGCCGGCGTCGATCCACACCGCTCGCCACGACGTGACCGCCGCGGCGCGGCTCTCGACCATGCGCACCGGATCCCAGTCGAGCCAGCGCTGCCACACCGGCGGCACCAGCCGGCCGGTGACCGGGTCGAAGGGTAGCCGCGGTGTGCCGTCCGGGTCCGCCGAGAAGCAGGCCGCCACCCCGAGCAGCATGAGCAGCTCCTGGTCGGCCGCCTTCGTGAACGCGGTCCGGCCGCGGAAGTCGGCCCACCACCGCTGGATGTCACCCTCGTAGTCGCGCAGGTGGCGCACCGCACTGGCGAACCCTGGCAGGTAGCAGTACTCGTACAGCGAGTCCCCGGCGTGCGTCGCGAGCGCCCCGAACAGGTCCGGGCGCAGCATCGGGGTGATCATCGCCCCGAAGCCGCCGCTCGACTTGCCCATGATCGCCCGGTGCTCGCGGTCGGCCAGCGTCCGGTAGCGCGCGTCAACGAACGGCACCACCTCCTGGCAGGGGTACGTGTGGTAGTCGCCCGTCCCGGGTGAGTCGACGAACTGGCTGCCGCCGTATGCCGTCCACGCGTCCACGTAGACCACGATCGTCGGCGGCGCGGTCCCGGTCGCGAACACCGCGTCGGCCGTCTCGGGGAACGGCTGACGGAACGGCTGCCGGTTGCGCCACATCGCCAGGTGGCCGGTGTAGCCCTGGATGACGTAGACGGTCGGGTAGCGCCCGGCCGGCTCGGCGTCATACCCCGGCGGCAGGTACACCCACAGCGGTCGCTCGTGGGGGTCACCCAGCGGGTTGCCGCGCAGCGCCGCGCTGTCGACGACGTGCTCGTCGAGGCGTCCGGCCAGGTCGGTGCTCCAGGGCAGCATGCCCCACCGTAGCCCGGGCCGGACGGTGCGCGTCGCGACCGGCCGCCTTGACCGGGTTCTGCTGCGCCGGAAAGTGCACCGGCACCCCGGAGGCGCGGGTCGCCTCCGGGCCCGTGGCGGCCTGCGACAGCCGAGCGCAGCAGCCATGGCCCCAGTTCACGCCTTGCTACTCCAGAAGTATGAAGGTCGACCTGGACCCCGTTCGAGGCAGCGAGGCCAACAAGCGTCGACCAGCAGTGATCGTCAGCGACGAATGTGGTGGCCGCACGGTGAGGCCCGTTCCGGTGTGCCGACAGGCCCGCGCGGTTGGGGGCCGGAGCCTCAGGACGTGGCATTGTCGGGGGGACGGGCGTGGCAACGGCTGCCCCCGGGAGACCCACGGGGGCGAGAGCCCCGCACGTTCGTCTGCCTCGTTTCATCAGGTCAGCTCGATAGGAACCACCATGACGCTACCCGTCGTTCCCGCCCCTGCCCGCTGCCTCGGCGGGGCTGCAGCTCTCGAGATCCGCGCAGGGCTGGCCGTGACCGCCGGCGGCCCCGGCCTGGCCTCGGTGGTGCGGCGCTTCGTCGAGGACGTGCGGCTGGACTGCGGCATCGCGCTCGAGGTTGTCGAGACGACCGGAGCCGGTCCGGCCGTCACTGTGGAGCTCGGCTTCCACGAGCTGGACTCGGTTCCTGCGGCCGGCGGTGTGCGGGCCGACGGCGCGGTCCCGGACGGTGCGGACGAGCGTCACGGCATCCGTATCACCCCCGGCGGCGTCCGCGTGTGGGGCGCCACCGCCGAGGCGGCGTACCGCGGGCTCACCACGCTCCGGCAGCTCATCTCCGCCGCCGCGGACGACGGTGCGGCGACCCTGCCGACAGCGACGATCCTCGACGGGCCGCGGTTCGCCTGGCGCGGGCTCTCGCTCGACGTCGCTCGGACCTTCCACGGCCCCGAGCAGGTCCGTCGCGTCATCGACATGTGCTCGCTGTTCAAGCTGAACGTGCTGCACCTGCACCTGACCGACGACCAGGGGTGGCGCATCGAGATCCCGAGCCGGCCGGCCCTGACCACGATCGGTGGCACGGGCGCCATGGCGGGCCGCCCCGGCGGGTGGTACTCGCAGGCCGACCTCGCCGAGCTCGTGGCGTATGCCGGCGCCCGCTTCGTGACGCTGGTTCCCGAGATCGACATGCCCGGTCACACCGGCGCGGTCTTCCGCTCGTACCCGCAGCTGGCACCGACAGGGGCGACGGTCGGCGAGGTGGCTCCGGGGCTGGCGCTCGGCACCCTCGATCCCCACCAGCAGGAGACCTGGGCCTTCGTCGAGGACGTCCTGGACGGGGTGATCGCGCAGTTCCCGCAGAGCGCCTACGTGCACATCGGGGGCGACGAGGCGTTCGGCATGCCCGATGCCGACCATGCCGCGTTCATCGAGCGGGTGGCCGCTCTGGTGAAGGCCCGCGGGCGGCGCGTGGTCGGCTGGCAGGAGATCGCCCGCGCGTCCCTGCGCGGCGACGAGCTCGTGCAGTACTGGATGGAACCCGCCGCGGCCGCGGCCATGGTGGACGACGAGGCGCTGCGCGCGATGGTCCCGCAGGACCTCCTCCCGCTGCTCGCGGAGAACCTGGCCAAGGCCGAGCACGACGTCCCACGCGCCCTCGGGATGGGCGCCAGGCTGCTCATCTCCCCGGTCTCGCGCCTCTACTTCGACTCCCCCCAGGGGGACGGCCCCATCGACTCGAGCCAGGCGCAGCTGCGCGCCCAGGTCGGGCTGCCGGTCTACCCGGCGATGTCGCTGCGCCACGGCGTCGAATGGGACCCGGTCCAGGACACGCCGGGCGTGACCGGCGACGAGCAGATCGCCGGTGTCGAGGCGGCGATCTGGTGCGAGACGATCCCCACCGGCGACGCCCTGGAGTTCCTGCTCCTGCCGCGCCTCGGGGGTCTCGCCGAGAAGGCGTGGGCGCGCCCCGCGGTGACCGAGTGGACCGACTACGCCGCCCGGCTCGCCCCACAGCCGAAGGCCTGGGCCGCGCGCGGATGGACCTGGTTCGCCGCCGACTCGGTGCCGTGGACGACCGGGACCGTAACCGGCTGATCCGACGTGGGAGCAGGTCCTCCGCCGCTCCGGGTGGGTCTGGTCCCGGTCTGCTCCCGAGCGGGGACCGAGCCCGGTGCTCGCTTCCGCTCCGGTCCCGGCCGTCACCCGGCGGTGAGACCGCCCCGTCGAACGCGCTGGTCCAACGCCGTCAGGCGAACGGCTCGATTCCGGTGAGGCGGAGTTCTTCGAGGTCGATCCGGGTCTGGATGCGCCAGACGACGGCATCGTCGATGGTGCCGGCGCGACGTAGTCGCAGCAGGGCCTCGCGCTTGCGGTCGAGCATGGCAAGCCGCAGCCGGGTGTACTCCTCGTCGCGGGCCAGCGGGTCGTACTCGGCCAGCTGTACCGGCCGGGCCTGCCGCCCGCCCTGGGTAGTGGTGCCTTCACCGTGCAGCATGGCCTCCAGCTCGTCCACGCGAGGGTCCGGGGGTGGTGCCGCCGAGTTCCGCCTCGCCCGGACGAGTGCGAGGTGCTCCTCGTAGTCGCGGGTCAGGCGTTCGCGGACTTCCGGGCTGATCGCATGTTCGGCGGCGAGGTCGGGTAGCGCCGCGACCGCGGTGGCGGTGATCTCCTGTTCGGCCAGGCGCAGCTCCTCTTCGGCGGTGTCGTCCTCGTCGAGCCTGGCCCACCGCACGATCACCGGCAGCACCGGTCCTTGGACCAGCAGGGTCAGGAGGATGACGCCGGCGGTGACCACGACGATGTCGTCGCGGGCCGGGAAGTGGGTTCCGTCGGCCAGGGTGGTGGGCACGGACAGGGCGATGGCCAGTGAGACGGCGCCGCGGAACCCGGCGACGGCACCGACCACCCTGGCTCGGTAGCTCGTCCGTCGGGCACGTTGGGAGGGACGGCGATCCAGCAGTCGGATGACGAGGACGGTGAGCTGGGGGAACACGAAGCGGATGACGATCAGGGCGATCCAGACCGCCACGACCATGCCGAGCAACCGCAGGCCCTCGTCGCCGGCGAGGTTGCGTACCGCGGCGTGGGACTCGAGCCCGATGAGGGCGAACAACGCTCCGTTGAGCAGGTGGGAGCCCAGCGGCCAGACCGATTCGGTGTGCCTGCGCGAGGCGGCGTTGCTGATCCGTCCCGAGACGTAGGCGATCAGGAGCCCGGCGACCACGACGGCGAGGACTCCGGAGGCCCCGATCAGCTCGGCGACCAGGTAGGCCGTGAAGGGAGCCACGAGCAGGCAGATGTTGATCACGCCCGGGTCGCGCAGGCGACTCATCAAGGCGAAGGCTGCGCCGGCGATGAGCAGCCCGCAGGCGATGCCGCCGAGGTAGGACAGCAGGACCAGCCCTGTGACGTGGAGGGCGGAGTAGTGCTGGCCCGACGCGAGGCCGACGGCGATCGCGTACACCACCAGTGCGGTCCCGTCGTTGGTCAGGCTCTCGGCCTTGAGGAGCGTGAACTGGCGGTGCGGCAGGGTCCGCCCCAGTGCCGCCGCGGCGGTCGCGTCCGGCGGGGCCACCGCGGCGCCGAGGACCAGCGCGGCACTGAAGGGCATCCCGAGCGCGGTGGCGATGCCGGCGACGCCGAAAGCCGTCGCCACGACCAGCAGGGTGCTCATGATCGCGATCCCGCGGAAGTCGCGCCTGATCGAGCGCAACGAGGTGGTCAGGCTCTCCCAGAACAGGAGCACCGGAAGGAAGATCAGCAGCACGGCCTCGGGCGGCAGGTGTACCCGGCCCAGTGCGGGCACGAACCCCAGGGCCAGGCCGAAGATCACCAGCAGCAGCGGGGGTGCGACCCGCACCCGTGGAGAGAGCACGGCCGCGGCCAGGATCAGCAGTCCGAGCAGGACCGTTACCTCAAGCCCACCCATGACTGCTCACTGGCCCGTCGGCCGATCGC
>NZ_JBDIAQ010000174.1:0-6637 GCF_039812505.1 Intrasporangium sp. | reverse complement strand
CCCGCGGCCAGCCACATCGCCCCGGTGACGACCGGCTCGGGCCGGACCGGCAGCCCCTTGTCGTCGAGTCCGGTGCCGTGCAGGTTGAGCCGGGGGATCCCCAGGCGCTGGGCGACCGGGACCGACTGCTCGGCGGTGGCGAGCAGCTCGTCGGCCCCCTCGCGGTCCGTGAGCGTGCCGCGGATGTATCCGGTCATCGAGGAGAAGATCACGCCCTCGTCGTGCAGGGCCTCCAGCGCGTCGAGGTCGTGCCGGGTCCAGTCCCAGATCTCGACCTGGAAGCCCAGCTCGTGGATCCGCCGGATGCGTTCGGCCACCGGCAGGTCCAGGAAGACCATCTCGGAGCTGACCGCCAGGGTGAACGGGCTGCTCATGCCACGCCCCCGGCCACCCGGTCGGTGTCGCGGACGGCGACGGTGCCGCCGGTCTGCACCGACTCGATGCAGGCCAGGGCGACGGCGAGCGCGGCGCGGGCGTCGGCACCGCCCACCTCGGGAGCCGACCCCGCGCGGACGGCGGCACAGAAGGAGGCGAGCTCGGCGGCATACGCGTCGGGGAACAGCACGGTGTCGGCCCGCACCGTCGGGCGCCAGACACCCTCCCGGCTCCAGTGGGCCATCGTCACCTGGGCGGGGCTGCCGGCCGTGACCATGCCCGCCGAGCCGAAGACCTCTCCGCGCACGTCGTAGCCGTAGGCTGCCGAGAAGCTGGCCTCGGCGGTGGCGATCGCGCCGTTGTCGTACCGGATCGTCACGACGGCGGTGTCCAGCAGCCCACTGTGCTTGAAGTCGGGGGCGACGAGCGCGTCGGCCATCGCGTTGACCTCCACCGCCCCGGCCCCGGCGTTGAACCAGTTGAGGGTGTCGAAGTCGTGGATCAGCGTCTGCGTGAAGATCGTCCACGGCGGGACGCCGCCGGGGTCGGCCAGCCCGGGGTCGCGGGTCAGCGAGCGCAGCAGCTGGGGCCGGCCGATGCCGCCTGCCGCGACGACGGCCCGGGCAGCGGCGAAGTCGGCCGCGAAGCGGCGGTTGAAGCCGACCTGCAGGGGCACGCCGGCCGCGCGGCAGGCCGCGATCGCGCGGTCGGCGTCGGCCAGGGTCATCGCCATCGGCTTCTCGACGAAGACCGCCTTGCCGGCCGCGGCGGCGGCCACCACGAGGTCGGCGTGGGCGGTGCTGGCACACGTGATGGCCACGGCCTCGACGCGTGGGTCCTCGATGAGCGCCTGTGAGTCGCGGGTGGCCTCGGCGCCCAGGGGCTCGGCGAGACGTGCTGCCGCGCCGTCGGCCGGGTCGGCGACGAGGACCAGCTCCGCCTCGGGGAGACGCCGGGCGATGGTGGTCGCGTGGTAGGTGCCGATGCGTCCGGCGCCGATGAGCCCGAGGCGGACGGGCGGGGTCGTGGTCATGGTGCTCCTCGTCGGTGTTCTAGAGCGCTCTAGTCGTGTCTCCAGTGAAGCGGGTCGGGCGGGGCCGCGTCAAGCGCTCCAGCGCGAGGAACTGGAGCGCTCTAGCTACAGTTGTCGTATGCCGCCGAGCCGGGTCACGATGGAGCACGTCGCCGCGCGCGCCGGCGTCTCCCGCGCCCTGGTGTCGATCGTCTTCCGGGGTGCGCCGGGTGCCTCCGGGCCGACCCGCGAGCGCGTCCTCGCCGCGGCCCGCGAGCTGGACTACCGGCCCGACACCCGGGCCAGCCGCCTCGGCCGGACGCGGACCCGGACCCTGGGCGTCGTCTTCGCCGTGGGCCACGCGTTCCACGGTGACCTGCTCGAGTCCCTCTACGTGGAGACGGAGTCCGCCGGCTACGAGCTGGTGCTGAGCGGCGTGACCCGGGAGCGCGCCGAGGGTATCGCCGTGGAGACCCTGCTCGCCGAGCGGTGCGAGGGGCTGCTGCTGATCGGCACCGACCTGCCCCGGGCCCGGCTCGCCGCGCTCGCCGCACAGGTGCCGGTGGTCAGCCTGCTGCGTGCGGTGCGAGCGCCTGGAGTGGAGGTCGTGCGCACCGACGACGCGGCTGGAATGCGCCAGGTCGTCGAGCACCTCGCCGGTCTCGGCCACGACCGCCTGGCTCTGCTCGACGGCGGACGAGCCGCCGGCGCGGCGGCGCGCAGGCGTGGGTTCAGGGCTGCGGCCCGGCGGCTGCTGCCCGGACGGGACCAGGTGCTGGTCCCCGGCGGGCTGACCGAGGAGGACGGGGCGCGGGCGGCGACGGCCTACCTCGACCTGGCCAACCCACGGCCCAGCGCGGTCGCCGCGTTCAACGACCGGTGCGCGCTCGGTTTCATCGACGTGGTGCGGCAGGCCGGGCTACGTGTCCCCCGGGACGTGTCCGTCGTCGGGTTCGACGACATCCGGCAGGCCGGCTACGCCCACGTCGGGCTGACGACCGTCCGGCAGGAGGCCCGGCAGCTGGGCGCCGCGGCCGTGCAGCGACTGGCCGCGCGGCTCGACACCGGCGAGGTCGACCCGGGCGACGTCGTAGTCGCGCCCACCCTGGTGGTGCGGACCTCGACGGCGTCGCCAGGTGGTTGACCCGGCGGCCGGGCGCATCAGCGACGAGGACCCTGACGACCACGTCAGCGAGACGACATGGCGTCGTGCGGTCGCGATGCCGGCGGACCCGTGGTGGCACGCACGATCAGGACCGGATCGAGCACGACCTCGACGTCGTCGCTGCGCGGCCCCTCCAGCCGCTCGACCGCGCACCGCACCGCCGTCGTCGCCAGCTCGCCCGGCACCTGGCTGACCGAGGTGAGCGCGACGGTTCCGAGCCGGGCCAGCGGGCTGTCGTCGTACCCGACCAGCGAGAGGTCCCCGGGCACCGACCGGCCGTCGCGGCGCAGCCCGTCGAGCAGCCCCAGCGCACAGCGGTCGTTGAAGGCGACCACGGCCGACACGGGTCGGTCCCGCAGCCGGCGGACCGCGGCGACGCCGTCGTCCTCGGTGGCGCCGCCCGGCACGATCGCCACGGCGTCCGGTCCGACCAGCCGGCGCATGGCCCGGCGGTAGCCCGCTCGGCGCAGGGTCGAGATCGTCCCGCTCGGGCCGTCGACGAAGACGACGTCCCGGTGCCCCAGCGCGGTCAGGTGCGCGACCGCGAGCGCGACGCCCTGGTCGTCCGCGGCCCGCACCACGTCGACCCCACCGGCCGACACCCGCCGGCCCAGGGCGACGACGGGCCGGTCGCGGGCCAGGTCGGACAGCCGTGCCGGCGACAGGCCGGGCGCCAGCAGGACCAGCGCCTCGCAGCGCGAGTCGAGCAGCGCCTCGACCACCCGGCGCTCGTCGTGGGTCCGGGTCAGGGGGCTGACCACGACCTCGTAGCCCAGCAAGTCTGCGGCTGCATGGATCTCCTCGACGAGCTCGGCGTGGAACGGGCTGCGGATGTCCATCGAGACCCCGAGCAGCTGGGTGCGGCGACGGGCGAGCAGGCTGGCGGTCCGGTCGGCGCGGTAGCCCAGCGCCTGAGCAGCCGCCAGGACCACCTCTCGGGCCCGGTCGCCCGGGCCGGGTCGGCCGCGCAGCACCAGCGACGCCGTCGCGGTCGACACCCCGGCCCGCGCGGCGACGTCCGCCAGGCGCGGTCGCGAGGGGCGGGAGGGCGGCATACGGCTCCTTCGCGGATCAGCGCTCCAGTTTGTCAGGACAAGTTGTTGACAGCCGCCGGGCGATGGCGGCACACTTTCTTAAAGCGCTTTAAAGGATACCCCACCAGACAGACCCAGAGAGGTACGCAATGACCAGTGCGCCCATCGGTGTGGCCGTCATCGGAGCCGGCATGGCCGGCCGCGCCCACTGCGCGGGCTACCGGATGGCTCCGACCCTGTTCGACCCTCCGCTGCCGCCGGTGCGGTACGTCTCGGTGATCGACGCGAACGCGGCCGTGGCGCAGGACGCTGCCACCCGCTACCTCTACGAGGAGCACGGCACCGACTGGCGCGTGCTGCTCGAGGACGACCGGGTCGACGCCGTGAGCATCGTCGTCGCGAACCAGCTGCACCGCGAGATCGCCGAGGCGCTGCTGGCCGCGGGCAAGCACGTGCTCTGCGAGAAGCCGCTGGCTCCGAGCCTTGCGGACGCCACCGCGATGGTGGCGGCAGCGCAGGCTCACCCGGACCTCGTCGCCGCCACGGGGTTCGTGTACCGGCGCCAGCCCGCCGTCGCCCACATCCGCGCGCTGCTGCAGGCCGAGCTCGGCGAGGTGTCCCACTTCAACGGTCACTACTGGTGCGACTACGCGCGCAGCGCCGAGGTGCCCATGTCGTGGCGGTTCAAGGGCGGCCCGGGGACCGGTGCGCTCGGCGACATCGGCAGCCACCTGGTCGACCTCGCCGAGTTCGTCTGCGGACCGCTCGTGCAGGTCAGCGGGGGCACCTTCACGACCAAGGTCACCGAGCGCGCCCTGCCGCTCGGGCAGACCTACGGCCACGCCAAGGCGGCCCTCAGCGACCAGCGCGAGCCGGTGGAGAACGACGACGTGGCCACCTTCACCGGGCACTTCGCCTCGGGTGCCGCCGGCACCTTCTCGATCTCCCGGATCGCCCCCGGCCACGCCAACTCCCTCGGGTTCGAGGTGTTCGCCGAGCACGGCGCGGCTCGCTGGAACATGGACCGGATGTCCGAGTTCGAGGTCATCGACCGGCTCCGCGGCGACGGCGACGACGGCTACCGCACGGTCCTGGTCGGGCCGGCCCACCCGTACATCCGCAACGGGGTCCCGATGGACTTCCCCGGCACGGCGTTCGGCGTCGGCGACCTGTTCGGCTACCAGGCCCGGGCCTTCCTCGAGGCCGTCGCCGGCATCCAGGGTGGTCTGCCCGCGCCCGCCGGCTTCGTCGACGGGGTCCGCGACCTGACCATCCTCGACGCGGTGACGCGCTCGGCCGCCGCCGGCGGTGCCGCCGTCGACGTGTCGACCGCAGGCCGCCCGGTCGAGGCGACCGCCCGCGCCTGAGCCGCCCCGGACCCGAGCCGCCCCGGGCCGGCCCGACCCAGCCGGCGGCGGGAGCGCGCACCCGGCACCGACCCCACTCAGCGGCATACCGTCGCATCAACCGGAAGGACCAGATCATGTACCTCGGCGCCTACAACGCCTGCCTGGCCGACAAGTCGCTCGGCGAGGCCCTCGACCTCATCGCCGGTCTCGGCCTGACCAGTGTCGAGATCAACTCCGGCGGCTTCCTGCCCCCGATCCACTTGCCCGTCAAGGAGATCCGCGAGAGCGAGGACGCCCGTCAGCAGTACCTGGGTGAGTTCAGCTCGCGGGGTCTGACGCTCACGGCGCTCAACTGCAACGGCAACCCGCTCCACCCGCGCGCCGACTTCCCGCACTCACGCGACCTGCACGACTCGATCGAGCTGGCCGCGCTGCTCGGGGTCAAGCGCGTCGTGACCATGTCCGGCACGCCCGGCAGTGAGCCGAACACCTCTGTCCCGGTGTGGAACCCGCTGCCGTGGTGGAGCCCGTTCCTCGACATCCAGGACCACCAGTGGAGCGTCGCGGTCCCGTACTGGAAGGACATCCAGGCCCGCGCCGCGGACGCGGACGTGAAGATCGCCATCGAGATGCACCCCGGCAACATCGTCTTCAACCCGCGCACCCTGCACCGGCTCGTGGCGGAGATCAACGCGACGCACGTCGGCGCCGAGATGGACCCGAGCCACCTGTTCTGGCAGGGCATCGACCCGGTGCTCGCCGTCGCCGACTTCGGCGAGCTGGTCTACAACGCGGCCGCCAAGGACACCCGGATCAACGAGGCCGCGAAGGTCAACGGCGTCATCGACGACAGCTTCTCCCGGGTCGCCCCGGGTGAGCCGGGCTACCTGCCGCTGGGTGGCGGCACGAGCCTGAGCGGCTGGCCGGCGAGCTCGTCGTGGGACTTCGTCGCGGTCGGACGCGGCCACGACACCGCATACTGGACCGAGTTCCTGCGCGCCCTGCAGCGGGTCGACCCGGACATGCCCGTCAACATCGAGCACGAGGACCAGGAGCTCGACCAGCTCGAGGGCCTGCGTTTCGCAGCGCAGACCCTAATCGACGCCGAGAAGGCGATCTGAGAAGGAGGGCGGCCTGATGTCGGACGAGCCCCTGCGCATCGGCATCCTCGGGGCGGCGCGCATCGCCGAGCTGAGCATCGTGCGGCCCGCCGCGGCGACGGGGCACCGCCTCGTCGCCGTCGCTGCCCGCGACCCCGAGCGGGCCGCCGCGTTCGCCGCGCGGCACGGCGTCGAACGGGTGCATGCGAGCTACGACGACCTGCTGGCCGACCCGGAGATCGAGGCGGTCTACAACCCGCTGGCCAACGGGCTGCACGCACCGTGGAACCTGCGAGCACTCGTGGCCGGTAAGCACGTGCTGGCCGAGAAGCCGTCGGCCGCCAACGCCGACGAGGCGGCCCGGGTGCGCGACGCCGCGCACGCATCTGGGCGGGTGTTCATGGAGGCGTTCCACTACCCGTACCACCCGCTGTTCCAGCGCGTGGTGTCGCTGCTGGGGCAAGGCGCGGTCGGCGAGGTCCGGCACGTCGAGGCGTTCCTCGGTATGCCGCCGCCGGGCCCCACCGACCCGCGGTGGTCGTTCGAGCTCGCGGGCGGGGCCACCATGGACCTCGGCTGCTACGCCCTGTCCGCGCTCGCGC
>NZ_JBDIAQ010000173.1:0-6899 GCF_039812505.1 Intrasporangium sp. | reverse complement strand
GCGCGTCCGCCTCTCGGACCCGGTCAGGGACGGCTGTCGTAGGCGGCCAGGATCCGGTCGGCGGCGATCGTCGGCGCGAGCCGGCCGGCCAACACCGCCGCGCTCACCTCGGCCCGGACGGCAGCCACGCCCGCGGAGCGCTTGAGCCGCTGGTCGAGCTCGTCGCGCACAAGGGCCCACATGAAGTCCAGCTGCTGCCCGGCCCGCTTGCTTGCCAGACCCTCCGGGCCCAGGTGCTCCCGATGGGCGAGGACCCGCTCCCACACCACGTCGACACCCGCGCCCGTCAGCCCGGAGCAGGTCACCACGGGCGGCAGCCAGCCGGCCTTGTCCCGACCGTGCACGAACCGCAGCGCGCCGGCCAGCTCCCTTGCGGCGACACGGGACTCGCCCTCGTGCTCCTGGTCGGCCTTGTTCACGGCGATGACGTCGGCGATCTCGAGGATGCCCTTCTTGATCCCCTGCAGCTGGTCGCCGGTGCGGGCCAGGGTGAGGAACAGGAAGGTGTCGACCATCCCGGCGACCGTCACCTCGGACTGCCCGACGCCGACCGTCTCGACGAGCACGACGTCATACCCCGCCGCCTCGAGGACGATCATCGCCTGGGTCGTCGCGCGCGCCACCCCTCCCAGCGTGCCCGCGGACGGCGAGGGGCGGATGTATGCCGCTGGGCTGGCCGACAGCGTCGCCATCCTCGTCTTGTCGCCGAGGACCGAGCCCCCGGTCCGGACGGACGAGGGGTCGACGGCGAGCACCCCGACGCGATGGCCGGCCTCGATCAGGTGCCGGCCGAGCGACTCGATGAGCGTCGACTTGCCGACGCCCGGCACACCGGAGATGCCGACCCGCACGGCGGGCGGCCGGTCCGTGGCGGCGTCGCCGGTCCCCGCGACCAGCTGCTCGAGCAGCCGGCGGGCCGCGACCCGGTGGTCCGTGCGTGACGACTCGACCAGGGTGATCGCCCGGGCCACCGCGGCCCGCTCACCGGCTCGGACCCCCGCCACGAGCGCAGCGACGTCCACCTCGCGCCTGCCGGCCCGGGCGACTGCGCCGGGGGCAGTGCGCTCTCGATCGGGAGTGGTGCGCTCTCGATCGGGAGTGGTGCGCTCTCGATCGGGGTCGGGCGGGGGCGTCACGGCTGCAGCTGTGCGGTCAGCTTCTCGAGCAGGTCGAGCGCCGAGTCGGCCACGACCGTGCCGGGCAGGAACACCGCAGCCGCGCCCATGTCCTTGAGGGTCTGCACGTCGTCGGGCGGGATGACCCCACCGATGACGACCATGATGTCCTCGCGTCCGAGCTCGGCCAGGGCGCGCCGCAGCGCCGGCAGCAGCGTGAGGTGGCCGGCCGCGAGCGAGGACACCCCGACGATGTGCACGTCCGCGTCGACCGCCTGCTGCGCGACCTCCTCGGGTGTCGAGAACAGCGGGCCCACGTCGACGTCGAAGCCGAGGTCGGCGAACGCGGTGACGACGACCTTCTGGCCGCGGTCGTGCCCGTCCTGACCCATCTTGGCGACGAGGATCCGGGGTCGGCGCCCCTCCGCCTCCTCGAAGGCCGCGGTCGCCTCGAGCACCTGCGCGATCCGGGTGGCGTCGCTGCGGGACGACTCGTCGCGGTACACCCCACTGATCGTACGGATGACCGCCTGGTGGCGCCCCCACACCTGCTCGAGCGCGGACGAGATCTCGCCGACCGTCGCCTTGGCCCGGGCGGCGTCCACCGCCAGGGCGAGCAGGTTGCCCTCCAGCGAGCCACGCTCCGGGCCCCGCTCGGCCGAGGCGGTGAGTGCCGCGAGGGTACGGCGCACCGCCACCGGGTCCCGCTCGGCGCGCAGCCGTTCCAGGCCCGCGACCTGCCGGCGGTACACCTCGTCGTTGTCGACCTTCAGGACCTCCAGGGGGTCCTCGTCGGCGAGCCGGTACCTGTTGACCCCGATGACCTGCTGGGCACCCGAGTCGATCCGGGCCTGGGTGCGGGCCGCCGCCTCCTCGATGCGCATCTTCGGGATGCCGGCCTCGATCGCCTTGGCCATGCCGCCGGCCGCCTCGGCCTCCTCGATCCGGGCCCACGCCTTCTCGGCCAGGTCCTGGGTCAGCCGCTCGACGTAGTAGGACCCGGCCCACGGGTCGATGACCTCGGTGGTGCGCGACTCCTGCTGCAGGAGCAGCTGGGTGTTGCGGGCGATCCGGGCCGAGAAGTCCGTGGGCAGCGCGATCGCCTCGTCGAGGGCGTTCGTGTGCAGTGACTGGGTGTGCCCCTGGGTCGCGGCCATCGCCTCGATGCAGGTTCGCTGGACGTTGTTGAAGACGTCCTGCGCCGTGAGCGACCAGCCCGAGGTCTGCGAATGCGTCCGCAGCGAAAGGGACTTCGGGTTCTTGGGGTCGAACTGCCGCACCAGCCGGGCCCACAGGGCCCGGGCCGCGCGCAGCTTGGCCACCTCCATGAAGAAGTTCATCCCGATCGCCCAGAAGAAGGAGAGCCGGGGCGCGAAGGCGTCGATGTCGAGCCCGGCACCGAGCCCGGCCCGGACGTACTCGACGCCGTCGGCCAGCGTGTACGCCAGCTCGAGGTCGGCTGTCGCACCGGCCTCCTGGATGTGGTACCCGGAGATCGAGATCGAGTTGAAGCGCGGCATCCGCGCGGCCGCGTAGGCGAAGATGTCCGAGATGATCCGCATGCTCGGCTCGGGCGGGTAGATGTAGGTGTTGCGGACCATGAACTCCTTGAGGATGTCGTTCTGGATCGTCCCCGCGAGCTGCTCCGGCGCCACTCCCTGCTCCTCGGCGGCCACGATGTAGAGCGCCATGATCGGCAGGACGGCGCCGTTCATCGTCATCGAGACGGACATCCGGTCGAGTGGGATGCCCTTGAAGAGGGTCCGCGCGTCGTAGATCGAGTCGATCGCGACCCCGGCCATGCCGACGTCGCCGCGCACCCGCGGGTGGTCCGAGTCGTAGCCGCGATGGGTCGCGAGGTCGAAGGCGACCGACAGGCCCTTCTGCCCGGACGCCAGGTTGCGCCGGTAGAACGCGTTCGACTCCTCGGCGGTCGAGAACCCGGCGTACTGGCGGATCGTCCACGGTCGCGTCGTGTACATCGTCGGGTAGGGCCCACGCAGGAACGGGGTCAGCCCCGGCCAGGTGTCCAGTGCCGTGAGCCCCGCCAGGTGCTCCGGCCCGTAGACGGGCAGGATGTCGATGCCCTCAGGCGAATGCCACGGCGGGCCACTGCTGCTCGAGTATGCCGCTGTGTCCCCTCCCGCCTGCGCAGCCCCGGCTGCGCCGGCCGGCTCGAGCGGAAGGTCGGCGAAGCTGGCCGGGACCGTCGTGCCTGTCGCGCCGCCGTCCATCGCTCCGGGCCGCGCTCGTTCCGCGCTCGTTTCGGCACTCATGCCAGCTTCTCCCTCGTCCGGTTCAGGAAGGACAGTGCGTCCAGGCCCATCGCGGCCGAGTCGTCGACCAGGTCCGCAGCCACGGTCCGGTCGCCAGGCCTGCCCGCCAGGACGACCCACGTGGCGCCGGCTGCACGGAGCGCGGCGATCGCCTCGGTGCCGTGGTCGAGGTAGGCGGCGTCGGTGCCGCAGAGGCACACCACCGGGGGCCTGTCCTGCCCGGCGTAGGCCTGCAGCAGGGGGCCGACTCCGGCGGTGGCTCCTGGCGACACCGTGGGAATCCCTCCTGCGGCAAGGAGGTTCGCTGCGAAGGTCGCTCTGGCGGTATGTGCCGCGACCGGGCCGAGGGTGGCCAGGAACACGGGGCGGGTGGCGGGTTCGTCGCGCAGCGCCTCGAACGCTGCACCGTAGCGACGGACGTCGTGCGCCAGTGGATCCGGGTCACGCTCGGGACGGGTCTGCTCGAGGTCGGGGAACTCGGTCAGGCCGGTGACCGGGCGGGTCCGGTGGGCGATCTGGTCCGCCCGCCTGGTCGCGACGTCGTCGATCCGGGACCGCAGCGACCCGTCGGCCAGCGCCTCCTCGATCCCCCCGCCGGCCTCGATGGCCTGGAACTCGGCCCAAGCGGCCCGGCTCAGCCCGTCGGTGAGCAGCTCGGCGGCATACGCCCCCCCTGCGGGGTCGGCGACCGTGGCCACGTGCGACTCGGCGATGAGCAGCGCGGAGGTGTTGCGGGCGTTGCGCCGTCCCAGGGCACCCGGCAGGCCGAGCGGCGAGTCGAAGGGGAGCACGGTCACTGCGTCGGCACCGCCGGCCCCCGCCGCGAACGCCGCGACGGTCGTGCGGAGCATGTTGACGTAGGGGTCGTACCTACTCATCATCGGCCGACTGGTCACGGCGTGCTGCCGCTGGCCGCCCGCCCGGGCCGAGGCGCCCGACAGCTCGGCGACGCGGGACCAGAGCCGGCGGGCGGCGCGCAGCTTGGCGATGGTCGGGAACTGCTCGACCGTTGCGGCATAACGGAACTCGAGAAGCTGCAGGGCCTCGTCCACCGAGCGTCCACGCCTCGTCAACGCGCGCAGGTAGGCGGCACCGACGGCCAGGGAGTAACCGAGCTCCTGCGCGTCCGACGCGCCGAGGTCGTGGACCACCGTGGCGTCCACGACGAGAGCCAGGGTGCCGTGCTGCTCGGCGAGGGCAGCGACCTCGGTCACGACCCCCGGAGTCTCGTGCTGCGCCACCCCGCGGACGCGCGCCGCGACGGGGTCCGCGCCGAGGTTGGTGCCGTCGGCAGGGGTCGCGCCGGCCAGCGCCTGCGTCAGCGACCGCGCGGCCGCGACCGGGTCGTCGGGGGCATCGACGACGACGGGTGCCACGTCGAGCAGCACGTGCTCGAGCACCGTCGGCAGGTCCGCGGCGGACAGGGGGCCGCCGAGCTCGAGCCACAGCGACGTCACGCCGCCGCCGAGGTCGAGCAGCGCCTCCTCGTTGGTGCGCCTCGGGCCCAGGCCACCGAGGTGGGAACGGACGTCCCACCCGTGCTCGGGCCGTTGCGGCGCCCGGCCACGGGTGAACGGCGCGTGTCCCGGCGCACCGGTCGCCGGGAGGCCGCGGGCCGACGCGGCGGTCCCCAGCGGTGCCACCTCGATGCCGTCCAGGGTGGTGTGGGCCAGCCTCTCCCAGACCGCACCGTCCGGGTCGCCCTCGGACAGCCGGTGAGCCTTGCGCAGCACGGCCGCAGCCGCCCGCTCCCACTCGGCCCGAGTGTGTTCGTCCTGCGGACCTGCCAGCGCGAGGTGGTTCTCGGCAGTCATGCCTCGCAGCCTAGGGGTCCCCCTGCCGGCGGGCCATGTCCCGGGCTGTGCGATGCTTCTCACCCCCAGCCGATGCTCCGGCGCACCGCATGGTCCGCTGGCTAGACTCTGGTGTTCGTGACCATCTCCCCGCCGTTCGACGAGATCTCCGCCACCGTTGCGGCCCTCGAGGACGAGCTGGTGGCGGTCCGTCGCGACCTGCACCAGCACCCGGAGCTGGGGCGCACCGAGGTCCGCACCACGCAGCTGCTGGCGGCGCGGTTCGAGCGGTCCGGCATCCCCGTGCGTCGGCTGCGCGGGAGCGGGCTCATCGCGCACATCGGTCCCGGGCAGCCGGCCCGCACGATCGGGCTGCGTGCCGACCTGGACGCGCTGCCGATCCGGGAGCAGACCGGGCTGCCCTTCGCCTCTCGTACCGAGGGCGTCAGCCATGCCTGTGGGCACGACGTGCACACGACTGCCGCGCTCGGTGCCGCCCTGGCGCTCAAGGCGGTCGAGGACGACCTGACCCTGCTCGGGATCGGCGTCCGGGTCATCTTCCAGCCCGCCGAGGAGGTCATGCCGGGCGGGGCCGAGGATGTCGTGGCGCAGGGCGGGATCGAGGGCGTGGAGCGGATCTTCGCGCTGCACTGCGACCCGTCCATCGACGTGGGGAGCGTGGGTCTGCGGGTGGGCCCCATCACGGCCGCGACCGACCAGGTCGACGTCACCCTGTCGGGCATGGGCGGTCACACGTCGCGGCCGCACCTGACGCAGGACCTCACCTATGCGCTCGCGAAGGTGGTGACCGACGTTCCCGCCGCGCTCTCCCGGCGCCTCGATCCGCGGGCGGCGGCCGCGCTGGTCTGGGGCGCGATCCACGCCGGCGGCGCCCACAACGTCATACCGTCCACCGGGAAGGTGCTCGGCACCCTGCGGATGCTCGATGCCCACGCGTGGGACGGCTCGGAGAGACTGGTCGCCGAGCTCGTCCACGAGGTCGTCTCCCCGTATGGCGTCAAGGCCGACGTCTCGGTCGTCAAGGGCGTGCCGCCGGTCGTCAACGACGCGACCTGCGTGGACGTGCTGACCCAGGCCGTCGACGAGGCCGGCGCCCTGGCCGCGCCGACGCCGCAGAGCCTGGGTGGCGAGGACTTCGCCTGGTACCTGGCCCGGATCCCCGGGGCGATGGCCCGGCTCGGCACGCGAGCCCCCGGGGGCACGACCTACGACCTGCACCGTGGCGACCTCGTCGTCGACGAGGCCGCGATCGGGGTCGGGGCCCGCACCCTGGCCGGGTGCGTGCTCGCCAGCAGCTCTCTCGAGCCCGCCGGCCTCGACAACGTGCGCGATGACGCTCCGGCGCGGCTCGTCGGCCTGGACCGGGTCACGGGCCGCTGAGGAGCGGGCTCGGGCGACGGCAACCGGTCCGTGGGCCGTGCGTGGGTGCGATTGGGATCCCGCCCTACGGGCTGCTAGACTGATCCTTCCGCCGCGAGCCACCGGAGCTGTCAGCGCTTGAGGTTGTCAGCGCTTGAGGTTGCCAGTGATCGGGCCTGTCAGTCGCTGCGACAGTCAGTGGTTGTGACAGTCACCGATTCGGACACCCAACCGCTGATTTGACTCGCGGAGAGCGCGGCGGGTAGGTTTGTGTGGTTGCTCTTGTTGGCTGGGTTGCCGTGTGGTGGTCTGGTTGGTGGGGGTGTCCGATTCTT
>NZ_JBDIAQ010000172.1:0-6966 GCF_039812505.1 Intrasporangium sp. | reverse complement strand
CCACGCGTTGCCGATGACGAGGTCGACGCTGTCGTCCTTGCGCTTGTCCTTGACCAGGACCGCGCCCGGCACATGCCCCGGCAACGTCCGGCTCGTGACCGCATCTGCGGGGGGCGGGGGTCGCTTGGCAGAATCGCGTCCGTTACGACGACCCCAAGGAGGTCCTCCGATGACCGCGACAACCGAGTTGACCCCGCAGTTGCAGGAGCTGTACGAGGTCGTGCTGCGGCGGAACCCGGGCGAGCAGGAGTTCCACCAGGCGGTCCTCGAGGTCTTCGAGTCCCTGGCTCCGGTCGCGCGGAAGTACCCCGAGTTCGCGCAGACCAAGATCCTCGAGCGGCTCTGCGAGCCCGAGCGGCAGATCATCTTCCGTGTGCCGTGGGTCAACGACCGCGGCGAGGTCGAGATCAACCGCGGCTTCCGGGTCGAGTTCAGCTCGGTGCTCGGGCCATACAAGGGCGGGCTGCGCTTCCACCCGACCGTCTACCTGGGGACCATCAAGTTCCTCGGGTTCGAGCAGACCTTCAAGAACGCCCTGACCGGCATGCCCATCGGCGGCGGGAAGGGGGGCAGTGACTTCGACCCGAAGGGCCGCAGCGACCGTGAGGTCATGACCTTCTGCCAGTCCTTCATGACCGAGCTCTACCGCCACATCGGCGAGTACACGGACGTGCCCGCCGGCGACATCGGCGTGGGTGCTCGCGAGATCGGATTCCTGTTCGGGCAGTACAAACGCATCACCAACCGCTACGAGTCCGGCGTCCTGACCGGCAAGGGTCTCGGTTGGGGCGGCTCCCTGGTCCGCAAGGAGGCCACCGGGTATGGCGCCGTGTTCTTCGGCGACGAGATGCTGCACGCCCGGGGTGACTCGTTCGACGGCAAGCGGGTGGTGGTGTCGGGCTCCGGCAACGTGGCAATCTACGCCGCCGAGAAGGCTCAGCAGCTCGGCGCGACCGTCGTGGCGTGCTCGGACTCCGGTGGGTACGTGGTCGACGACGCCGGTCTCGACCTCGACCTGCTCAAGGCCGTCAAGGAGGTCGAGCGAGGCCGCATCAGCAGCTACGCGGACCGGCGCGCGGGTGCCTCCTTCGTCGCCGACGGCAGCATCTGGAACATTGAGTGCGACATTGCTCTGCCGTGCGCGACCGAGAACGAGCTCGACGACCAGGCCGCGATCACGCTGGTCAAGAACGGCGTCCAGGCCGTGGTGGAGGGAGCCAACATGCCCTCCACGCCGGCCGCGACCCGCATCTTCCTCGACGCCGACGTCCTCTTCGCCCCCGGGAAGGCGGCCAATGCCGGCGGGGTGGCGACCTCGGCCCTGGAGATGCAGCAGAATGCCTCTCGAGACCGGTGGACGCACGAGTACACCGAGGAGCGGCTGGCCGGCATCATGCGGGGCATCCACGAGCGGTGCGCGGCCAGCGCCGACGAGTACGGAGCCCCGGGCAACTACATCGTCGGTGCCAACACCTCGTCCTTCGTCCAGCTCGCCGAGGCCACCTTCGCCCTGGGTGTGATCTGACCGACGGATGATGCGAGAGACCGCAGCCACGACCGGACCGACGGGTGACCGCAGCTACGACGGAACCGCAGCGCGATCGGACCGCCACCCGGTCAGTCGTCGTGCAGGTCGGGGGTCTGGTGGATCGTCACCGCCAGCCGGTTCCACACGTTGATCGTCACGATCGCCATGATCAGGGTCACGATGTCCCGCTGCGTGAACGTAGCCGTCACCGCGGCCCACACGTCGTCCGAGACGCCGTGCTCACCGATCAGGGTGACCTCCTCGGTGAGACGCAGCGCGGCCTGCTCCTGTTCGGTGTAGAGGAAGGCCGCCTCGCGCCAGGCCGAGAGCATGTCGAGCCGGGACTGCTTCTCACCGTCCTGTCGCGCCTCGTGGTGGTGCATCGACAGGCAGAAGGCGCACCCGTTGAGCTGCGAGGCCCGGATCTTGACCAGGTGGATCAGGCCGGGCGCCAGCCCCTGCGAGTGGATGAAGCGCTCCATGCCGAGCACGGCGGCATACGCCTCGGGGACGGTGTCCTTGATCGAGAGCCGTTCCTGGCCAGCGCTCACGACGAGGAGCCGTTCGGCGAGGTGTGCTCGTGCGGGGCCACCCGGTCGAGCACGTCGAGCGCGATCGTGGAGTGCGCGTAGGCTCCGCCGGCGCGCATCTCCGCCGCGACCCAGATCGCCTCCATGATCTCCTGCTGGGAGGCCCCCTTGCGGGTGGCGAGCTTGGTGTGGCCGGTGATGCAGTAGGGGCACTGCGTGGTGTGGGCGACCGCGACGGCGATCAGCTGCTTCGTCTTCTCGTCGAGGGCCCCCGGTGAGAAGACCGCCCTGCTGAACGCGTTCCACGCGTCGTTGATCTCCGGCGCGAGCTCGGCCCGGTGCCGGCCGACCTCGGCGGTCGCGGCGGGGAACAGGTCATGGGTCATGCGGGTTCTTCCTCCTTGTGTTCGTACGACGCCGCGGCCGGCCGGTGACCGAGCGGCCGCGGCGCAGGGACCTGCGCGGGTTACTCGGTGGGTCCGAGCAGCTGGCGCAGGACGTAGGTGAGGATGCCGCCGTGGCGGTAGTAGGCCTCCTCGGCCGGGGTGTCGATGCGCACGGTCGCGGCGAACTCCGTGGTGGCGCCGTCCTTGTCGGCCCGCACCGTGACGGTGCGGGGGAGCGGGTCACTGCCGGCGAGCCCGACGACCGAGAAGGTCTCGGTGCCGTCGAGCCCCAGGGTCCCGGCGTTGGTGCCGTCCTCGAACTGCAGCGGCAGTACGCCCATGCCGATGAGGTTGGAGCGGTGGATCCGCTCGTAGGACACGGCGATCACGGCGCGCACACCGAGCAGCGTGGTGCCCTTGGCGGCCCAGTCGCGCGACGAGCCCGACCCGTACTCCTTGCCGGCGACGACCACCAGCGGCGTGCCGGCCGCGGCGTAGTGGGTCGCGGCGTCGAAGATGGTCGTGACGGGGCCGCCGGCCTGGGTGAAGTCACGGGTGAACCCGCCCTCGGTGCCGGGGGCCAGCTGGTTGCGCAGCCGGATGTTGGCGAACGTCCCGCGGATCATCACCTCGTGGTTGCCGCGGCGTGACCCGTAGGAGTTGAAGTCCCTGCGTTCCAGGCCGTGACCGGTCAGGTACTGGCCGGCCGGGGAGTCGGTCTTGAAGGCACCCGCCGGGCTGATGTGGTCGGTCGTGACCGAGTCGCCGAGCAGGGCCATCACACGCGCGCCCGCGATGTCGGTGACCGGGGACGGCTCGCGGGTCATCCCGTCGAAGTACGGTGGCTGGCGCACGTAGGTCGAGCTCGGGTCCCACTCGAACCGGTCCCCGGCGGGCACCGGGAGGCCCCGCCAGTTGTCGTCGCCGGCGTAGAGGTCCGCGTAGCCCTCGCGGAACATGCTCGACTCCAGTGACTCGCCGATCAGCTGCTCGACCTCGTGCTCGCTCGGCCAGATGTCGCGAAGGTATACGTCGTTGCCGTCGCCGTCCTTGCCGAGTGGCTCGGTCATGAGGTTGGTCCCGAGCGTGCCGGCCAGGGCGTAGGCGATCACGAGCGGCGGGGAGGCCAGGAAGTTCATCTTGACCTCGGGGTGGATCCGCCCCTCGAAGTTGCGGTTGCCCGAGAGCACCGAACAGGCGGTCAGGTCGTGTTCGGTGACCGCCGCACTGACCTCCGGGATCAGCGGCCCGGAGTTGCCGATGCAGGTCGTGCAGCCGTAGCCGACCAGGCCGAAGCCCAGCTTCTCGAGGTACGGGGTCAGACCCGCCTTGTCGAGGTAGTCGGTGACCACCCGGGACCCCGGCGCCAGCGACGTCTTGACCCATGGCTGGCTCTTCAGGCCCTTCTCGACGGCGTTCTTGGCCAGCAGGCCGGCGCCGACCATGACCGACGGGTTGGAGGTGTTGGTGCACGAGGTGATCGCGGCGATGACCGCGTGCCCGTGGTCGACGGTGGTCGTCGTGCCGTCGGCGAGCGTGACCTCGACCGGGTTGGAGAGCATCTCGTGCTCGAGCCCGTCGTCGAAGGGCTGCCGCGGCAGGTCGCTGTCCTTGGCCGCGCTCACGGCGATCGGGTCGCTGGCCGGGAACGACTCCTCCTCGGCCTCGTCGAGCCCGACCGAGATGGCCTGCTCGTAGGTCTGTCCGGACAGCAGCCCGCTGACCGTGCGCGGGGCGACCCGCAGGGGGATGCGGTCCTGCGGCCGCTTCGGGCCGGCGATGGACGGCTCGATGGTGCCCAGGTCGAGCTCGACGACGGTGCTGAACTCCGGCTCGCGGCTCGGGTCGAGCCACATGCCCTGTTCCTTGGCGTAGGTCTCGACCAGGCGAACGTGGTCCTCGGAGCGTCCGGTGAGGCGCATGTAGCTGAGTGTCTCGTCGTCGATGGGGAACATCGTGGCGGTGGAGCCGTACTCGGGGCTCATGTTGCCGATGGTCGCCCGGTTGGCGAGCGGCACGTTGGCGACGCCGGGCCCGAAGAACTCGACGAAGCGGCCGACCACCCCGGTCTGGCGCAGCAGCTCGGCGACCGTGAGCACGAGGTCGGTCGCGGTCGTGCCGGGCGGCAGCTCGCCGTGCAGCTTGAGCCCGACGACCTGCGGGATGAGCATGCTCATCGGCTGGCCGAGCATGGCCGCCTCGGCCTCGATGCCGCCGACGCCCCAGCCGAGCACGCCCAGGCCGTTGACCATCGGGGTGTGCGAGTCGGTGCCGACGAGGGTGTCCGGGTAGGCCAACGGGCCCTCGTCGCTGTCGCGGGTGAACACCACCCGGGACAGGTGCTCGAGGTTGACCTGGTGGCAGATGCCGGTGTCGGGCGGGACGACCTTGAAGTCGCGGAAGGCCTGCTGCGCCCACCGGAGCAGCTGGTAGCGCTCCTTGTTCCGCGTGAACTCGAGGTCGGCGTTGATCCGGGAGGCATCCGGCCGGGCGAAGGCGTCGACGATGACCGAGTGGTCGATGACCAGCTCGGTCGGGATGAGCGGGTTGATCTTCTGCGGGTCGCCGCCCAGCTCGACCATGGCGTCGCGCATCGCGACGAGGTCGACGACGCACGGCACGCCGGTGAAGTCCTGCATGAGGACCCGGGCCGGGGTGAACTGGATCTCGGAGCTCGGGGTCGCGGACGGCTCCCAGGCCGCCATGGCCTGGATCTGCTCGGTCGTGACCAGGCGTCCGTCCTCGTTGCGCAGCAGGTTCTCGAGCAGGACCTTCAGACTGTAGGGCAGCCGCTCGGTTCCCTCGATCCGGTCGAGGCGTCGGATCCGCCAGGAGTCGCCTCCCACGGTCAGCGTGTCGAGCGTGCCGAAACTGTCCATCGTCATGATGCGCTCCTCGCGTCGGGTCCTGCTCGCAACTCTAGGCATGTCGCTGCGGCGCTCGCCAGTGGTGGCCTCGTGCCGGCCCGCTGATGGCCTCGCGGCTGACCCGGTTGTCGACGTCGCGCGACGCCTCCGTACGGTGAAGAGGTGGATGCCGCCGTGAGCCCCCGTCGTCGCAGCACTGCGGGCGGTCATCGGGGCGAGCGCTCCGCCGCCGGCGTCGTGCGTCGGTCGTGGTGAGCGCGGGCACCGATCCCGTCCCGGGTTCCCCCGGCCGGTCCCCCGGTCGGTTCGCCCGCGGCGCGGGCGGGGCCGTCGCGCTCGCGTCGCTCACCGTGGGCGGCTTCGCCATCGGATGCACCGAGTTCGTCGCGATGGGCATCCTGCCCGAGGTCGCGGCCGAGTTCGACCCCGCCGGCTACGCCCGCAGCCACGCCGACGCGGTGGCCGCCATGTCGGTCTTCGTCTGGGGGTATGCGCTGGGGGTCGTGCTCGGCGCGCCCGTCCTCGGCGCCCTGTCACCACGGTTCCGGCAGGGCCGGTTCGTCGCGGGTTCGTTGCTGGCCATGGCGGTCCTCACCGCCACGATGGCGCTGATGCCGAGCTTCGGTTCGGTCGTCGTCCTCCGCATCCTGGCGCCCCTGCCGCATGCCTCCTACTTCGGGGTGGCCGCGATCGTCGCCGCCGGGCTGCTCGGTTCCCGCCACGCCGCGCGCGGCGTCGCGGTCGTGCTCGGGGGGCTCACCATCGCCAACGTCGTCGGGGCTCCCGTCGGGACCTGGCTCGGCCAGTCCCTCGGCTGGCGGGTGAGCTACCTGTCGATCGCCGGGGTGTTCGCCGTCGCCGCCGTCGGCAGTGCCTGGTCGCTGAGCGGGCACGGCCCCGACCGGGCGCCACGGTCGCCCTTGCACCGCGCGCTTCGCCCCCTGGTGAGCAGGCCTCTGCTCGGCACGATCACGGTCTACGCCTTCGTCAACGCCGGCCTGTTCTCGGTGCTGACCTTCGCGGCGTCGATCATCACCACGGTGGCCGGGCTGCCCGTGGCATCCGTGGCTCTGGTCATGGCCGCGATGGGGATCGGCATGACCGTCGGCAACTATGCCGGGGGCGCGATCGCCGACCGCAGCTGGGCGGCGGCGGCGGCGTTCTCGGCGCTGACCGCGGTGCTGGGGTTCGCGGCACTGGCGGGCGCAGTGCGGTGGCCCGTTCTGGTGTATCCGGGCTTTGCCCTGATCGGGGCGACCGCCGGGTCGGTCACCCCCTTCGTCCAGGTGCGGCTCATGCGCGCGGTGCCGAGCAACCCGCAGCTCGGCTCTTCGATGAACTCCCTGTGCGCCAACGCCGGCAGCGTGATCGGCGGCGTCGTGGCCAGCGCCGCCATCGCGAGCACCGGTGCAGTGCTGGCGGCGGTCTGGGTCGGGGCGGCCCTGACCGGCTCGGGCTACCTTGCCGCCACGATCTGGGAGCGAGGCAGGGCGACGCGGGGCGGGTCCGCGGCCGCCCGGTGACCAACCGCGATTTCTCCTGAGCGTGCGCGTGCCGTAAAGTTGATCCTTGGGTGTCGTGCGCCTGCACGCCATCCGTTTCTGTGCCGACCCGCTCAGGGGAGGCCACTTGAAGATAGACGGAAGATAGACGGA
>NZ_JBDIAQ010000171.1:0-7137 GCF_039812505.1 Intrasporangium sp. | reverse complement strand
GGCGGGCGTCGGCGGCGGGCGTCAGGACCGCTCGGCCCCGCCCCGCAGCCAGGCCAGGACCACCGCGGCCGTCCGGCCCAGCTGCGCCGCGTGCACGACCCCGACCGTGTCCCGGCTGGAGTGGTAGGCGGCATATGGCACCTTGCCCAGACGCGCCACCGGGATCCCGGCCGCCTCGAAGGACACGTGGTCGCTGGCCTTGTCGCGACAGGCGTGCGTGGCGACCCCGGCCCGGCGCGCCGCGGACCGGATCGCCGCCGCGAGCGCCGGGCTCCGCAGGCCCGCGCACACCGGGACGCTCGCCGCCGGCACCCCCACCCGGTCGAGCGCGACCATGCCGCGGATGGCGCGGCGCTCGCCCGGCGTGAGCGACTTGACGAAGTACCGCGACCCGAAGGCGTACCGGGTCCCGTTGCCGCCGCGAGCCTCCTCCCCGCCGAAGGCGACCAGCTGCACCGGCAGGGCGGCCGGCTCCCTGGTGAGCACCCGGGCCAGCCCGATCAGGACCGCGACCCCGGACGCGTTGTCCTCGGCTCCGGGGGCCTGCGGGACGGTGTCGAGGTGGGCGCCGACCACCAGGTGGGGGGCGGCCGGGTCGAACCCGGGAGGGTCGGCGACCAGGTTCGTCGTCGTGCCGGCCGGGACGGCGACGCCCCAGGAGACCCCGGCCGGCATGGGCACGGACTGGCGGTGCACCACGTACCCGGCCTGCTCGAACCGGCGCTGCACCAGGGCGGCCGCCTGCCGGTAGCCGTCGCTGACGGCGTCTCGCGGGCCGATGCGGGCCAGCGCGGCGACGTCGCGGCGTGCGGCTGCGGGGTCGAACACGGCGTGCCGGGTCGGGACGGTGTTGGGCTCCGGGGCCACGGTGGGCCTTGGGGAGCCGGGCGTGCGCGGAACGGAGGAGGCGGAGGCGCGGATCGTCGTCGCGGGCGATCGGCCGGACGCAGGCGTACCGGTCGCAGCGGGTCCCGACGGTGGCGGGGTGCAGGCCACGAGCCCCGCGCACGTTGCGGCCAGCAGAGCCCGTTTCGCGAACCCCACCGGCCGGCACCCCACCACCACACGGTACGTGACGACCACCCGGGGTGACCCTGCCCAGCCGGGCTGGCACGCTGGGAGCATGTCCGCCACGACCGTCGTCCTGTTCGGTGCCACCGGTGACCTCGCCCAGCGCAAGCTGTTGCCCGGCCTGCTCCACCTGCACGAGTCCTGCCTGCTCGCCGGGCTGCGCGTCGTGGCGACCTCGCTGGAGGACCTGAGCCGGGAGCAGTTCCTCGACCTCGCGGTCAGCGCGGTCAAGGAGCACAGCAGCCACCCCGTGAGCGAGACCGACCTGGCGGAGTTCACCGGCCGGATCCACTGGGTGCGGGGCAGCGAGGGCATCGGGGCGCTGAAGGCGGCCGTGGAGGAGTCGCGCGCCCTGCTCGGTGCGGACTCGAGGCTGCTGCACTACCTGTCGGTCCCGCCCAAGGCCGCCCTGGCCGTGGTCCGCGAGATCGAGCAGGCCGGGCTCGTCCCGGGATCGCGGATCATCATGGAGAAGCCGTTCGGGACCGACCTGGCCTCGGCCCGCGAGCTCAACGCGAAGCTGCACGCCGTCTTCGCCGAGGAGCAGATCTTCCGGATCGACCACTTCCTGGGCAAGGAGGCGGCCCAGAACATCCTCGCGTTCCGCTTCGCCAACGGCCTGTTCGAGCCGATCTGGCACCGCAACCACATCGACCACGTGCAGATCGACGTGCCGGAGACGCTCGGGCTCGAGCAGCGCGCCGACTTCTACGAGGCTACCGGCGCCTACCGGGACATGGTGGTGACCCACCTGTTCCAGGTCCTCGCCTTCACGGCCATGGAGCCGCCCACGGCACTGGAGCCGGAGGCGATCAGCGAGGAGAAGAACAAGGTGTTCCGCTCCATGGCGCCGATCGACCCGGGCCACGTCGTGCGCGGGCAGTACGTCGGCTACCGGCGGACCCCGGGCGTGGCCCCGGACTCGGAGACCGAGACGTTCGTCGCGCTGAAGTGCTACGTCGACAACTGGCGCTGGGCCGGCGTGCCGTTCTACCTGCGCACCGGCAAGAAGATGGCCGACGGGGCGCGGATCATCTCGATCGCGTTCAAGGAGCCGCCGCAGTCGATGTTCCCGCCCGGCTCGGGGGTGGGCGACAACGGACCGGACCACCTCACCTTCGACCTGGCCGACCGCGCGCGCATGTCGCTGTCGTTCTACGGCAAGCGGCCCGGGCCCGGGATGCGGCTGGACAAGCTGTCGATGCAGTTCTCGATGCAGGACACCGACTGGGCCGGCGCGGCGCTCGAGGCCTACGAGCGGCTCATCTACGATGCCGCCCGCGGCGACCAGACGCTCTTCACCAGGGCGGAGGGCATCGAGCGGCTGTGGGAGGTGAGCCAGCCCCTGCTCGACAACCCGCCGCCGGTGCGGCTCTACCACCCGGGCACCTGGGGACCGAACCAGATCCACCAGCTGATCGCCCCGTTCGCCTGGCGGCTGCCGTTCGAACGCGCCTGGCGCGACCCGAACACGTACGGTGCCTGAGCAGCGTCTGGGCCGGCACCCCGGGGACCGTCGCCCCCGGACTGACGGGCCCCCGGACCGTCGCCCAGAGACCGTTCCCCCGAGGGAAGAGCCGGCCCGGCGGCACCGGGTCGGGCGCCACCGGGCCGGCTCGGGCCGGTCTCAGCCGGTCTGCTCCTGCACGGCCGCGACGACGTCCAGGGGACGCTCGAGGTGGACCATGTGACCGGCCGGCACCACCTTCGTCGGCCACGGCAGGTCGGTGCCCGGCCGGGGCAGGATGCGGTCCTCACTGCCCCAGACCACCCGGACCGGCACGTCCAGCCCGGACAGGATCTCGCGCAGGTCGATGGCCGGGCTGTCGTCGTCCTGCAGCAGGATGCCGAGCATCGCCTGGAGCGCCGTCGGCACCCCGTCCAGGCGCTTGTAGCGCAGCAGGTCCTCGACGATCTGACGGGTGACGGCCGCCGGGTCGGCGAACAGCCGCTGGACCAGCGGCTTGAGCGTCCGCCGCGACTCGGCCGCCGCGAACCCGCGCAGGTACTCGGTGTCGACCCCCTCGCTGGCGCCGGCGGGTGCGAGCAGCGTCAGGGAGGCGACGCGGGACGGGTCGCGCCGGGCCGCCGCGGCCACCACGGCGCCACCGAGCGAGTGGCCGACAAGGTGGGCCCGGGCGATCCCCAGCTCGGCCACGAGACCGAGCACGACGTCGGCCATGGAGTCGAGGGTCACGCCGCTGACGTCCTTGTCGGACTCGCCGTGGCCCGGCAGGTCCAGCGCCACTACGCGGCGCCCGTCCGACAGCGGCTCCTCGACGAAGAGCCAGGACGCCTTGTCGCCGCCGTAGCCGTGCACCAGGACGACGGCCGGCTCGGTGCCGTCCTGGGGGCCGAGCGTCTCGTAGGAGATCCGGTGCCCGGCGATGGTCGTGGTGGCGGGCACGGGCCCGGCCTCGGCCTCGATGGTGCCGGCCGCGATGGCCGCCCGGATCTCCTCGACGAGGGTGTCGAGCTCGGCGTCGGTGACGTCGACACCCGCGACCAGCGCGAGGGTGGCCCCGACCGGCAGGTCCTCGTGGGTCTCCCCGATCAGCCGCCGGATGGTGCCGTCGACGGGGGACTCGACCGACCCGGCGATCTTGTCGGTCTCGACGTCGACGATCTCGTCGCCCTTGCTGACCTCGTCGCCCTCGTTGACGAGCCACGCCATGACCTTGCCGGTGGTCATCGACAGGCCCCACTTGGGCATCGTGATGTGCTTGATCCGCTCGTCAGTCATGCCGGTCTCCGTCCCGCCCGTCCGGGCGCCTCATGCCCCGTACTCGCTGGCCAGCTTGGCCGCACCGACGATGCGCTGCACGTCCGGGATGTAGAGGTCCTCGAGCGCATCCGTGAAGGGCACCGGCGTGTGCGGCGCGGTGACCATCTGGATCGGTGCGCGCAGCGCACCGAAGGCCTCCTGGGCCACGATGCCGGCGATGTCGCTGGCCAGCGAGCACCGTGGCGTGGACTCGTCGACGATCACCAGCCGGCCGGTGTTCTCCACCGACTCGAGGATGGTGTCCGTGTCCAGCGGGCTGGTCGTGCGCGGGTCCACCACCTCGCACTCGACCCCGCTGCGGGCCAGCTCGTCGGCCGCCTCGACGGACCGGCCGACCATGCGGCCGAACGCGACGACGGTCACGTCGTCGCCGTCGCGGACGATGTTGGCCTCACCGAACGGGAGCGCGTAGCTGTCCTCGGGCACCTCCCCGGCCACGTCGTAGAGCATCTTGTGCTCGGCGAAGATGACGGGGTCGTCGTCGCGGATCGCCGCGATCATCAGGCCCTTGGCGTCGTAGGGGTTGGACGGGACCGCGACCTTGAGCCCGGGGATGTGGGTGACGACCGGCAGGAGCGACTGGGAGTGCTGCGCCGCCGCACGGAGCCCGGCCCCCCACATCGTGCGGATGACGACCGGCGTGACCGCCTTGCCGCCGAACATGTACCGGAACTTGGCCGCCTGGTTGTAGATCTGGTCGAAGCAGACGCCCAGGAAGTCGATGAACATGAGCTCGGCGACCGGGCGCATGCCACCGGTTGCCGCCCCGACGGCGGCGCCGATGAAGGCCGACTCGGAGATCGGCGTGTCGAGCACCCGGCCGGGGAACCTGCCGTGCAGGCCCTTCGTGACCCCGAGCACGCCGCCCCAGGCGTCCTCCTGTCCGGGGGCGCCCTCGCCGCCGGCGTTGTCCTCCCCCATGACGATGACCCGCTCGTCGCGCGCCATCTCCTGCGCCAGGGCCTCGTTGATCGCCTCACGGTAGGTGATGCTGCGTGCCATCTCGATCCTCCTCAGTACGAGACGTAGACGTCGGTGGTCAGTTCTTCCGCGCCGGGCGCCGGCGCGGCCTTGGCGGCGGTGACCGCCTCTTCGATCAGGGTCGCGACCTGCTGGTCGACGGCGTCGAGCTGCTCGGCGCTCAGCCGACCCGACTGGGTCACCGTGGCGCGGAACTTCAGCAGGCAGTCCAGGTCGCGCCGGGCATCGGCCACCTCCGTGCCCCGGTACAGCTGCTGGTCGCCCTCGAAGTGGCCGAAGTAGCGGGTGAACTTCACCTCGATGAGCGTCGGTCCGGCACCGGACCGGGCCCGCGCCACCGCCTCGCCGGCCACCTCGTGCACGGCGAAGAAGTCGAAGCCGTCGACGATGACTCCCGGCATGCCGAAGGCGGCTGCCCGGTCGGCGATGTCGTCGGTGGCGATCGACCACGACGCGGACGTGGACTCGGCGTACCCGTTGTTCTCGGCGACGAAGATCGCCGGCAGGTTCCACACCGTGGCCAGGTTGAGCGACTCCAGCGTCGTGCCCTGGTTGGAGGCGCCGTCCCCGAAGAAGGCCACGGCCACCCCGCCGTCGCCCTTGAACTTGGAGGCCAGGGCGCGTCCGCAGATCAGCGGTGGGCCGCCGCCGACGATGCCGTTCGCGCCGAGCATGCCCTTGGACAGGTCGGCGATGTGCATCGAGCCTCCCTTGCCCCGGCAGGAGCCGGTGGACCTGCCGTAGATCTCCGCCATCATGGCGGCCACGTCCACGCCCTTGGCGATGCAGTGGCCGTGGCCCCGGTGGGTCGAGGCGATGGCGTCGCGGTCGTCCAGGTGGCTGCAGATGGCGGCCGCCGACGCCTCCTCGCCGGCGTAGAGGTGCACGAAACCGGGAATGTCCCCGGTGGCGAACTCCTCGTGGACGCGTTCCTCGAAGTCCCGGATCGTCCGCATGACGCGGTAGGCGTCGAGCAGTCGTTCGGGGGTGAGCGTGGAGGTGCTCTGGTCTGTCGCGACGGTACTCATGTGCCCGCCCTCCTCTTCCTCTCGGTTCCGACTCGTTCCAGCAGCTTCAGGGGTGCGATGTCCCGGCGTCGTCGGGCGACGGGATGACGGCGGCCTCGACCGGCACGTCGAGCTGCCCGCACTGCCCGGCGGCGCTCAGCGCAGCGGCGACGTCCAGCACGAGCGGACCCTCGGCCGTGAGTGTCACGGTGGCCAGGTCACCGGGACCCAGCTCGATCTCGCGCTCCCCGTCGACGGCGATCGTGCCGTGCTCGACGGCCACCGGGTTCGCCTCACCGGCCGGCAGCGGCACCGCCTCGACCACTCCCACCCGGGACACCAGGCCCGGGGCGAGCGGGGCGAGCACCTGACGGGCGGCGTCGGGCGACAGGTGCAGGCGCACCCCGCCCGGCGACCGACGGGGCACCGGGTGGACGATCCCGGCGATCGAGCTCAGCCCGATCGCGTGCGGCTCGGCGAAGGCACAGTAGAGCTCGCGCAGGGTCTCGGGTCGCCACAGGGCCTTGGCCCCGACGTGGGCCATGGACGCGACACACACGTCGACCAGGGCGATCTCCTCGCGCGCGCCCGACCGCACCCGCAGCGCCTTCGCCCGGTAGGTCGCCACCTCGGGATCGAGTCGGCCGGCCGTGACGAGCCCGGCAGCGACCCCGGCGACGGTGGCCTCCCACACGTGCGGGAAGGCGTTGTTCGTGCCGGTCGACAGGGGCAGCAGGGGCACGTCCTCGCCGGCGGAGGCAGCCGCTCGTACGGTGCCGTCCCCGCCGAGCACGACGATCACCCGCGCTCCGCGGGAGGCCATGCGCCGCACCAGCGCGGTCGTGTCCTGCGCCGTCCCGGTGTACCGGTCGAGCTCGAGGAACTCGACCGCTGCGTGCGGGCCGCGCTCGCGGGCCCGCTCGGCGTCGAGCCGCCGGCGCACCTCGCGGGCCACGCCCATGGTGTCCGTCGACAGCAGCACCCGCCCGACGCCGACGGCCTCGGCCGCGCGGACGAGCCGCTGGACCATGCTGGCCTTCTCGGTGTTCGGGAAGACGGAGGCGTGCGCGACCAGCCGCCGGATGTCCCGACCGGACATCGGGTTGGCCACGATGGCGAGCGACGGCTCTGTCACCTCCCCATTCCCGCACCCGGCCCGAGCCGGGACAAGGGTTGCAGCCACGTTGCAGCCGGTGTGGGCCCTCGCCCGGTGTCCCGGCCGGTCGGGCCCCGCGTCCGGTGGGTCGGGCCCCCGCCTCCCGGTGGGTCGGGCCCCCGCGTCCGGTGGGTCGG
>NZ_JBDIAQ010000170.1:0-7163 GCF_039812505.1 Intrasporangium sp. | reverse complement strand
GCCCGTGGGTGACCGCCCTCGTCGGGGTTACCGTCGAGGAGCAGGGGTGCCCACCGGAGAAGGAGCGTCATGCCAACCCAACCCGTCGTCCCGCCGTTCAGCCGCGAGGACGCGATCGCCAAGGTCCGGGCGGCCGAGGACCTGTGGAACACCAGGGACCCCGAGCGCGTCGCCCTCGCCTACTCCGAGGACAGCCAGTGGCGCAACCGCACGACCTGGGTCAAGGGTCGCGACGAGATCGTCGCGTTCCTGGTGCAGAAGTGGGAACGGGAGCTCGACTACCGGCTGATCAAGGAGATGTGGGGCTACGGGGACAACCGCATCGCGGTGCGCTTCGCCTCGGAGTGTCGGGGCAAGGACGGGCTCTGGTACCGCTGCTACGGCAACGAGGACTGGCAGTTCGACGCCGCCGGGCGGTGCCAGTTCCGCCACGCGAGCATCAACGACCTGCAGATCCCCGAGTCGGACCGCCTCTACCACTGGCCCGCCCCCGGACCGCGCCCGCAGGACCACCCCGGGCTGACCGACCTCGGGCTCTGACCTCCCGCGGGGGCCGCAGGACCGCCTGCGCCACGCGCGGATTCCATCTGCGCGACGGCGGGGCCACACCTATAGGCTGTCGGCCATGGCTGATTTCGATGTGGTGGTACTCGGGGCCGGACCCGGTGGCTATGTCGCGGCGATCCGCGCCTCGCAGCTCGGCAAGAAGGCCGCGGTCGTCGAGAAGCAGTACTGGGGCGGGGTCTGCCTCAACGTCGGGTGCATCCCCAGCAAGGCGCTGCTGCGCAACGCCGAGATCGCCCACATCATCACGCACGAGAAGAAGACCTTCGGCATCGAGGGCGACGCGACCATGTCGTTCGCGGCCACGCACGCCCGCAGCCGGAGCGTGGCCGAGGCCAGCGCCAAGGGCGTGCACTACCTGATGAAGAAGAACAAGATCGAGGAGATCGACGGCTGGGGGACGATCACCGGCCCGACCTCGATGGACGTCGCCCTGAACGACGGCTCGTCGCGCACCATCACCTTCGACAACCTGATCATCGCCACCGGCGCGACGGTCCGGATGCTGCCGGGGATGCAGGTCAGCACCAACGTGGTGACCTACGAGGAGCAGATCCTCGACGCCGACCTGCCCAGCTCGATCATCATCGGCGGCTCGGGTGCCATCGGGGTCGAGTTCGCCTATGTCCTGAAGAACTTCGGCGTCGACGTGACGATCGTCGAGTTCCTGGACCGCATGGTCCCGACCGAGGACGCCGACGTCTCCAAGGAGCTGTTCAAGCAGTACAAGAAGCTCGGCGTCACCGTGCTGCTGTCCACCGCGGTCAAGAACGTCGCGGACACCGGGTCGGGCGTGCGCGTGACGGTCGCGCCCGCCGCCGGGGGCCAGGAGCAGGTCCTCGAGGCGGACAAGTTCCTCGCCGCCTTCGGCTTCGCCCCCCGCGTGCAGGGCTTCGGGCTCGAGGCGGCGGGGGTGCAGCTGACCGATCGTGGCGCGATCGCCGTCGACGCCCGCGGCCGCACCAACGTCCAAGGCGTCTACGCGATCGGGGACTGCACCGGCAAGCTCATGCTCGCCCACACCGCAGAGGCCATGGGGGTCGTCGCCGCCGAGACGATCGCCGACGCGGAGACGATGGAGATCAACTTCGACATGATCCCGCGGGCGACCTTCTGCCAGCCGCAGATCGCCTCCTTCGGCTACTCGGAGCAGCAGGCGCGCGACAAGGGCTACGACGTGAAGACGGCCAGCTTCCCGTTCTCGGCCAACGGCAAGGCCCGCGGCATGGCCGAGGGGGTCGGCTTCGTCAAGATCGTGGCCGACGCCGAGCACAACGAGATCGTCGGCGGGCACATGATCGGCCCCGAGGTCACCGAGCTGCTCCCCGCCCTCACACTGGCCCAGCAGTGGGACCTGACCGCTGACGAGGTGGCGCGCAACGTCTTTGCCCACCCGACCCTCAGCGAGGCGATGAAGGAGGCCATCGAGGGGATCGCCGGGCACATGATCAACCTCTGAGCTCTTCTCACCCCCAGCCCGGCGCGGAGGTATGCCGCTCACCCGGGTCCGGTGGGCGGCATACGGCTGGGGGTGTCCGGCTCCAGAGCCTGCGCCCCGCCCTCGCCGCCGGTGGTCACCTACTGGCGGTCGGCGGGGTCATGGCCACCGACGAACAGGTGGGTGCGTCGCTCGGGGTCGCGCAGCAGGTCGCGGGCCAGCTCGTCGAGCCTTGCCGTCAGGCGCGCGTCGTACTCGTCGGCCCAGGTGCCAAGGCGCGCCTGCAGCATCGTGCGACGAGCCGCCACCAGCTGGTCGACCGCGGCAGCGCCGGCCCGGGTGCACGAGGCGGTCCCGTCGACGATGGTGACCAGCCCCGCCCGCAGCAGCGGGGCGCCGAGCTGTTCGATCTGCGCGACGGTCAGGTGCAAGGTTCGCGCCATCGCGTCGAGGTTGACCGAGCGGCGGTCGCCGAGCCGGTAGAGCAGCCAGGTCGAGCGCGGGTCCAGGTCCAGTCCGGCGACCCCGGCCAGCTGGGTGTAGACCCGCTGTCGGCCCTCGCGTCTGGACAGGACGGACAGCACCCGGGCGACCAGGTCGGCGGGGTCCTCGCCCAGCGGCATCGCCGACGGGGCCAGCGCCTGCGACTGGTCCGGGGTGGCCACCGCCTCGCGCAGCGGCACCTCCTTGAGCAGCCAGGTGAAGCCGAACGCGAGCGCGGCGATCGGGATGGCCGCGAGGAAGACCGTCTGCAGCGAGGCGGCGTAGGCGTGGATGAAGCCGTCGTGCACCTCCGGGGGCAGCTGCGCCAGGATCGCGGGGCTGGCGCCGGCCTCGGGGTTGAACCCGGGCGGGAGGGGTATCCCGGCCAGGTAGTGCGCGAGGTTGCCGGTCAGGGTGTTGGCGAAGATCGCGCCGAAGACGGCGGTGCCGAACGACCCGCCGATCGAGCGGAAGAACGTGGCGCCCGACGTGGCCACCCCCAGGTCGCGGTAGGGCACGTCGTTCTGCACGGCGATGACCAGCACCTGCATCACGCCGCCGATGCCCACCCCGAGCACGAACATGTAGGTGCTGTACTGCGCCGGGCTGGTGGACACGTCCAGGTGCGAGAGCAGCCACATGCCCAGCGTCATGACCGCGGTCCCCAGGATCGGGAAGACCTTGTACCGACCCCAGCGGGTGATCAGGATGCCGGTGCCCATCGAGGTGATCAGCAGCCCGAGCATCAGCGGGAGCAGCTGCAGCCCCGAGTCGGTGGGGCTCTGGCCGCGGACCACCTGCATGTACTGCGGCAGGTAGGTGATCGCCCCGAACATGGCGAACCCGACGACGAAGCCGATCAGGCTGGAGGCGGTGAACACCCGGCTGCGGAACAGCCGCAGCGGCAGCACCGGCTCGGGCACGCGCCGTTCCACCACCACGAACACGGCGATCAGCACCACCGCGAGACTGCCGAGCAGGTAGATGGGCGCGGAGGACCACGCCCAGGTCGTCCCGCCCAGGGTCGTCAGCAGCACCAGCGCGGTGGCGGCACCGGCCAGCAGGATCGTGCCCAGGTAGTCGATGGCGTGCTGGATCCGCTCGGTCCGGCTGGGCAGCACCACCGCGGTCACCACCAGCGCCACCACCCCCACGGGCAGGTTGATGTAGAACACCCAGCGCCACGACAGGTGGTCGACGAAGAACCCGCCCAGCAGGGGGCCGAGCACGCTGGTCACGCCGAACACCGCGCCGAAGATGCCCTGGTACTTGCCGCGGTCGCGCGGCGAGACCACGTCGCCGACGATCGCCTGCGCGGTGATCATCAGCCCGCCGCCGCCGATGCCCTGCAACGCCCGGAAGGCGATCAGCTCGCCCATCGACCGGCTGAGCCCGGACAGCACCGAGCCGACCAGGAAGATGACGATCGCGGCCTGGAAGAACCGTTTGCGGCCGTAGAGGTCGCCCAGCTTGCCCCACAACGGGGTCGAGGCCGTCGAGGCCAGGATGTAGGAGGTCACCACCCACGACAGCTCCGAGAGCGCATGCAGGTCGCCGGCGATCGTCGGCAGCGCGGTCGCCACGATCGTCTGGTCGAGCGCCGCGAGGAACATGCCGAGCAGCAGGGCCCCGATGATCAGCAGGATGCGCTTCTGGGAGACTCCCTCTGGCGCCACCGGCGCGCTCGCGCTCATCTCGATCTCCTGTCGCAGGCCTACGCCCAGACGCTATCCGCTCGCCGGGACACCCGACAGGTGGCCTCGCGGGCCCCCGGGCTCGATTAGGGCGAGCGCGGAGCCGCTGTTAGGCTGACGGGTGCCGTTCGATCGGCCGCGGACCCACAGAGCCCGGGTGGACCTGCCCCGGGGCGCCGCGCAACGAGTCGAGAAGGAGTCGGTCAGCCATGCCGCTGGACGCTGACGTGAAGAAGAGGATCATCGCCGAGTACGCCACCGCCGAGGGTGACACCGGCTCCCCGGAGGTCCAGGTCGCCCTGCTGACCCAGCGCATCAAGGACCTCACCGAGCACTCCAAGACGCACGCCCACGACCACCACAGCCGGCGGGGCCTGCTCCTGCTGGTCGGTCGCCGCAAGCGGATGCTCCGCTATCTCGAGGCGACCGACATCGAGCGCTATCGCTCCCTGATCAAGCGCCTCGGCCTGCGCCGATGAGCTTCTGACGAGAGGCGGTCACCGCACCTGCTGCGGTGACCGCCTCTCGCCGTAGGTGCCGGGGATGGCCCGGCGATGAAGGAACCCCGCACACAACGACGATGTGCGAGGGCACGTGAAGAGAACAAGAAAGCGAGGGCCCACATGGAGGGTCCAGACATCACCTTCGCCGAGGCCGTGATCGACAACGGCAGCTTCGGCACCCACACGGTCCGCTTCGAGACCGGCCGCGTCGCGCGTCAGGCGGCGGGGGCCGTGATGGCCTACCTCGACGAGGACACGATGCTGCTGTCCACGACGGCTGCAGGCAAGCAGCCCAAGGACCAGTTCGACTTCTTCCCGCTTACGGTCGACGTCGAGGAGCGCATGTATGCCGTGGGCCGGATCCCCGGCTCGTTCTTCCGCCGCGAGGGCCGCCCCTCGAGCGACGCGATCCTGACCTGCCGGCTGATCGACCGGCCGCTGCGCCCCACCTTCCGCAAGGGCCTGCGCAACGAGGTCCAGGTCGTCATCACGGTCCTGTCCCTGAATCCCGACCACCAGTACGACGTGCTCGCGATCAACGCGGCCAGCCTGTCCACGCAGATCTCCGGCCTGCCCTTCTCGGGACCGGTCGGGGGGGTGCGCGTCTCGCTCATCGACGGCCAGTGGGTCGCCTTCCCGGCCTTCTCCGACATCGAGCGCTCGACGTTCGACATGGTTGTCGCGGGCCGGGTCGTCACCCGCACGGACGGCACCGATGACGTCGCGATCATGATGGTCGAGGCCGAGTCGACGACCGCGACGTGGAACCTGGTCAAGAACGAGGGCAAGCAGGCACCGACCGAGGAGGTCGTCGCCGAGGGCCTGGAGGCGAGCAAGAGGTTCATCAAGGTGCTCTGCCAGGCCCAGGCCGAGCTCGCCGCCAAGGCCGCCAAGCCCGTGCAGGAGTTCCCCGTCTTCCTCGACTACCAGGACGACGTGTATGCCGCCGTCGAGGCCGCCGTCTCCGAGCCGACCGCTGCCGCGCTGACCATCGCTGCCAAGCCCGAGCGGGAGGGCAGGCTGGACGAGATCAAGGCCGCGGTCAAGGCTCAGCTCGCCGACGAGTTCGCGGGCCGTGACAAGGAAGTGTCGGCCGCCTTCCGGGCGCTGCAGAAGAAGCTGGTGCGCCAGCGCATCCTGCGCGACCACGTCCGTATCGACGGTCGCGGCCTGGCCGACATCCGGGCACTGTCCGCCGAGGTGGAGGTCATCCCGCGGGTGCACGGCTCGGCCCTGTTCGAGCGTGGCGAGACCCAGATCATGGGGGTCACGACGCTGAACATGCTCAAGATGGAGCAGCAGCTGGACACGCTCTCGCCCGCCACGCGCAAGCGGTACATGCACAACTACAACTTCCCGCCCTACAGCACCGGTGAGACCGGTCGGGTCGGTTCGCCCAAGCGGCGCGAGATCGGCCACGGCGCGCTCGCCGAGCGGGCCCTGCTGCCGGTCCTGCCGACGCGCGAGGAGTTCCCGTACGCGATCCGGCAGGTCTCCGAGGCGCTCGGCTCAAACGGCTCGACGTCGATGGGGTCGGTGTGCGCCTCCACGCTGTCGCTGCTCAACGCCGGGGTGCCGCTGCGCGCGCCGGTCGCGGGCATTGCGATGGGCCTCGTGTCCGACCAGGTCGTCAACGCGGCCGGGCAGCCCGAGACGGCATACGCCGCCCTGACCGACATCCTCGGCGCCGAGGACGCCTTCGGCGACATGGACTTCAAGGTCGCCGGCACCCGGGAGTTCGTCACCGCCATCCAGCTCGACACGAAGCTCGACGGCATCCCGGCGTCGGTGCTGGCCGGCGCGCTCACCCAGGCGCGCGAGGCGCGGCTGCACATCCTCGACGTCATGGCCGAGGCCATCGACATGCCCGACGAGATGAGCCCGTACGCGCCGCGGATCATCACCGTCAAGGTCCCGGTGGACAAGATCGGCGAGGTCATCGGCCCGAAGGGCAAGATGATCAACCAGATCCAGGACGACACGGGCGCCGAGATCTCCATCGAGGACGACGGCACGGTCTTCATCGGCGCCACCGACGGGCCGTCGGCCGAGGCGGCCCGCGCGGCCGTCAACGCCATCGCCAACCCGCAGATGCCCGAGGTCGGCGAGCGCTTCCTCGGCACGGTCGTCAAGACGACGACCTTCGGCGCGTTCGTCTCGCTGCTGCCGGGCAAGGACGGGCTGCTGCACATCTCCGAGGTGCGCAAGCTCGTCGGCGGCAAGCGCATCGACTCCGTCGACGACGTCGTCAAGGTCGGCCAGAAGCTGCAGGTCGAGCTGAAGGAGATCGACCCGCGCGGCAAGCTCTCGCTCGCCGCGGTCCTGCCCGAGGAGAAGCAGGAGGCCCACGCCGACGCGTGATCCGTCGGGCGGCTCGATCGGTCGTCACACGTCGTACGGCGCGGCACACAACCGGGTGTGCCGCGCCGTTGCGACATGCTTGCGACTTTCCCGCCGCGGTCGGATTGTGGGTGGTGTCGA
>NZ_JBDIAQ010000169.1:0-7295 GCF_039812505.1 Intrasporangium sp. | reverse complement strand
GGCGAGCGGCATACCACTGCCCCTGCGGGACGACTGCGCTCTGGGAGAATGCGCGCATGCCCTCGCTCGCCGACGCCACCCCGCCCATCGCCCTCGGGGCGCTCGACGGCCGTTACCGCGCCGCGGTGGCGCCCCTCGTCGACCACCTCTCCGAGGCGGCGCTCAACCGGGAGCGCGTCCACGTCGAGGTCGAATGGCTCATCTGGCAGACCGGCCACGGCCTGGTCCCCGGGGTGCGCCGGCTCAGCGACGACGAAGTGGCCGCGCTGCGCGGCATCGTCACGGGCTTCGGCCCCGACGAGGTCGCCGAGCTGGCCGAGATCGAGCGGGTCACGGCGCACGACGTCAAGGCGGTCGAGTACCTCGTCAAACGCCGCCTGGCCGGGATCGCCCCGGCGGCGCAGGACCGCGGGCTCGGCGAGCTGGTCCACTTCGGCTGCACCAGCGAGGACGTCAACAACCTCTCCTACGCCCTCATGGTCAAGGGCGCGGTCACGCAGGTCTGGCTGCCCAGGGCCCGGGCGCTGCTCGAACAGCTCGCCACGATGGCGCGCGAGCTGCGCGACGTGCCCCTGCTCGCCCACACCCACGGCCAGCCCGCCACCCCCACGACGATGGGCAAGGAGCTTGCCGTGCTGACGTGGCGGCTCGGGCGCCAGCTCCGCCGCGTCGAGGGGCAGGAGTACCTGGGCAAGTTCAACGGCGCCACCGGCACGTATGGCGCCCACGTCCTCGCGCTGCCCGGCGTCGACTGGCTCACGGTGTCACGCGAGTTCGTCGAGGGTCTGGGCCTGACCTGGAACCCGCTCACGACCCAGATCGAGAGCCACGACTGGCAGGCCGAGCTCTACGCCGACCTGGCCCGGGCCGGTCGCATCCTGCACAACCTCTGCACCGACGTGTGGACCTACATCTCGATGGGCTACTTCGCCCAGGTCCGCGGGCAGGGCACGGTCGGCAGCAGCACGATGCCGCACAAGGTCAACCCGATCCGGTTCGAGAACGCCGAGGCCAACCTCGAGGTGTCGGGGGCCCTGCTCGACGTGCTCGGCTCGACCCTGGTGACGAGCCGGCTGCAGCGCGACCTCACCGACAGCTCGATGCAGCGCAACATCGGGGTGGCCGTCGGGCACAGCCTGCTCGCCCTCGAGAACATCTCGCGCGGGCTGGCCGGACTAGACGCCGCGCCCGCGGCGATGGCCGCCGACCTCGAGGCGAACTGGGAGGTGCTCGCCGAGCCGGTCCAGTCGGCGATGCGGGCCCTGGGCGCCCAGGGCGTGCCGGGGATGCAGGAGCCCTATGAGCGGCTCAAGGAGCTGACCCGCGGCCGGCGCATCGACGGTGACGACCTGCGCGGGTTCGTCCGCGGCCTGGGACTGCCGGACGATGTCGAGGCGCGGCTGCTCAGCCTCACCCCGCAGACCTACACGGGGCTGGCGAGCCGGCTCGTGGACCTGCTCCCGTGAGGGGGGCGGCGTCGACGGGGTCCCGCCCCGGCGGCCGACGGCTGCCGACCCGCCCCTGACAGCCCGGGCAACCGAGTGCCGGCGCGACCGCCAAAACGGTTGCCGCACGGTGCGTTCAGCCCGCGCTCGTCGTGCCCTCGCCCCGTCGGGCGACCGGAGGCTTACGATCGAGGCGGCTACCGCCGGAAGGAGAGGTTGATGACGCAGGGCATGACGACGGCCGCGCCGGAGTCCCACGAGGTCCGCCTCGCGATCACCGGCATGACGTGTGCGTCCTGCTCGGCCCGGATCGAGCGCAAGCTCGGCAAGGTCGACGGCGTCCGGTCCGCCACGGTGAACCTGGCGACGGAGAAGGCCCAGGTCGTGTACGCCGAGCCGGTCACCGTCGAACGGATCCTCGCCGAGATCGCGCACAGCGGCTACGGCGCCACCGTCATCCCCGATGGTGCGGGCGCCAAGCCCGCCACGACGCACGGCGACGACGCGCTGCCTGAGCGCGCGACAGGGCGGTATGCCGCCCAACCAGTTCCCGAGCCGGGCGCTCCTGCTGCTCGGGCCGGGCAGGCAGGGACGGGAGTTCCCCGGGCCTCCGGCGACGCGCCGTCCCGGCCCGGGGCGAATGGGGGCAACGGAGCCGGGGGTGGCACGGCCCAGGGCGGCGCGGCCGGGCGCACCGCGACCGGGGGTGACACGGCCAAGGGCAGCACGACCGGGGGTGACACGGCCAAGGGCAGCACGACCGAGGCCGGTACGGTCACCGACGGAAAGCCGAAGCCCACCGGCGGTCCCTCCCGCACCACCACGGCGCTCGTAGCGCGCTGGCGCGAGGCACTGCCCCGGCTCCTGCGCGAGGCGTCACCCAGGGCGCGCCTGACCGTCTCGGTCGTCCTGACCGTCCCGGTCTTCCTGCTCGCCATGGTCCTGCCGGACTTCCCGGCGAGCCCGTGGCTGCAGCTCGTGCTGACCACGCCCGTCGTCGCGTGGTGCGCGTGGCCGTTCCACCGCGCCGCGGCCGTCAACGCACGCCACCTCGCCTCGACGATGGACACCCTCGTCTCGCTCGGCGTGCTCGCCGCCTACCTCTACTCGACCGTCGCCCTGTTCGCCGGCGGCACGCACCACTACTTCGAGACCGCTGCCGTGGTGACCACCTTCCTGCTCGTCGGCCGGTTCCTCGAGGCGCGGGCCAAGGACTCCGGGCGCGAGGCGCTGCGCTCGCTGCTCGACCTCGGCGCCAAGGACGTGTCCCTGCTGCGGGTCGACCCCCGCACTCGGGTCACCAGCGAGCACCGGGTCCCCGTCGAGCAGCTCGTGGTCGGCGACCAGTTCCTGGTCCGGCCCGGGGAGAAGGTGGCCACCGACGGGGTGGTGCGCGACGGTGCGAGCGCGATCGACACCAGTTTGGTAACCGGGGAGTCCGCTCCGGTCGACGTGCGGGCCGGCGACGCGGTGACCGGCGCCACGATCAACACGACCGGACGGCTGGTCGTCGAGGCGACCAAGGTGGGCGCCGACACGATGCTCGCCGGCATCCAGCGGCTCGTCGAGGCAGCCCAGACCGGCAAGGCACCGATCCAGCGGCTGGCCGACCGGGTCTCGGCCGTCTTCGTCCCTGCGGTGCTCGTGATCGCGCTGGTCACGCTCGTCGCCTGGCTCGCCACCGGGCACGGCCTGGCCCGGTCGCTCGCCGTGGCCGTGGCCGTCCTGATCATCGCCTGCCCGTGCGCGCTCGGGCTGGCCACACCGACCGCGCTGCTCGTGGGCACCGGGCGCGGGGCGCAGCTCGGCACCCTCATCAAGGGTCCGCAGGTGCTCGAGAACACCCGCCGCGTCGACACCGTCGTGCTGGACAAGACCGGCACCGTCACGACCGGCGACCTGCGCCTGACGAAGATCGCGGTAATCGGCCACCTCGACAAGAAGGCGGCGCTCAAGGCGGCGGCCGCGGTCGAGCAGGGCAGCGAGCACCCCATCGCCCGGGCGATCGTGGCCGCGGCGCAGCAGGCCCGCATCGACCTGCCGCGCATCACCGACTTCGCCGCCAACCCCGGCGAGGGCGCCTCGGCCCGGATCCGGGGCACCGAGGTCACGGTCGGCAAGGCGGCGCTGTTCGACACCGTCGCGGACAGCCTGGTGACCCACGCCCGCACGCACCCGGGCACGACCGTCTTCGTCGGCTGGGACGGCACGGCCCACGCGGTCCTGACCGTCGGCGACACCGTGCGCGACTCGTCCCGGGCGGCGGTCGCGCGGCTGCGCGAGCTGGGGCTGACGCCATACCTGCTGACCGGAGACGCCGAGGGCAACGCCCGCAGCGTCGCCGACCAGGTCGGCATCGAGCCGGCCAACGTCCGGGCCGACGTGCTACCCACCGACAAGCACGCGATCGTCACGCAGCTGCAGCAGCAGGGCAAGGTAGTGGCGATGGTCGGCGACGGGGTCAACGACGCCGCGGCGCTGGCCCAGGCCGACCTCGGGCTCGCGATGGGCTCCGGCTCGGACGTCGCGATCGACTCCGCCGACATCGTGCTGGTCCGCCCCGACATCGACGCGGTCGGCGACGCGATCGAGCTGTCCCGCGCGACCCTGAAGGTGATCAAGCAGAACCTGTTCTGGGCCTTCGGCTACAACACCCTCGCGATCCCGGTGGCGGCCCTGGGCCTGCTCAACCCGATGATCGCCGGGGCTGCGATGGCCCTGTCGTCGGTCCTGGTCGTGACGAACTCGCTGCGCCTGCGCGGCGTCAAGCGCTGACCTGCCCTGCGCCCCCGACCCCTCGCTCCCCTCACTCGAGTCGATGTATTACCGCGGGCCCTGGGCAGCGCTATTACATCGATCCGGATGTGGGGGGGCCGGATGCGGCACCGACTCAGATCGTGACCTCGCCGTCCGGCGTCCCGAAGGTCACCGACATCAGGCCCGGCGTGCCACGCGGGCAGACGAAGCTGAACCCGACCTCGTCGGAGCGGAAGTCGCTGGGCAGCCCGAGCCACTCGCGGACCCGGTCGGGGTCGCCGGCGATCTCGAGCCCCTTGAGCGAGACCTTCGAGCCATCGCCGGACGGGTGGACCGACATGTCCTCCCACTGCACGAAGAACGGCAGCTGGGGGTCGGCCATCAGGCCCTTGACCCCGAGCTGGCGCCACCGCAGCTCGACCCCGTCGGGGCGGTGCCGGTTGCCCTCGACCGACTCCCGGCCGAGCCGGCGCTCGGCCGGGTGGATGTCGTCGACGGCGACGACCCAGCCCATCCAGCCGCCTCCGGCCTCGGAGCGAGCGCGGACCGCCTGGCCGAACGGCGCCTTGTCGGAGGCGGGGTGGTCGAGCACCCCGACCACCTCGAGATAGTTGTGGTTGGCCAGCGGCAGGATGACGTTGCGCGTCCCGAACCGGGGATGCACCCCCCCGTCGACCGACTCCACACCGATGAGCTTCGACAGCCGTTCCGCAGTGGCCCGCAGACCGTCGTGCTCCGCCGCATAGGAGACGTGGTCAACTCGCATGCTCCATCGTGGCACACCCCTCGGGGTGCTCTTGACCACCCCCCTCCCCTCGCCCGGAGCGGCCGATCGGGTATGCGGCCCACCCCCTCCGGCGCCGTGCGAACGAGGTCAGCGCGTGGTGCGCTGCCGCAGCGCCTCGTACAGGACGACCGCTGCGGCGACCGACACGTTGAGGCTGTTCGCCTTGCCGCGCATGGGAATTCGGACCCGGTGGGTGGCCGCCTCGAGCATCCGCTCGTCGACGCCGTGCTTCTCGCTGCCGACCACGACGGCGACCCGGCCGGTGTAGTCGACCTCGGTGTGCAGCCGGTCGGCCTCGGGGGTCGTCACGACGAGCCGCAGGTCGTGCCCGCGGGCCCAGGCGAGGACCTCGTCGGTCGGCGCGGCGGCGACCGGCACCGCGAAGACGGTGCCCTTGCTCGCCCGGACGACGTTGGGGTTGCCCCAGTCGGTGACCGGGTCGGCGGCCACGACCGCGTCGGCCCCGGCCGCGTCCGCGGTACGCAGCATCGCCCCCAGGTTGCCCGGCTTCTCGATGCCTTGGGCGAGGAGGGCGAGGGGGTCCGCACGGTCGACGGGCAGCGCGCTGAGCGGCATACCGACCGTGTCGACGAGCGCGAGCAGGCCGTCGGCACCCTCGCGGTAGGCGACCTTCTCGAAAGCGGGGCGGGAGAGGTGGACGACGGCGATGCCCTCGCCCCGGACGCGGTCGAGCAGCTCGGCCTGCCGGCCGATGTGCTGCACCCCGGCGCGGCCGGCCGGGCTGAAGAGCTGCGCGCAGACGTAGACCGCGTGCGGACGGACCCCGGCCGCGAGGGCGAGGGCCAGCTCCTCGTGGCCCTCGACGACCGTCTGGCCGGTCTGCTCCCGGACGCGGCGGCGCCGGAGCGCGACCAGCGCCTTCAGGCGCGGGTTGGCCACGGAGGTGACGGTCGGCTCGGTCATGGCGCACCCAGCATTCCACGACTACCGGCGGCCGGCCTCGACGCGGGCGTCAGGAGTCGGACCTAGGGTGAGGGCATGCTCGACGCCCTGGCCCGCCTGCCGTTCTGGCAGGCGTTCGTCGCGCTGTGGTGCATCGTGATGCTGCGCTCCAACGCCACCTACTGGGCGGGCCGGGGGGCGATCTCCGGGTGGCGGCGGCTGCGCGACCGGCCGGCCCCGGCGAGCCGGGCGCGGGCCGAGACGCTGCTCCGGCGGCTGGGCCCGGTTGCCGTGGCACTGTCGTACCTGACGATCGGGATCCAGACCACCATCCACCTGACGGCCGGCGCGCTGCGGATGCCGCTGGCGTACTACCTGCCGGCTGCCGTCGTGGGGTCCGCGGCCTGGGCGGCGATCTACGCGACGATCGGGCTGGCCGTCGTCGACGCCTGGCTCGCCGCGCTGGCCGGGTCGTGGTACGGGTTGGCCGCCATCGTCGCGCTCGTCGTGGTGGGCGCGGCGACGTGGGTGATCGGGCGGCGGCGGGGCGACGGGTCGCGGCGCGAGCAGCGTCCTGACACGACCCGTACCGAAGCGTGACGGGAGCGTGTCCAGCGCGACAGTAGAGTGCCAGCGTGCCTGCCACGCCGCAGACCCGCGGGGTCGTCCTCGTCGTGGAGGACGAACCGGCGATCGTCGACGTGCTCGCGCTGAACCTGAAGGCTGCCGGCTACGGCGTGGCGGTGGCGCGCGACGGCGCGGCGGCCCTGACGCTCACCCGCTCGATCCGGCCGTCGGCCCTGATCCTGGACATCGGGCTGCCGACCATCGACGGCATCGAGGTGTGCCGGCGGCTGCGCGCGAGCGGCGACTGGACCCCGATCCTGTTCGTCACCGCCCGGGACGACGAGGTCGACCGGGTCCTCGGGCTCGAGCTCGGCGCCGACGACTACGTGACCAAGCCCTTCTCGCCGCGCGAGGTGGTGGCCCGGCTGACCGGGGTGCTGCGCCGCGTGCGTGGCGTGCCGTCCGGCACGACCCTCCTGCGGCACGGTGAGCTCGCCGTCGACCTGACCAGCCACCGCGTCGAGGTGTCCGGCCGGGAGGTGGCCCTGACCGCCACCGAGTTCGCGCTGCTCGCCCACCTCATGCGCCGGCCGGGGGTGGTGTTCACCCGCGAGCAGCTGCTGAGTGACGTCTGGGGGTACGCCACCACCGCGGGTGCCCGGACCGTCGACGTGCACGTCGCCCAGGTGCGCGGCAAGCTCGGTCACGCCAGCCCCATCCGCACGGTCCGGTCGGTGGGGTATGCCGCCGAGCGGCCTCGCGGGGCAGCCGACCCGCACGGGGGCGGCGGGCTCGCGCAGGACGGGTCGTGACCGGGGGTCCGGCGCACCCGGCGC
>NZ_JBDIAQ010000168.1:0-7349 GCF_039812505.1 Intrasporangium sp. | reverse complement strand
CACTTTTCTTGACCTATTCCAGATTAGATGCAAGGCTGGGGCCATGCCGCCGACCGACGCCACAACGCTCCTGCGCGACGCCGCGCTGCGCGTCACGCGGCCCCGTCTCGCGGTGATCGAGCAGCTCCAGCGTCATCCGCACGCCGACGCCGACACCATCACCCAGGCGGTCCGTGCCGACCTCGGCAAGGTGTCGACGCAGGCGATCTACGACGTCCTCGCGGCCCTGACCGAGGTCGGCATCGTCCGGCGGATCGAGCCGGCCCGGTCCCCGGCTCGCTACGAGATGCGGATCGGCGACAACCACCACCACGCCATCTGCCGCACGTGCGGTGCGATCACCGACGTCGCGTGCGCGATCGGTGCAGCGCCGTGCCTCGACCCGATCGACGCGCACGGCTACGCCATCGACGAGGCAGAGGTCATCTACTGGGGCACGTGTCCCGTCTGCCGGGCCGCTCTGGACGACGCACCGGCGGCACCCAGCGTTTCCGCTGACTGAGCTCAGCGGCATACACACAGTCACTCACCCATCGAAGGAGACGACATGAGCGTGGCAGGCCCCCGGCAGGAGCCGGGCAACACCGAACCGCAGACCACCGCTGCCGGCGCACCGATCTGGGACGGGCAGAACTCCGTCACCGCCGGCCCCCGTGGCCCGATGCTGCTGCAGGACGTCTGGTTCCTGGAGAAGCTGGCCCACTTCGACCGGGAGGTCATCCCGGAGCGCCGGATGCACGCGAAGGGGTCCGGGGCGTACGGCACCTTCACGGTCACCAACGACATCACCCAGTACACGTGCGCCAAGATCTTCTCCGAGGTCGGCAAGAAGACCGAGCTGTTCGCGCGGTTCTCCACCGTCGCCGGCGAGCGTGGCGCGGCCGACGCCGAGCGTGACATCAGGGGCTTCTCGGTGAAGTTCTACACCGAGGAGGGCAACTGGGATCTGGTCGGCAACAACACGCCGGTCTTCTTCATGCGCGACCCGCTGAAGTTCCCCGACCTCAACCACGCCGTCAAACGCGACCCGCGCACCAACCTGCGCAACGCCGAGAACAACTGGGACTTCTGGACCAACCTGCCCGAGGCGCTGCACCAGGTGACCATCCTGATGAGCGAGCGCGGCATCCCGGCCAGCTACCGGCACATGCACGGCTTCGGCTCGCACACGTTCAGCTTCTACAACGCCGAGGGCGAGCGCTTCTGGGTCAAGTTCCACCACCGCACCCAGCAGGGCATCGAGAACCTCACCGACGCCGAGGCGACCGAGCTCATCGGGCGCGACCGCGAGTCGCACCAGCGCGACCTCTACGACGCGATCGAACGAGGCGACTACCCGAAGTGGAAGCTCTACGTGCAGATCATGCCCGAGGGCGACGCGGCCAAGGTGCCCTATCACCCGTTCGACCTGACCAAGGTCTGGCCCAAGGGGGACTACCCGCTCGTCGAGGTCGGCGAGTGGGAGCTCAACCGCAACCCCGAGAACTACTTCGCCGACGTCGAGCAGGCCGCCTTCAACCCGGCGAACGTCGTGCCGGGCATCGGCTTCTCGCCGGACAAGATGCTCCAGGGCCGGCTGTTCTCCTACGGCGACGCCCAGCGCTACCGGCTCGGGGTCAACCACCACCAGATCCCGGTCAACTCCCCCCGGGGGGCGACGAGCTGGAACTCCCCGCACCGGGACGGCGCGATGCGCGTGGACAGCAACGGCGGTGGCACCCCGAGCATCAACCCGAACTCCTACGGGCGCTACCAGGACCAGCCGGCCTACCGCGAGCCCGCGCTGGCCGTCGGCGCCAGCGCGGACCGGTTCGACTTCCGCGCGGACGACGACGACTACTACAGCCAGCCGGGCGTGCTGTTCCGCGACAAGATGACCGCCGAGCAGCAGCAGGCGCTCTTCGAGAACACCGCGCGGGCGATCACCGGCGCCTCGAAGGAGACGATCGAGCGGCACATCGCCAACTGCACGAAGGCCGACCCGGCCTACGGCGAGGGGGTCCGCAAGGCGATCGAGGCGCTGGCAAGCGAGTAGGCGCTGGTCCGAGGAAACTGTGCGTGGTTGTGGTCGTCATACCGACCACAACCACGCACAGTCTCTCGGCCGACCCCTGTCGGTTCGCGGGAACCCGGCCTAGGGTGGTTGGACGCGACGACGCGGAAGGAGCCGGAGATGAGCGACGGCAGGGCGTTCCTGGGGTGGCCGGTCCTGCGCCAGGTGGCCAGCGGCGACTGGCTCGGCCGGGGCGCGTCCGTCACCAGCGAGCGCACCCGCACCATCTCCAACCGCACGGTCACGGCCGACCGGGTCGTCAAGTCGGTCTGCCCCTACTGTGCCGTCGGCTGCGGGCAGGACATCTACGTCAAGGACGAGAAGATCGTCCAGATCGAGGGCGACCCAGACTCGCCGATCTCGCGGGGGCGCCTGTGCCCCAAGGGTTCTGCCAGCGAGCAGCTGGTCAACTCGCCCACCCGGCAGACGCGCGTGCTCTACCGCGCGCCGTACGCGACCGACTGGTCGAGCCTCGGGCTCGACGAGGCCGTCGACATGATCGCCGACCGGGTCGTCGAGACCCGGCGACGCACCTGGCAGGACCGCGACGAGCACGGCCGGCCGCTGCGCCGGACGATGGGGATCGCCTCGCTCGGGGGTGCCACCCTCGACAACGAGGAGAACTACCTCATGAAGAAGCTCTACACCGCGCTCGGGGCGATCCAGATCGAGAACCAGGCCCGGATTTGACACTCCTCCACGGTCCCCAGTCTGGGGTCCTCGTTCGGGCGCGGTGGGGCCACGACCTACCAGCAGAGCCTCGCTGATGCCGACTGCATCGTCATCCAGGGCTCCAACATGGCCGAGTGCCACCCGGTGGGCTACCAGTGGGTGATGGAGGCCAAGCGTCGCGGCGCGACGGTGATCCACGTCGACCCGCGGTTCACCCGCACCTCGGCCACGGCGAGCAGGCACGTGCCGATCCGGGCGGGCAGCGACATCGTCTTCCTCGGCGCCCTGATCAACCACGTCCTCGAGCACGACCTGTGGTTCGCGGACTACGTCAAGGCCTACACCAACGCCGCCGAGATCATCGGCGACGACTACCGCGACACCGAGGACCTCGGCGGCGTGTTCTCGGGCTACGACCGCGACACGGGCACCTACGACAACGCGAGCTGGCAGCCGGCCCGCGACGAGCACGGCGCGATCCGGCGCGACGAGTCGTTGCAGGACCCGCGGTGCGTCTTCCAGATCCTCAAGCGGCACTTCGCGCGCTACACCCCGGAGCTGGTCCGGGACGTCTGCGGCATCAGCGCCACCGACCTGGCGTATGTCGCCAACGCCGTGACGTCCAACAGCGGCCGCGAGCGCACCACCGCCTTCGTGTACGCCGTCGGCTGGACGCAGCACTCGGTCGGGGTGCAGTACATCCGCACCGCCGCGATCCTGCAGCTGCTGCTGGGCAACATGGGCCGGCCCGGCGGCGGCATCATGGCGCTGCGCGGCCACGCGAGCATCCAGGGCTGCACCGACATCCCGACGCTCTACGACCTGCTGCCGGGCTACCTGCCGATGCCCATGTCGGGCCGGCACGAGAGCTTCGCCGAGTGGGTCGGGTCGGTCACCTCCGAGCAGGACAAGAGCTACTGGGCGGCGACGGACACCTACGCGGTCAGCCTGCTCAAGTCGTGGTGGGGCGAGGCGGCGAGCGCCGGGAACGACTGGTGCTTCGACTACCTGCCCAAGCTGACCGGGTCGCACAACACCTACGCCACGACGATGGACATGCTCGACGGCAAGGTCGAGGGCTACTTCCTGCTCGGCCAGAACCCGGCCGTGGGCTCCTCGCACGGCCGGATGCAGCGCAAGGCGATGGCCCGGCTCAAGTGGCTGGTCGTGCGCGACCTCAACCTCATCGAGTCGGCCGCCTTCTGGAAGGACGGCCCCGAGATCGCCACGGGCGAGCTGGAGACCACCGCGATCGGCACCGAGGTCTTCTTCCTGCCCGCGGCCGCCCACGCCGAGAAGGACGGGTCCTTCACCCAGACCCAGCGGATGCTCCAGTGGCACCACCTGGCCGTGCAACCGCCGGGCGACGCCCGCTCGGAGCTGTGGTTCTACCACGAGCTGGGCAAACGGGTCCGGGCCCGGCTGGCCGGGTCCGACGACCCGCGCGACCGGCCGGTGCTCGACCTGACCTGGGACTACCCCGAGGACGAGCACGGCGAGCCGTCCGCCGAGGCGGTGCTCCAGGAGATCAACGGGCGCTACCTCACCGGTGAGCACGCCGGCGAGCTGCTGCCCTCGTTCACCGAGATGCGGGCCGACGGCTCGACCGACGGCGGCTGCTGGATCTACACCGGCGTCTACGCGGGCGGAGCCAACGCCGCCGACCGCCGCCCGCCGCGCAGCGAGCAGGGCCCGGCGGCGCTCGAGTGGGGCTGGGCCTGGCCGCTGAACCGGCGCATCCTCTACAACCGCGCGTCGGCCGACCCCGAGGGCCGGCCGTGGAGCGAGCGCAAGGCCTACGTGTGGTGGGACGAGGAGCAGGGCCGGTGGACGGGGCTCGACGTGCCGGACTTCCCGGCGACGCGGCCGCCGTCCTACCGGCCACCCGAGGGCGCCGCCGGCACCGAGGGCCTCGCCGGCGACGACCCGTTCATCATGAAGTCCGACGGCAAGGGCTGGCTCTTCGCGCCCTCCGGGGTCGTCGACGGGCCGCTGCCGACCCACTACGAGCCGCAGGAGTCACCGGTCCGGAACCCGCTGCACGCGCAGCAGCGCAACCCGGCCCGGCGGGTCTTCCCGCGCAAGGACAACCTGACCGCTCCGTCGGCTCCCGACCCCGGCTTCGAGGTCTACCCCTACGTGTTCACGACCTACCGCCTCACCGAGCACCACACGGCGGGCGGGATGAGCCGCTGGCTGCCCTACCTGGCCGAGCTGCAGCCGGAGTTCTTCTGCGAGGTCTCCCCCGAGCTCGCGGCGGAGCGGGGTCTGGCCAACGGCGGCTGGGCCACCATCGTCTCCCCGCGCACCGCGGTCGAGGCCCGCGTGCTGGTCACCGAACGGATCAGGCCGTTGACCATCCAGGGCCACACCGTCCACCAGGTCGGGCTGCCCTACCACTGGGGCCGCGGCGGCAGCAACGCGGTCGTGTCCGGCGACAGCGCCAACGACCTGATCGGGATCACCCTCGACCCCAACGTCGCGATCCAGGAGTCCAAGGCCGGCTCGTGCGACATCCGCCCCGGTCGCCGCCCCACCGGCGAGGCGCTGCTGCGGCTCGTGGAGGAGTACCGCTCGAGGTCCGGGGTCACCGTCGAGACCGGCAACACGCTGCTCAGTCCCGGGGCAGGCGAGGAGGCGTCGCAGTGAGCACCAGCGTCAGGCGCAACCAGCTCTCGGGGCCGCACGACCCGGCCCCGGCCGCCGGGTGGGTGGACCCCCCGCCCCGCAAGGGGTTCTTCACCGACACGTCGGTGTGCATCGGCTGCAAGGCCTGCGAGGTCGCCTGCAAGGAGTGGAACATGCTCCCCATGGACGGCCTGGCCCTGACCGGGGAGTCCTACGACAACACCGGCGCGCTCGGCGCCAACACGTGGCGGCACGTCGCCTTCGTCGAGCAGGGGCCCGCGCAGGCCGCCCGGGCCCGCGAGTCGGGACGCGCGCTGGTGTCCCTCGGGATGCCGGCCCTCCGTCCCGCGTCCGAGCAGGGGTATGCCGCTCAGCCGGCCGCCGCCGTCACCGACGTCGCCGAGCCCCCCGACTTCCGCTGGCTGATGGCCTCCGACGTCTGCAAGCACTGCACCCACGCGGCCTGCCTCGACGTGTGCCCGACCGGGGCGCTGTTCCGCACCGAGTTCGGCACCGTCGTGGTGCAGGACGACGTCTGCAACGGGTGCGGCTACTGCGTGCCGGCCTGCCCCTTCGGGGTCATCGAGCGGCGCGAGTCGCCGGACATGACCGGCGCCCGGATCGCCAAGGACGACGGCATCGCCCAGAAGTGCACGCTCTGCTACGACCGGCTCGAGGTCGGCGAGGAGCCGGCCTGCGCCAAGGCGTGCCCGACCGAGTCGATCCAGTTCGGCGACCTCGACGAGATGCGGCGCCGGGCCGAGGAGCGGGTGCGGGTGCTGCACGGGCAGGGCCACACCGAGGCGCGCACCTACGGCGCCGACCCGACCGACGGCGTCGGCGGGACCGGCTCGGTCTTCCTGCTGCTCGACGACCCCGAGGTGTACGGGCTGCCGCCCGACCCGGTCGTGACCACGCACGACCTGCCGGACATCTTCCGCAAGGCGGGCCTGGCCGGGCTGGCGATGCTCGGCGCCGCGGCCCTCTCGTTCCTGGGGAGGCGCTCATGAGCACGCCCGGCCGCCGCCGGCGCGGCGCGGAGCGGCAGATGGTGCCCGAGGCCGAGTTCTCCTCGTACTACGGGCGTCAGGTCGTCAAGCCGGCGCCGTGGAAGGGCGAGATCCCGACCTACCTCTACACCGGCGGGCTCGCCGCCGGGTCGGGCCTGATCGCGGCCGGGGCGCAGCTGGTCGGGCTGCGGACGCTCCAGCGCAACGCGCGGCTCACCGCGCTCGCCGCCCTGGGTGTGAGCACCGGCGCCCTCATCGCCGACCTGGGCAAGCCGGCCCGCTTCCTGAACATGCTGCGCACGGTCAAGCTCACCTCGCCGATGTCGGTCGGGACGTGGATCCTCGCCGGCTTCGGCGGGTTCACCGGCGCCGCCGCGGTCGCCGAGATCGGGGGCCCGCTGTTGCCGCAGGGCAGCTCGCTGGCCCGGCTGGCCTCGGTCGCAGCAGTCGGCGGGAACATCGGGTCAGGCGCGTTCGCGGCGCCGCTGGCGGCATACACGGCGGTGCTCCTGAGCGACACGGCGACACCGACGTGGCATGCGGCATACCGCGAGCTGCCGTTCGTCTTCGTCGGGTCCGCACTCGCCGCTGCCGGTGGGGCGGCGATGGTGACCACCTCGACCCGGCAGACGGGACCGGCCCGCCGGGCCGCCCTCACCGGCGCCGCCCTCGAGCTGGCCGCGAACGAGGTGCTGCACCGCAACCTCCGGCTGGAGGGCGAGCCGCTGCGGCAGGGCAGGGCCGGCCGGCTGCTGGAGGTCAGCCGCTGGCTCATGCTCGGCGGCGCGGCGGTGACGATCCTCGGGGGCCGGTGGCGACCGGCCGCGGTCCTGGCCGGGCTGGCGCTCAACGCCGGTTCGGCACTGACCCGGTTCGGCGTCTTCGAGGCCGGCCTCGTCTCGGCCAAGGACCCGAGGTACACCGTCGTGCCGCAGCGCCAGCGGCTGGACGAGAAGGGCCCGACCCGGATCACCTGATCACCCCCC
>NZ_JBDIAQ010000167.1:0-7417 GCF_039812505.1 Intrasporangium sp. | reverse complement strand
GTGATGACGTGGGCGCCGGTCGATGTAATAGCGCGTCCCAGAGACCTCGCTATTACATCGAATCGGGTGGGTGTCGACTCGGGTTGGTGTCGACTCGGGCTTGTCGCCGTGCCGGCCCTCGCGCGACTCACACGTCCGCGGTCAGGATCAGCGCGCTCGTCGGTACCCCGGTGCCCGCGGTGACCAGGACGTTCTCGGCCCGCTTGGCCTGGTTGACCGCGGTGCCGCGGATCTGGCGGACACCCTCGGCAATCCCGTTCATCCCGTGGATGTACGCCTCGCCGAGCTGACCGCCGTGGGTGTTGATCGGCAGCGCCGAGTCGAGGGTGCCGTTGCCGTCGGCGAGGAAGTCCTTGGCCTCGCCGCGGCCGCAGAAGCCGAACTCCTCGAGCTGGACGAGCACGAACGGGCTGAAGTGGTCGTAGAGCACCGCCGCGTCGATGTCGGCCGGCCGCAGACCGGACTTGTCCCAGAGCTGCTGGGCCACCAGCCCCATCTCGGGCAGCGGCCGGTCGGCGTCGGCGCGGTAGAAGCTGGTCATCGAGTGCTGGTCGTATGCCGCTCCCTGCGCCGAGGCGCGGATGACCGCCGGGGTGCCGGCCAGGTCGCGGGCCCGCTCCAGCGAGGTGATGACGAAGGCCTGCCCGCCGTCGGACTCCTGGCAGCAGTCGAGCAGGTGCAGCGGCTTGGCGATCCACCGGGACGCCTGGTGGTCCTCGAGCGTGATCGGCTTCTGGTAGAACCACGCCTTCGGGTTCGTCGCGGCGTGCTGGCGGTCGAGCACGGCCACGCGGCCGAAGTCCTCGCTGGTGGCGCCGTAGTTGTCCATGTAGCGCCGCGCGAACATCGCGATCCACGAGGCCGGGGTCATCAGGCCGTGCGGCAGGTACCACGCGTAGTTCGCGGCGCGGGCGTCCACGCCCCAGCCGTCGACGTTCAGCGCGGTGCCGAACCGGGCCCCGGAGCGCTCGTTGAAGGCGCGGTAGGCCACGACGGTCTGCGCGGCGCCGGTCGCCACGGCCATGGCCGCGTGCATGATCGTGCCGCAGGCCGCGCCGCCGCCGTAGTCGACCATCCCGAAGTAGGTGAGCGCCTCGGCGCCCAGGCCTCGGGCGACGTCGATCGACGGGGACGTGTCCATGCCGTAGGAGACGAAGCCGTCGACCTCGGACGGGGCGATGCCCGCGTCGTCGAGGGCCGCCTTCGAGGCCTCGATGGCCAGCTGGAGCTCGGACCGGCCGGAAGCCTTGGAGAACTCGGTAGCACCGATCCCCGCGATCGCGGTGGTGCCGTGCATGCCTGTCATCGTGCGTCTCCCTCGTGGGTCGGGGCGGTCGGGTTCGGGGCGTCCTCCGGCAGGACGGCGACGACCGTGGCGGAGGCGTGCTGCCCGCCCTCGGTCCGTGCCGAGACCGTGATCGTGGCCCGGCGCGTCGCCTCGTCGTACTCGGCGATCTCACCGGCGAAGGTCAGCGTGTCACCGGGGTGCACGGGGTGTCCCAGTCGAACGCTCACGCTGGACAGGCGGATTCGCGGACCGCCCCAGTCGGTGACGTACCGGCCGATGAGCCCGGTCGTGGTGAGGATGTTCATGAAGATGTCGCGCGTGCCGGCGGCCAGGGCCGCGGCCCGGTCGTGGTGGACGAGCGAGTAGTCGTGCGTGGCGAGGGCGCCGCCGGCGACCAGCGTCGCCGTGACCGGGATCGTGAGCGGAGGCAGGACGGTGGCCGTCCTCTCGGCAGCGGGGCTGGTGGTGGTGGTCATGAGCGGCTCTCCTGTGCAACTGCGGACTCGGTGGAGGACACGACGACGTGGGGGCGGCCGGGGATGTAGCCGGCGGGCAGCACGAGGTCGTCGTCGTAACGCTGCGGCACGACGTCGACGGGCATCCCGATCCGCGCCTCGTCCTCGGCGAACTCGAGGTTGACGACGACCCGGACGCCTTCGTCCAGCTCGACCAGGCCGACGAGGTACCCGGGCACGAACGGCGGCAGGACCGGGTGGTACAGGGCGGTGTAGGTCGTCAGGGTCCCGTGCCCGCTGACCTCGTCGGCCTGCCAGGACAGCGAGTGGCACCGGGGGCACATCGGCACGGGCGGGTGCCGGTGGGTGCGGCACTCGGTGCACTGCTGGATCGTGAGCCGGCCCTGGGCCAGGCTCTCGAAAAAGAAGGAGTTGTCGAGGTTGACGGCAGGGCGCTGCCGGGTCGGGGTCGCGGTCATGTCAGTTCTCCGTGCTCGAGGTCTGCTGGTCGCCCGGGGCGTACCAGAGGGTGCGGAACCGCATCGTGCCGACCTGCTGGTCCGCCTCGTCGCGGAAGATGATCCGGGTGGTGATGAACAGGCCCGGCCCGAGCCCGGTCTGCTTCAGCTCGGAGATCGACTCGACCTGCTCCTCGCTGTGCAGCCGGTCCTCGGGGGTCAGGTAGCGGTCGTAGGTCTGGTCGCCGTTGACCGCCACGACGCTGGTGAACCCGTTGTCCTGCAGGACCTGGTAGGCCTTGTCGACCGGGCTGGGGGGCAGCTGCTCGTCGAGCCGGTTCATCGCCCACACCTGCAGCGAGGTGGCCGGGGCGACGACGCCCGGGTGGCCGGCGGCGCGGGCGGCCGCGTCGTCGGTGTAGATCGGGTTGGTGTCGCCGAGCACGTCGGTCAGCGCGCCGATCGCCCGGTCGGTGATGGCGTATCTCGACTGGTAGTGGCGGACCTCGCCGCTCTCGATGATCCGGGCGATCTCGGATCGGGCCTGCGTTGCATTGGGCATGTGCGTCTCCTCAGCGCTTCAGCAGCGGCTCACGGCCGCTCTCCGCATAACGGGTGTACAGCTCGCGACGACGTTCGTCGTCGAGCCGGGTATAGGCGAACTGCCGGTCGCTGCGCTCCCACACCTCGTCCGAGGTGTCCCAGTGCTCGCGACGCAGTGCCGGCTTGTTGATCTTGTTCGTCGCGGTGACCGGCAGGGCCGAGACGATGCGCACGTAGCGCGGCACCCACTTGGTGCCGAGGTCGGGCTGGTCCTGCAGGAAACGGGCGAAGTCGGCCGGGTCGAAGGGCGCGTCGCCGTCGAGCTGCAGGGCGAGCATCACCTGGTCGCCGCTCACCTCGTCGGGGACCGGGTAGACGGCGGCCAGCAGGGTGCGCTCGTAGCGGCCGACGATGCGCTCGATCGGGGCGGCGGTGAAGTTCTCCCCGTCGACCCGGAACCGGTCGCCGCCCCGGCCGGCGAAGTAGAAGAAGCCGGCCTCGTCGCGGTAGCCGAGGTCGCCGCTCCACACGTGGCCCTCCCGGGTGCGCTCGGCCGTGGCGGCCGGGTCCCGGTAGTAGCCCTCGAAGGTGCCGGCGTTGCCCAGGGCGACGAGCTCGCCGATGGCCTCCTCGGGGTTGAGGATCGTGTGGTTGGGGCCGAAGCGGGCCCGCGGCTTCTCCTCGAGGGTGAACGGGTCGAGCACCGCCGCCTGGTAGCTGACCGTCGTGGGGGGCAGGCCGAGCGCGTCCTCCGGCGTGTCCGGGGTGCGCACGAAGTTCAGCCCGCCCTCGGACGAGCCGTAGCTCTCGAAGGGCTCGACGCCGAACCGGCGCGCGAACTCCTTGCGGTCCCGGGTGGTGGCCTCGGTGCCCCACACGGCCTTCAGGTTGGTCTGTTTCTCCTCGGGCCGCTCGGGCTGGGCCAGCAGGTAGGACAGCACTCGCCCGACGTAGTTGAAGTAGCTGGCCCGGAACTTCAGCAGGTCATCGAGGAAGCCGGAGGCGGAGAAGCGGCGGGCCAGCGCGAAGCCGGAGCCGAGGTAGAGCGGGCTGGCCCAGCAGGCGAGCAGGGCGTTGGAGTGGAACAGCGGCATCGCGTTGTAGGCGACGTCGTCGCGGGTCATGCCGCCCAGGCCGAACGAGGCGGCGATGGCGAACCGGCCGGTCGAGCACAGCGCCGCCTTGGGCCGCCCGGTCGACCCGGAGGTGAACTGCATCATCAGGATCGTCGCCGGGTCGTATGCCGCCGGCACCTCCGGAGGCGTCGTGTCGTCCTGCGCTGCGACCTCGTCGCGGTAGTCCGCCGAGTCGACCTGCACCACCGGCACCCGGTCCCGGTCCAGCGCGGAGAGCGCCTCGTACTCGTCGTCGCCCACCAGGACGAGCTGGCAGTCGGTGGCCAGCACGTCGTCGGCCAGCTCCTGACCGCGTCGGGTCAGGTTCAGGCTGACGAGGGTGAGCCCGGCGAGCGCGGCCGCGCCCCAGACGAACAGGTACTCCGGACGGTTGCCCATCAGGATCCCGACGTGCGGCGGGCGGGCCGGGTCGATCCGGTCGCGCAGCAGGTGCGAGCGTCGGATCGCCTCGCGTACGTAGGCGTCCCAGGTCCAGCTCTCGTCCTCGAAGAGGATGCCGACCTTGTCGTCACCGCGCCGGGCGAGGACGAGCTCGGCCGTGGTGGCCGGGGCGTCCACCGGCCCGGCTGGCGTGGCGGCCGGTTCGGTGGTGGAGGTGGAGCAGGAGGTGGCGAGCGTCATCGGAGCACTCCCTTCCCGGCGACGACGGCGTCGCCGATCTCGGCCAGCAGGGCGTCGGCGGCGCCGAGCGCGATGGCGATGTCACGGACGAGGACGAAGTAGCGGTGGATGTGGTTGTCGACGTCGGCGCCCATGCCACCGTGCAGGTGCTGCGCGGCGTGGACCGCCCGGACCCCGGCGGTGGTGACCCACCAGGCCGCCTCCGTGGCGGCCTGGGCCGCGTCGGGCTGCTCCTCGTCGATCGCGACGGCGGCCCGCATGGTCGCCAGCCGCATCGACTCGGTGTCGATGTGCGCGTCGGCGGCCCGGATGGCGACCCCCTGCTTGGTCGAGAGCGGCTGGCCGAACTGGACGCGGTGCGAGACGTAGTCGGCGGTGCGCCGGACCGCCTCGGCGGCGGCCCCGGTGGCGAGGGCGGCGAGCGCGGTGCGCAGTCTCGGGAGCACGTCGGCCAGCGTGACGCCGGGTATGACGTCGAGCTCGGTGAGCGGCACCGAGACTCGGCCGGTGGCGCCGTCGACGCCCAGGCCGGCGGGTCGCAGCTCGACCCCCTCGTGGTCGGCGGCCACGAGGTGGAGCGCGCCACCCTCGTCGGCCAGCAGCAGGTGCGAGACGTGCTGAGCGGCATACACGATCCCGAGCGTCCCCTCGAGACGGTCGCCGACGACGCGAAGGGCGTGCAGCGGATCCCCGGTGCTGATCGCGACGGTGACCTCGCCGGCGGCGATGCGTGCGGCGGCCGGGTGGCCGGCCCGCGCGAGGACGAGGCCGGCCACGGCGGTCGAGGCCAGCGGGACTCGTGCGGGGGCGCGTCCGGCCTCGAGCAGGGCGAGGTAGAGGCCGGCCATGCCGAGCCCGGGCTCGTCGTGCTCGCCGACGACGGCCTCGACGACCCCGGAGGCGACCAGGGCCTCGTGCAGCCCCTCGTCCCACGCGCCGGCCGTGGCGTCGATCGCCGCGACGGACTCGTCGTTCGTCTGCCCGGCGACGATCGAGGCGACGAGCTGTTGCAGGTCGCCCTGGTCCTCGGTGGGCCGGAAGGTCATGGTCATCGGGTACCCCTCGTCATTCCGAGCGTCGTCCAGGCGACGATCTCGCGCTGGATCTCGGCGACACCGCCGCCGAACGTGTTGATCTGTGCGGACAGGTTCATCAGCGCCAGCCGCCCGTCGGTGATGCCGGCCGGGGCGTCGGAGACCTCGAGCCCGGCGGCGCCGACGACCTCGAGCGTGAGGCGGTAGATCTCGAGGGCCGCCTCGGTGGCGTACACCTTGGCGGCGGACGCCTGGCCGGGGTCGGTCACCTCGTCGGCGGTCGCCTCGACGAGCCGCCAGTTCATCAGGGACATGACGTTGGCCAGGGCCGTGGCCCGGCCGAGCGCGGCGCGCACCCAGGGCAGGTCGGTGTACGGGCGGCCGTCCGGCAGGGTCTGGCGCGCCGCCCACTCCCGGGCGTCCTCGAGCAGGCCGACGCTGATCCCGGAGAAGGCCGCCAGGCCGACCCGCTCGTGGTTGAGCTGCGTGGTGATCAGCTTCCAGCCGTTGTCGAGGCCGCCGACGACGTTGCCGACCGGGACGCGCACGTTGTCGTAGTAGGTCGCGGTCGTGCTCACGCCACCGACCGTGCGGATCGGCGTGGCGGAGAAGCCGGGGTCGGTGGTGGGCACGAGGATCAGCGAGATGCCCTTGTGCTTCGGGGCCTGCTGGTCCGTCCGCGCGGCGAGCCAGATCCAGTCCGCGCCGTCGGCGCCGGAGGTGAAGACCTTGTTGCCGTTGATCACCAGCTCGTCGCCCTCGCGGCGGGCCGTGGTGCGCAGCGACGCGAGGTCGGTGCCGGCCTCGGGCTCGGTGTAGCCGATCGCGAACACCAGCTCGCCGGCCAGGATCCGGGGCAGGAAGTAGGCCTTCTGCTCCGGGGAGCCGTGGGCCATCAGCGTCGGGGCCACGGTCGTCAGGGTGATCATCGGCAGCGGGGCGCCGGCCCGGTAGGCCTCGGAGAAGAGGACGAACTGGGCGGCGGGTCCGCGGTCGGAGCCGCCGTACTCGGTCGGCCAGCCGATGCCGAGCCAGCCGTCGGCGCCCATCCGGCGCATGACCCGGTCGCGGGTGGGGCCGCCGCGCTCGCCCTCGTGGTGCAGCTCGCGCCGGACCTCGGGGGTGAGCAGCGCGTCGAAGTATGCGCGCAGCTCCTTCTGCAGGGCCAGAGTGTCGTCGTCAAGTGTGAAGTGCACGGTCGTGATCGCCTTCCCTCCGGACGTCGGCGTCCGGGCTCAGCTGCTGTGGTGCGGTATATGTAGAATGAATTCTAGAAACGAATCTGTCAAGGGGCCCGGGACGCGGATGGGAGAATGCCTGTCAGTCAAGGGCCGACACGGGTCGCCCGGATGGCCGGGCGGGAAGGGGCAGACATGCCGAGGCTGGCGCAGAACCGGGAGGCGGCCGTGCCGAGCACGCCGGCCCAGGTCGAGCGGTACCGGCGCATCCTGCGGGTCGTTCGCGAGCTGACGATGGCCCGGGGCGAGGAGGGCGTCCAGATGCAGGACGTCGCCCAGGCGGCGGGCGTCGCGCTGAACACGCTCTACCGGTACTTCCCCTCCAAGTCGCACCTGTATGCCGCCGTGCTGGCCGGCGAGCTCGAACAGCTGCGCGAGCAGATGCCCAGCCGCCGCAACAAGGCCGCTCTCGACCCCGAGGACGCCGTCCTGACGGTCATCGAGTCGGCCACCGAGGCACTGCTGTCCCGGCCGCTGCTCGCCTCGGCGATGCTGCACTCGGTGAACGCCCCGGCGGTGGGCGCGGGCGACGACGCCTCGCGGGTGGACGACGCGATGCGCACCGCCGTACTGGAGGCGGCCGGGATCGACCAGCCCACCGAGGGCGACCACCGGATGGCGTACGTCATCCTGCTCGGCTGGTC
>NZ_JBDIAQ010000166.1:0-7463 GCF_039812505.1 Intrasporangium sp. | reverse complement strand
CTCGGTCAGACCGCCCTGGTCTTCGGCCAGATGGACGAGCCGCCGGGCACGCGCCTGCGGGTCGCGCTGTCCGCCCTCACGATGGCGGAGTACTTCCGCGACGTGCAGAACCAGGACGTGCTGCTGTTCATCGACAACATCTTCCGGTTCACCCAGGCCGGCTCGGAGGTCTCGACGCTGCTCGGCCGGATGCCGAGCGCGGTCGGCTATCAGCCCAACCTGGCCGACGAGATGGGCACCCTGCAGGAGCGGATCACCTCGACGCGGGGCCACTCGATCACCTCGATGCAGGCGATCTACGTGCCGGCCGACGACTACACCGACCCCGCCCCGGCCACGACGTTCGCCCACCTGGACGCGACGACCGAGCTGAGCCGGGACATCGCCTCGATGGGCATCTACCCGGCCGTCGACCCGCTCTCGTCGACCAGCCGGATCCTCGACCCGCGCTACATCGCCCAGGACCACTACGACACCGCGGTGCGGATCAAGTCGATCCTGCAGCGCAACAAGGAGCTGCAGGACATCATCGCGATCCTCGGCATCGACGAGCTCTCCGAGGAGGACAAGATCCTGGTCAACCGGGCGCGCCGGATCCAGCGTTTCCTGTCGCAGAACACCTACGTGGCCAAGCAGTTCACCGGACTGGACGGGTCGACGGTCCCGCTCGCCGACACGATCGAGGCGTTCACCAAGATCGCCGACGGCGACTACGACCACGTCGGTGAGCAGGCGTTCTTCATGTGCGGCGGGCTCGACGACGTCGAGCGCCAGTGGGCCGAGATCCAGAAGAACCTCTGACCGGCCCCCGGACCCGCGGCTGCCGCGCTGCCGGGCGCAGCTTCCCCCGGAAGCTGCGCCCGAGCGGCATCCGGCGTCCGGGTGTCCGGCTACTGTGCCGTCCGGGGGCGGGATCGCGGCCAGGCACTACACTTCTGACACTGTCTAGATCCGGAGGATCACGTGGGCTCACTGAAGGTCGAGATGGTCGCTGCCGACCGCAAGGTCTGGGAGGGCGAGGCGAAGTTCGTCCGCGGCCGCACCGCCAGCGGCGAGCTCGGCATCCTGCCCGGCCACTCGCCGCTGCTCGGCGCCATCGTGCAGGGCGAGGTGACGATCGAGGCGATGGACGGCTCGCGCCACCAGGCGAAGGTGGACGGCGGGTTCCTCTCGGTCGACTCCGACGTCGTGACGATCGTGGCCGAGCACGTCGACGCCACGTCGCTGCACAGCACCGGGCACTGAGGAGCGGGCGTGCCGTCCGCGCTCGTCTCCACGGAGATCGTGATCGGCACGCTCTTGGTTCTGGTCGCCCTCGTGCTCGTGGTGACCTATGCGCGGCGCCGGTACATCGCGCACGGCCTCCCCCTGACGGTCTGTGCCATGCGGCTCGTCGGTGCCAGGCGCTGGCGGGTCGGCCTGATCCGGTTCGGCGAGAACGCCCTCGAGTGGTACGCGCTCGGGGGCGTTTCGCTACGTCCGCGACACCGCTGGGCCAGGCAGACCCTGCTGCTGGAGACTCCCGGCCCGCTCCCGCCCGGAGAGTCGATACCGGTCGTGCCGGGTGCCCAGCGGGTCCCGTGCACCTCCGGCTCGGTGCGCTTCGAGCTCGCGCTGCCCCATCCGGACTACATGGCGCTGCGCTCGTGGCAGGAGGCCGCCCCGCCCGGCTTCAACGTCAACGTGGCCTAGCGCCACCGTGGCCCGGCCGGCCACCGCGCGGTTCCGAGCTGAGCGGCATACCGGACGGGTCTGAGCGCACGGACGACCGTTGGTCGGCGCCGAGGGCTGCGCGCCGTCGGCGTCGTGCTTGGCCGGGGCCGGCCAAGGGTCACCCGCGCGACCAATGGTCGTCGGTGGGTACGGGCATCGGCGCGTGCTCGTCGGCGGGCCGACCTCACTCCGGTGTCGGGAGGCGGCCGCCTCCCGGCTGCCAGAGGACGTCGCCGCCGATCGGCAGGTTCGCGACGCGGGCCAGGATGAACAGCAGGTCCGAGAGCCGGTTGAGGTACTTCGCGGTGAGGACGTTGACCCCGCCGGTCCCTCGCTCGGCCCCTGGAGCCTGGCCGTGCTCGGCCAGGGCGGCCCAGGCCGAGCGCTCGGCCCGCCGCGCGACCGTGGTCGCGAGGTGCAGGTAGGCAGACCCGGCCGTGCCGCCCGGCAGGATGAAGGACCTCAGCTTGGGCAACCCGGCCAGGTAGCGGTCGCAGTCACCCTCCAAGTCGTCGATCCACGGCTGGCCGACCCGCAGCGGCGGGAAGGGATAGGTCTCCTGCAACGGGGTGCACAGGTCGGCGCCGACGTCGAACAGCTCGTTCTGGACGCGCAGCAGCGTGCTTCGGACGTCCTCGTCGAGGTCACCTGCGGCGATGGCCACCCCGATGGCCGCGTTGGCCTCGTTGCAGTCCGCGTAGGCCTGCAACCTCGGGTCGGTCTTGCTGGTCCGCGAGAAGTCGCCGAGGGCCGTGGTGCCGTCGTCACCGGTGCGGGTGTAGATCTTCGTCAGGTTGACCATGTGCCCAACTCTGGCAGATCGCGCCGCTGATCTGCGGATAGGGTCTCTCGGGTGAGAGAGCGGTTCCGGGTCCGCGGTGGCGCCCGCCCCGTGGGTGCGGTGACGGTCGTCGGAGCCAAGAACAGCGCCCTCAAGCTGATGGCCGCCTCGGTGCTCGCCGAGGGGCGCACGACCCTGACGAACGTGCCGGCGATCGCGGACGTGACGATCATGGCCGAGCTGCTGCGCAGCCTCGACGTCGACGTCGACTACGACCCGGCCGCCGGGGTGGTTGTCCTCGACGTGCCCGAGACGGTCGGCCACCGCGCCGACTACCGGCTCGTCCGGGCCCTGCGCGCCTCCATCTCGGTGCTCGGTCCCCTGGTGGCGCGAACGGGACAGGCCGACGTCGCGGTCCCGGGCGGAGACGCCATCGGGTCTCGGGGGCTCGACCTGCACACCGCCGGCCTGGAGGCGCTGGGCGCCGCCGTCCACGTCTCCCACGGCTATCTGATCGCCGAGGCGCCGCACGGCCTGACCGGCACCGGGATCCGGCTCGAGTTCCCGAGCGTCGGTGCGACCGAGAACATCCTCACGGCAGCCGTCCTCGCCCGGGGCCGGACCCGCATCGACAACGCCGCTCGCGAGCCGGAGATCGTCGACCTGGCCGACCTGCTCGTCGCGATGGGGGCCCGGGTCTCGGGTGCGGGGAGCTCGCACATCGTGATCGACGGCGTCGAGGCGCTGCAGCCCACCAGCCATGCCGTCATCCCCGACCGGATCGCAGCCGGCACGTGGGCCTTTGCGGCGGCGACCACGCGTGGCGACCTCGAGATCGTCGGCGGGGTCCTCGAACACCTCCGCGCACCGCTGGGCGCCCTCGAGCGGGCGGGCTGCACGGTCGAACCGACCGACCGCGGGTTTCGCGTCGCCGCCGGGCCGGCCCGCCCGGTGGCCTTCGACGTGGCGACGCTGCCCTACCCCGGCTTCCCCACCGACCTGCAGCCCTTCGCGATCACCTACAACTCGGTCGCGGCTGGCAGCGCCATGGTGACCGAGAACGTCTTCGAGGCCCGGTTCCGCACCGTCCAGGAGCTGGCCCGGCTCGGTGCCGACGCACAGGTCGACGGCCACCACGTGATGGTCCACGGCGTGCGAATGCTCTCCGGCGCCCCGGTCGAGGCCAGCGACATCCGCTCGGGGGCGGCCCTGGTGATCGCCGGGCTCGTCGCCGAGGGTGAGACCCTCGTCAGCGGCGTGCACCACATCGACCGCGGGTATCCCCGCTTCGAGGAGGCGTGGCGGGCCCTCGGCGCCGAGGTCTCCCGCGAGCCGGACGAGGAGCCCTGGGAGGGCTGAGAGCCGGCGCCGTCTTCACGTACCGGCCGGTTCGGCCGTGGCTGGGGTTACTTGACCATGTCTTGACCCTTTCTTGACGCGTGGCTGCGCCGTTTTCGGGCATAAGGCCTGCATCATTGCCACAGGCACCACGAGAGGGTCACCGATGACGCCGGAACGCCACCGCACGACGCCGATTCTCGTACTCGATGCCCCCGACGGTCACGACGTCGTCATCGAGGGCCCCCTGGACGTCCACACGGTGCCGGACATCCGCGACGCGTTGCACGAGGTCATCTCCCGTGGTCCCGGTGAGCTGCGCCTGCACCTCGACAGGGCCGAGATCGGCGACGCGACGGGGCTGGGCGTCATCGTGCACCTCCACCGTCGGGCCCGTCGTGAGCAGCGGCGGCTCTGGCTGGTCGGCTCCTCCGAGCGGACCACCCGGCTGGTACGCGGCTGCCGGCTCGACCACATCCTCGCGCCCGCGGCGACCTCGCCCGCGGCGCCCGCGCCCGCGGGACACCCGACGCCGGCCGATCCGCCCGCGCGCCGGACTGTGTCCACTCTCACCGCCTGACACCCTCCCGCGCCCACAGGCCCGCCGGTACGTTCGCTGGCATGCCTGAGCAGGACCCGACGCAGTCGACCCGGCACCCCACCCGCGACCGGCCGTGGGTGATGCGGACCTACGCGGGACACTCCAGCGCCGCGGCGAGCAACGAGCTGTACCGCCGCAACCTGGCCAAGGGCCAGACCGGCCTGTCCGTCGCCTTCGACCTGCCGACCCAGACCGGCTACGACCCGGACCACCCCCTGGCTCGCGGCGAGGTCGGCAAGGTCGGGGTCCCGGTGAGTCACATCGGCGACATGGAGGCGCTCTTCCGCGACATCCCGCTGCGGGACATGAACACGTCGATGACGATCAACGCGACCGCGATGTGGCTGCTCGCGCTCTACCAGGTCACCGCCGAGCGCCAGGCCGCGGCGGCCGGTGACGAGCCGGAACAGTGGGTCCGCGCGCTCGCCGGCACCACCCAGAACGACATCATCAAGGAGTACCTCTCCCGGGGGACCTACGTGTTCCCACCCGGACCGTCGATGCGGCTGATCACCGACATGGTCACCTACACGGTCGGTCAGGTCCCGAAGTGGAACCCGATCAACATCTGCAGCTACCACCTGCAGGAGGCTGGTGCGACCCCGGTCCAGGAGCTGGCCTACTCGCTCTCGACCGCGATCGCCGTGCTCGACGCGGTCCGGGCCTCCGGACAGGTCCCCGAGGACGAGCTGCCCCACGTGGTGGGGCGGATCTCCTTCTTCGTCAACGCCGGGGTGCGGTTCGTCGAGGAGATGTGCAAGATGCGGGCCTTCGTGCAGCTCTGGGACGAGCTGACGAGGGAGCGGTATGGCGTCACCGACCCGAAGGCGCGCCGGTTCCGCTACGGCGTCCAGGTCAACTCGCTCGGGCTGACCGAGGCCCAGCCGGAGAACAACGTGCAGCGCATCGTCCTGGAGATGCTGGCCGTCACCCTTTCCAAGGATGCCCGGGCCCGGGCGATCCAGCTGCCGGCCTGGAACGAGGCCCTCGGCCTGCCCCGGCCCTGGGACCAGCAGTGGTCGCTGCGCCTGCAGCAGGTCCTCGCCTTCGAGTCCGACCTGCTCGAGTACGATGACCTGTTCGCCGGTTCCACCGTCGTCGAGCGCAAGGTGGCCGAGCTCGTCGCGGGTGCCCGCGCGGAGCTGGCGCGGATCGCCGACCTGGGCGGGGCGGTGGCGGCCGTCGAGTCCGGCTACATGAAGTCGGCGCTCGTCGCCTCGCACGCCGAGCGGCGCCGCCGCATCGAGTCCGGCGTCGATGTCGTCGTCGGGCTCAACCGGTTCGAGACGACCGAGCCCAGCCCGCTGACCGCCGACCTCGGCGCCGCCATCCAGACCGTCGACCCGAGCGTCGAGCAGGCCGCCGCGGCGGCCGTGCGGCAGTGGCGCGAGCGCCGCGACGCCGACCCGGGCAGGCGGGCCCGTGCCGAGCAGGCCGTGGCGCGGCTGCGGGCCGACGCCTCCTCGGGCGCGAACCTGATGGCGGCCTCGCTCGACTGTGCCCGGGCCGGGGTGACGACGGGGGAGTGGGCGGCCGCGCTGCGCGAGCAGTTCGGCGAGTATCGCGCTCCCACGGGCGTCACTGCATCGGTCGGCGGCGCCGCGCTCGCGCCGGACGGTGGCCTGGAGCAGGCCCGGCAGGCGGTGCAGCACACGAGCCGGGAGCTCGGCGAGCGGCTGCGCATCCTGGTCGGCAAGCCTGGTCTGGACGGTCACAGCAACGGTGCGGAACAGGTCGCGGTCCGGGCACGGGACGCCGGCTTCGAGGTGGTCTACCAGGGCATCCGCCTGACCCCAGAGCAGATCGTGGATGCGGCGGTGGCCGAGGACGTCCACCTCGTCGGCCTCTCGATCCTCTCCGGGTCGCACATGGAGCTGGTCCCCGACATCCTGCACCGCCTGCGCGCGGCCGGCGCCGACGACATCCCGGTCGTCGTCGGCGGGATCATCCCCGAGTCCGACGCGGCGGCGTTGCGGCAGGCCGGGGTGGCCATGGTGTTCACCCCCAAGGACTTCGGGCTCAACGCGATCATGGTGCAGATGGTCGAGGTCATCCGGGCCTCGCGCGACCTCGCCGCCCTCGGGCCGGCGTCGGCCGGACGCTAGAACAGCCGCGACTCGGCGTCGTCGCTGCCCTTGAGGGCGTCGTAGTCGATCACGACACACCGGATGCCGCGGTCCTCGGCCAGCGTGCGCGCCTGCGGCCGGATGGCCTGCGCCGCGAGGACGCCGGTGACGGGGGCCAGCAGCGGGTCGCGGTTCATCAGCTCGAGGTAGCGGGTCAGCTGCTCGACACCGTCGATCTCGGCTCGGCGCTTGATCTCGACCGCGACGCTCGCGCCGGTGTGGTCCCTGGCCAGGATGTCGACCGGACCGATCGCGGTCATGTACTCGCGTCGGACCAGCGACCAGCCGGGACCGAGCGTGTGGATCTGGTCGGCCAGCAGCTCCTGCAGGTGCGCCTCGACGCCGTCCTTGACCAGGCCCGGGTCAAGGCCGAGCTCGTGGGTACTGTCGTGCAGGAGCTCGTGGATGGCCACGGTCAGGCTGTCGCCGGTCTTCGCGTGCACGACCCGCCACACTGCGACCACGCCCTGTTCGGCCTGCAGCTCGTCCGGGTCGGTCTTGGTCATCGCGCAGGGCGGCGCCATCCAGTTGAGCGGCTTGTAGGACCCGCCGTCGCTGTGGACCAGCACCGACCCGTCCGCCTTGACCAGCAGCAGCCGGGTGGCGACGGGCAGGTGGGCGGTGAGGCGGCCGCGGTAGTCGACGCTGCACCGGGCGATGACGAGACGCACCCGGCCACCGTAGTCGAGAGTGCACCAATCCCGATCGACAGTGCAGCTCTTCCGATCGACAGTGCACCACTCCCGATCCAGAGTGCACCACTCCCGATCGACAGTGCACCAGTCCCGATCGACAGTGCAGGGCGTCCATCGGGCCTCGGGCAGTCTGCGGCCACCCCAGCGTGGGGAGGGTCACGTCGGCCCGGCCTGCGAGCGGCATACCGGCTCTGCCAGACTCCCTGCAT
>NZ_JBDIAQ010000165.1:0-7556 GCF_039812505.1 Intrasporangium sp. | reverse complement strand
GTGGCGCTGGCGTCAGGACGCCCACGAGGGCCAAGGTGGACAGCATGCGGCCTCCCTACGACGCGCTCGTACGCCGGCTCGTCGCGCTCGTGACCGGCGCACGAGCGGGGGGCCGGGTGGTCGTCGGGATCACCGGCCCGCCGGGCGCCGGCAAGTCGACCGTGGCGCGGGGTCTCGTCGACCGGCTCGATGCGCCGCCGCCCGTCGGCCTCGGACCGGATGCCGCCCACCTCGTCCCGATGGACGGCTTCCACCTGGCGGACGTGCAGCTGCGGCGGCTGGGGCTGGCCGGCCGCAAGGGCGCCCCCGAGACCTTCGACGCGGACGGCTACCTGGCCCTGCTCCGGCGGCTGTCCGAGGAACGGGACCGGACCGTGTACGCGCCGGGGTTCGAGCGTGACCTGGAGCAGCCGCTGGCGGCTGCCATCGCCGTGGAGCCGTCGGTGCGCCTGATCGTCACGGAAGGGAACTACCTGTTGCTGCCCCAGGACCCCTGGCCCGCGGTGCGCTCGCTGCTCGCGGAGGTCTGGTACGTCGACGTGGACGACCGGACCCGGACCGAGCGGCTCGTGGCCCGGCACGTGAAGTACGGCAAGACGCCGCAGGCGGCGCGGGAGTGGGTGCTGCGCTCGGACGAGGCCAACGCGCGGCTCGTGGCGGCCACGCGCGGGCGCGCCGACCTCGTGGTCACCACGGCCTGACCGTGCGCCGGCCGTGCCGCAACAGCCGGGTCGGGGTGAGACGCATGCGAAGGCCTGTGGTACCGGCCGACGGAAGCGGTTGCGAGCGGGTGGTTGCCGGTGCATGGGTCGGCATTTCGGCAGGACATCGGGCTGAAGTCCACCTACTCTGGAGGTACCGGAACCTCCGGCGCGGTGTGAGGTGTCTACACACAGGTTCCCTCGCTGGGGCACCTCGATCCCGAAGACGGGGCCGCAGTGGCGGAGCGTTCGTTCGCGTCCCCTCCCCGACGAGCGAGCGCTCCGCCCACACCCAGGTCCGGCCAAGGCCCGCGCGGTCACGGATCGCGCTGGCGCCCCACCTCTCGTTACGATGCCTTCGTGCCCAAGCTCGTGCTCACCGTCATCGGCGACGATCGCGCCGGACTCGTCGAGGCGCTCTCCCAGGTCGTGACCGGCCAGGGCGGCAACTGGGAGGACAGCCAGATGGCCGAGCTGGCCGGCAAGTTCGCCGGCATCGTGGTCGTCACCGTGCCGGCCGACCGGGGCGCGGCCCTGACCGATGCGCTTCGCGGGCTCGACGGGCTGCTCGAGGTGTCCGCGCACCCCGGCGCCGAGGCCGAGCCGGCCGCCGGCGACGCTGAGCGGCTCACGATCGACGTCCTCGGCAACGACCACCCGGGGATCGTCCACGACGTCTCTGCGGTGCTCGCCCGCAGCGGTCTCAGCATCGAACGGATGTCGACCGAGAGTCGGGACGCGCCGATGGCCGGCGGGCGCCTGTTCGAGGCGCACGTCGTGGCCCGGGTGCCTCCCTCGGTCGACATCGGGGAGGTCCGCGCCGGGATCGAACGGCTCGCCAGCGAGCTGCTCGTCGACATCGACGTCACCGGCCCGTAGCCCGTCGACCGGGCGGCCGGTCACCAGTTGACCAGCAGGCGGCCCTGCACGTCCCGGAACTGGCCCACGATGATGATGATCAGGTCGACGAGCGACCAGATCCCGAGCCCGCCAACCGTGAGCAGCTGCAGGATGCCGGTGCCCACCTTGCCGACGTAGAACCGGTGCACCCCCAGCGGGCCGAGGAAGAGGCAGAGCAGCGTCGCGGCCAGGCGCGAGCTCGGGCTGACGGGGTTGCCGTACTGGTCGATGAGCACCTTGGTCGCCAGGGCCGCGCTGAGCGGCGGCGCGGCAGCCGGACCGGTCTGCTCGGTCCACATGTTGCCGTCCCAGTAGCGGGTCATCGGCTGGCCGTAGGGGTCCGGATACCATCCGGGCGGCGGGTTGTCCGGGCTCTCCGGAGTGGGCTGGGTGTTCATCGCTGCTCCTCGGGTTCGAACGCGTGGTGGGGTTCGAGCCTATGCCGCTCGCCCCCTCGGCCACGCAGGTCGCCGGAGGTGCCGGGAGCCGCTACTGCGCGGCGGGCGCGTCGTCGGCCGTTCCCGACCCGAGCACCTCCCAGAAATGCTCCCGCAGGGCGAGCCGCGAGCGCTCGTCGACGTCGTACATCCCGAGCCGGGCGGACATGTCGAGCAGCATGGCCCGGTCCAGGTCCCGCGGGATGTACGGCCGCTCCGAGCGCACCGCCCGCAGCTCGGCGTCGGTCACGGTGCTCTTCCACGTGTCGACGACGCCGTGGACGACCTCCTCGACCAGCTTCTCGATCTCGGGCGGGAGGTTCGCGTCGCCCACCGAGGCCCGACCGGTCGTGCTCGAGTAGACGATGCGCGGCGCGGAGTGCAGGGTGTGGTTGCCGTGCGGGCCGGCCGTCTGCTCGCCGGACCGGACAGCCGGGATCGGGGTGGTCCACGGCCGGCTGGTCGCGAGGGCCGCCGGCGTGGGGACCGAGGCGCGCTCGACGGTCTCGGGCTGCTCCAAGGGGGCCGGCGCAGGCTTGGGCCGCGGCTTGACGAACCGGTCGATGATGACCGGGTCGATCAGGGCGGTGCCGTCGGCCTCGCGCTGGAGGTTGCGCGAGACGGCGTGCGGTCGGCCGTGCCGGTCCGGTGCCGCCAGGAGCATGACCTGCACGCCGTGGCCCTGGGCCTCCTCGACGGCCTCGGTCAGGTCGTCGTCGCCCGAGACGAGGTAGATGACGTCGGCGACGCGGTTGCGCCCATGGGTGGCCAGGTCCAGGCCGATCCGCAGGTCGACCCCCTTCTGCTCGCCACCCGGTGACATCCGCCCGAGACGCAGCTTGAGCCGCGGCAGCATGCCGATCTGGTCCTGCCACGCGTCAGGGGCCCCGCCGGGCCCGCCGCCGGCGTCGTACCAGTTGACGCGGAGCAGGGGCAACCCGCTCTGCAGCTCGACCTGGCCGATCAGCGCCTCGATCAGCTCGCGGTAGGCGATCACGACACCGCCGCGCAGCGAGGTCCCGGTCACGCGCGTCGCGGCCGAGGCCAGCAGGTATCCGGCGTCGACGTATATAGCGCAATAGGACCTCATACCGCCACCATGTCACAGGCCCGGGCCGGGTGCTCGGACCTCACGCTGGGAGCCGCGCCGAACCCGGTGGAGGCGCCTGGCAGCCGCCGGCCCGTCGGTGCGGGGCTGCGGCGGAGCGGCACCGCGGGGGAGGGGAGCGCGGCGCCGCCCTTCCCCCATTGTGCCCGCTGCGGACCGCTGGGGTGAGCGCTTTCACATTGTGGCCGGTGGTCAGGATTCGTTGGTCCACAAGGAGTTTCCTAGGATGGGGTCACCGCCTCGGAGATTCCCGTGGTCCTGACGAAGGAGCGCCCGATGGACGCCGAAAGCAACCGCCTGATCGACCGGGTCCGTCTCGAGGGAGGCGCCGGACAGGACGACCTCCACTTCATCGAACGAACCCTGGCCCAGCTGTTCACCCAGCTCGACCGCTTCGACCCCAGCCAGGTCGACATCTCGATCCGGTTCAAGGACCGCGGCCAGCCGGGCATGCGTACCACGCTCGACGTGCGCGTCCAGGGACTGCCGGCCCTGGTCGGGGTCTCTCACCTCGAGGCCACCAAGGACGCCCTCAACGACGCGGAGGCCAAGGTGCTCTCCCAGCTGCGCAGCCACGTGAGCCGCAACGCGTCGCGGCGCACCCGCCCCTGAGGGCCACCCACCTGGACACACCCGGCGTATGCCGCACAGCCGCCCGGGCGGCGCGCCGCACGTCCGGTGGCGGCCCGGGTCGCGCCGCTGGCCCACCCGGGCCACGTCCGAGCCCGCACCCGCCCGCGCTGGGCGCGCCGTCGAGATCCGGCCCGGGTAAGTAGCGGTGCCGGGACACGGGAGGGCCGACGGGCCCCGGACGTGGTCCGGGACCCGTCTTCTGCCTCCCCGGGTCTCCCCGGCGCGCTGTCCCGACCGACAGCCTACGGACGTTTTGTCCCTAATGCGGCATAGTTGCGCGACTCGTTGGGCTGCGCAACACGGCAGTCCCGGTGACCTCGTCCGCCCGGTCCGCTCTCCCTGCCGGCGGAGGTGGACCCCGGTCGCTCGTCGGCACCTGCACCCCGAGCTGCGGCTCTCCCTGTCGGCGGGGTGGAGCGGGAGGATCCCACCACCGGGTGCGGGTGCCTCGACACGCCCGCTGAGCGGCATACGGGCGGTGACCGGCGGGGCGCGGTGATCGCCTAGTTTGGAGGGCGTGGACACCGACGCCGTGCTGCAGCTGCTCCGCGATGCCGCCGAGGCGGCGATCAACCCGAGGTTCCGGGCGCTCGCGGTGGGCGAGGTCCACGAGAAGAACCCCGGCGACCTCGTGACCGACGCCGACCGCGAGGCGGAGCAGCTCATCACGGCCGGACTGCTCGGCGCCTACCCGGACGCGGTGGTCCTCGCGGAGGAGGCGCACTCGGCCGACCCCAGCCTGATGGACCGCTACCTGAGCGCCGAGCACGCCTTCACGGTCGACCCGGTGGATGGCACGAAGAACTTCGTGCACGGCTCGCCCGACCATGCGGTCATGGTGTCCGAGACCGTCGGCGGGCAGGCCGTCCGAGCGTGGATCTGGCAGCCGCAGTACGAGCTGGCCTACGTCGCGGAGCGTGGCGCCGGGGCGTGGTGCGGTGCCCGCCGGCTCCGGAGGGAGGCGGCGCTCCCCCCGCTCGACGGGCGCACGTCGCGGCGCAAGTGGGTGGGCGAGTCGTTCGGGGGGCTGCCGGCGCTGCGCCTGACCTGGGTGTCGTGCGGCATCGACTACCCCAAGCTTGTCGAGGGCGAGGCGGACTACATCGTCTACCACTGGGCGGCACCCTGGGACCACGCGCCGGGCACGCTGCTGCTGCGCGAGGCCGGGGGCGCCGCCGGGACCCTGGACGGGGTGGCCTACCAGCCCCGGCTTCGCCCGACCCGGGGCCTGCTCGCCGCCGCCGACGCGCTGACCTACGAGACCGTCCGGGTCACCCTTCCCTGACTCCCCCTGCGGGTGTCACGTCCCGGTCGTGAGGTCGGCGTGGCGGCTTCGTATCAGCCGGCGCCGTCGCGACACTGAGTGTTGACGACTTAGGCGGCTGGCCCGTTGTGGTACGTGAACCGCCATTGGAGCCCGGACCTCACACAGGCCGGGCTCCACACTCGCGCGGCGACGTACCGTGGAGCCATGACGCAGACCCCGCGTTGGGAGAGCCCGGTGGAGCGGGCGATCCGGGAGGCCCAGGAGCGCGGCGACTTCGACGACCTGCCCGGCGCGGGCAAGCCGCTGGACCTGCGGGACGCCAACGACCCCGACTGGTGGATCAAGCGGTATGCCGCTCGCGAGAACCTCGATCTCGGCGGTGCCCTTCCGGGCGCGCTCGCCCTGCGGAAGGAGGCGGCGGGATATCCCGAGGCGCTCGTCGACGTCACCCGGGAGGAGGACGTGCGCGAGATCGTCGCGGACTACAACAAGCGGGTGCTGGCCGACCGGCTGCGGCCCGCGGTCGGCAACCTGCCGCCGTTGCTGGCCAAGACGCTCGACGTCGACGACATGGTGTCGCAGTGGCGGGAGCTACGGGCGTCGCGGGAGCCGGTCGCGCCGACCACGCCGGTGCCGACCACGCCGGTGCCGGCGCGGCGCTCCTGGTGGCGGCGCCTGCTGTCGGGCTCGTGATCCGGGGCCGGCCCGGCGACCTGGCCCGGCGACACATGATCGGGGACACCTGCCCGGCGACCTGGCCCGGCGACACATGATCGGGGACACCTGCCCGGCGACACCGGTCCTGCCGCGGGCCCGGAACGTCCCGGTTCTACCATCGAGGCATGGGACGAGAGTTCGAGGCCGACGACGATCTGCGTGGTGCCCGCTTCGTCGACGTGGACCTGACCACGGCGGAGTTTCGCGAGGTGACGCTCAACGACGCCCGCTTCGTCGGGGTCGTGGCGCACGACGTGGAGGTCGAGGGGCTGATCAGCAACCTTCGCGTCAACGGGGTCGAGGTGATGCAGTTCGTCGAGGCCGAGCTCGACCGGCGCCATCCCGAGCGGCTGCTGCTGCGCTCGACCGACGTCGCCGGTCTGCGAAAGGGGTGGGAGACACTCGTGGACATGTGGGCCGCCACCACGAACCGCTTGGCGGGTCTGCCCGTGCGCGACCAGAACCGCCGCGTCGACGGTGAGTGGTCGGCCATCGAGACGCTGCGCCATCTGGTCTTCGTGACCGACGCCTGGTTCCGGCGAGCGGTGCTGGGGATCGAGCACCCGTACCACCCGATTGGACTGCCCGCCGGATTCGTCAAGCACCCGACCGAGATGGGGCTCGACCCGTCGGCCCACCCGACCCTGCCCGAGGTGCGGGCGGTCCGCGAGGCCCAGGCGGCCGAGATCGGTGCCTACCTGGCCGACCTGCTCGACGAGGACCTCGAGAAGCCGGGCGCTCGCACGAGCGAGCCCGGGTGGCCGGTCGACCCGAGCGACGAGACGGTGCTCGGCTGTCTGCAGATCCTGCTGGACGAGGAGTGGGCCCACCACCAGTTCTGCGTGCGCGACCTGGGGAGGCTGGACTGAGCACGTCCGATCGGGAACCGGGCACTGTCGGTCGGAACACTCTGGGTCGGGAATCGTGCCCTCTCAAGAGGGGCGGAAGTCGGTCAGTACGGTGGGGAGATGGACCCGCACCCGCTGACCGGCCAGCTCTTCGCCTCGCCCGTGCCGCCGGGGTCGGGCTGGCCCGGCGACCCCGCGACCCCGGACACGCCGGTGGCCCACACGGAGCAGGAGGTCAGCGCCCTCGCCGAGGAGGTCAGCGGCATACCGGAGCTGGACGCGCGGATCAGCGTGTGCCGGGCGTGCCCGCGGCTGGTCCGGTGGCGTGAGTCGGTCGCGACCACGGGGCGGCGGGCGTCCTTCGCGGACCAGCCGTACTGGGGGCGGCCGGTGCCGTCCTTCGGCGACCCGGAGGCGTCCGTGATCGTCGTCGGGCTGGCCCCGGCAGCCAACGGTGCCAACCGGACTGGACGCATGTTCACCGGGGATCGTTCGGGTGACTGGCTGTTCGCTGCCCTGCATCGCGCTGGCTACGCCTCGCTGCCCACCGCGGTGGCCAGCGGCGACGGGCTGGTCCTGCGCGGGCTGCGGATCACCGCACCGGTGCGGTGCGCGCCGCCCGGCAACAAGCCGACGACCGAGGAGAAGCAGGTGTGCAGCCACTGGCTCGACCGCGACCTCGAGCTGGCCGAGCCCCACCTGCGCACGCTGCTCGCGCTGGGTCTGATCGGCTGGGACGCCACCATCCGGGCCGCGCGACGGCTGGGGTGGCAGGTGCCCAAGCCGAAGCCGAAGTTCGGTCACGGGGCCGAGGCGACGCTGCTGACCTCGGCGGGCCGTCCGGTGCGGCTGCTCGGCAGCTACCACGTGAGCCAGCAGAACACGTTCACCGGCAAGCTCACCGAGGCGATGTTCGACGAGGTCCTCGCGCGGCTGTGACGGGCG
>NZ_JBDIAQ010000164.1:0-7601 GCF_039812505.1 Intrasporangium sp. | reverse complement strand
TGCCGGTCGAGGTGCCTGCCGGGCGACAGGCATGCCGGCTGAGGCGCATGCCGGGCGAGGCAGACCTCAGTCGAAGTAGACGTCCAGCCCGTGCAGCGGGAACACCGCCTGACGGGTCGCCATGACGGCCCGGTCGACCACGTCGCCCGGGTTGTAGCCCATGTCCCACGAGCGCCACCAGACGGGGCCGTCCGCGGGGGTCAGGTCGCCCATCCAGGCCGGGCCGGGACGACCGGTCACCTGCCGCACGTGGTCGCGCCACATCTCCGGCACCGGTGTCGCGACCTTGATCGGGGTGTGCGCGGCGATCGCCGTCAGGTGCGTCCAGGTGCGCGGCACGACGTTGACGACCTCGTAGCCGCCGCCCCCGAGGGCGACCCACTTGCCCGCGCAGACCTCGTGGGCGAGGCGGTGCAGCGCGTCGGCCGCGGAGCGTTGGCCGTCGACGGTGACCGCGAAGTGGGCCAGCGGGTCCTCGACGTGGGTGTCACAGCCATGCTGCGTGACCAAGACGTCGGGCTTGAAGGCCCGCACGAGCGGCATCGCGGTCGCGTGCAGCGCCCGCAGCCACCCGGCGTCGCCGAGCCCGGGAGGCAGGGCGACGTTGACCGCCATCCCCGTCGCGTCGACGCCACCGATGTCGGTGGGCCAGCCCGTCCCCGGGAACAGGGCCCGGCCGGTCTCGTGCAGCGACACCGTCAGCACGCGCGGGTCGTCCCAGAAGATCCGCTCGACGCCGTCACCGTGATGGACGTCGACGTCCACGTAGGCCACCCGCCGGGCCCCGTGATCGAGGAGCCAGTCGATCCCCAGCGCGATGTCGTTGTAGATGCAGAAGCCGGACGCCCGGTCGCGCATGGCGTGGTGCAGCCCGCCGCAGAAGTTGACTCCGTGGGCGGTCTCTCCCGACCACACCGCCCGGCACACCGCGATGGTCCCCGAGGCGATCCGCGCGCTCGCCTCGTGGATGCCGGGATAGGCGGGGTCGTCCTCGGTGCCGAGCCCGAAGGCCGGGTCGGCCGACGACGGGTCGTCGGACGCCGCCCGCACCGCCGCGACGTAGGCCGGGTCGTGCACCCGGCAGAGCACCTCGTCGCCGGCCGGCTCGGCCCCCACGACCTCGACCTCGTCGTTGTCGAAGACCCCCAGCGCCGCACAGAGCCGGGCCGTCAGGTCGAGCCGGATCGGCGCCATCGGGTGGGTCGGTCCGAAGTCGTACCTCGTGAACGCGGTGTCCCAGACGACCCGGGCCTGCCTTGGCATGATGGAGACGCTACCCCTTCTGCAGATCGCCCCACGGAGGAAAGCCATGGCGCGCAAGCGGCTCTTCGACGACGAGGTCATGGTCATCGGTCTGGGCCGGTTCGGCTCGGCCGTGGCGCTCGAGCTGACCCGGCTCGGCACCCGGGTCATCGCCGTCGAGCGGGACAACGCGCTCGCCGAGAACTACATCAACAAGGTGGCCAAGGTCGTGCACGCGGACATGGCGCTCTCGAGCGCCATCGAGATGGTGAGCGCGGCCGGGATCAAGATCGCCATCGTCGGGATCGGCTCCTCGGTCGAGTCGTCGGTGCTGGCGGCGGCCAACCTGGTCGACGCCGGGGTCCCGTCCATCTGGGCCAAGGCACTCTCGCCCGAGCACAAGCGGATCCTCGACCGGATCGGGGTCCACCACGTGATCTCTCCCGAGGTCGACTCGGGCCGGCGCGTCGCCCACCTGGTCAACGGCCGGCTGCTCGACTTCATCCAGTTCGACGACGACTACGCCATCGTCAAGCTCACCCCGCCGGCCGAGACGATCGGCTTCACCCTGGAGCAGGCCCAGATCCGTCGGAAGTACGGCATCACCGTCGTCGGCGTGAAGGCCCCGGGCGAGGACTTCACCTACGCGCTGCCGAGCACGAAGATCTCTGCTCACCACGTCATCGTGGTGAGCGGCCCGATCGAGCTGATCGAACGGTTCGCCTCGCGCCCCTGACCCCGCCTCAGAGGCGCGGGTAGCTGCTGCTCTTGTCGTCGCCGAGCGGCAGGACCATCGCGATCTCCTCCTCGCCGTCCTCCTCGCTGACCACCCGCATGGGCCGGCGGTAGTCGGTCGGGCGGAAGCCCATGCCACTGGCGAACGCGACCGCGCGGCCGTTCTCGGTGCCCACCCAGTAGACGATGTGACGCTGGCCGGCGTCTCTGGCCTGGGCGGCGGCACGGCGTACGAGGGCCGACGCGACACCCGTGCCGCGGCGCTCAGGGGTGACCCACAGGGCGAAGATCTCCCCGGCGTCGTCGTCGCCGGAGGTCTCCGCGCGGCCGATGCTGGCCACGCCCACCGCCCGGCCGTCCTGCTCGGCGACCAGGCGGACGGAACGGTTCATCCGGTCCCGCCAGACGGACTCCTCGATCGCCGACTCCTCGGCGTGGGTGGCGACGAAAGCCTCGGGCGACTCCCGCAGCGCCTCCAGCCGGACGGCGCGGTACGCCTCCCAGTCGTCCTCGGTCAGGATGCGTACGGTCAGTTCACTCATGGGGACACCTTCGCACGAACCACCCACAGCGAGCGAGCGAGAGGCGACGGGGTCTGGGTGAGGAACCTCTCAGCGGACCCGCCGGCCCCGGTGGGCACGGGAGTCTCAGCCGGTGAGCTCGACCTGCATCTCAATCTCGCACAGGTCGGCATCACGCGGGTGCGGATGGGTCATGCCGGTGCGGACGAAGCCGCACCGCTCGTACAGGGCGATCGCGTGGGTGTTCGAGCTGGCCACCTCGAGCACGACGTGGTGCCTGCCCCGGCGGTGGCCCTCCTCGAGGACGGCCCGCACGAGGGCCTCGCCGATCCCGCGACCCCGCCCGCGCGGGGCGACGTACATCCCGAACAGGGTCGCGGTGCCCGCCCGCTCCGGCTCCCAGTGGGTGCCCAGACCCGCGCTGCCCACCACGCCACGCTCGTCGCGCGCCTGCACCAGCCACGCACCTTCGATCCGCTCCCGCCAGTCCGCCTCCCGGAAGTCGGCCTCGTCGGCGTAGGTGTACCAGAACGCGTCGGGGGCCGCGCGCAACATCTCCAGCCGGATGTCCCGCTGGCTCTCCCAGTCACCCGGCTCGACCCGGTGCAGGCGCACCGACCGGTCCGGGCTGCTCGGGGGGACTGCCATGTATGCCGCCGTCCCGTCAGACCTGGCCAGAAGCCAGCTGCCTGGACCGGGCCGCGGCCGCCTCCACCGCGGTGACGAAGGCCGCGCGCACCTTGTGATCGTCGAGCTGACGGAGCGCGGCGACCGTGGTACCGCCGGGAGAGGAGACCTCCTCGCGCAGCACGGTCGGGTGGGTGCCGGTCTCGCGCAGCATCGTCGCCGCTCCGTACATGGTCTGGACCACCAGCTCGGTCGAGGTGGCCCGGGGCAGGCCGAGCACCACGCCCGCCTCGATCATGGCCTCGACGACGTAGAAGAAGTAGGCCGGGCCGCTGCCGGACAGGGCGGTGACCGCGTCCAGGTGCTTCTCCTCGAGCCGGACCACGCGGCCGCACGACGAGAGCAGCCGCTCCGCCTCGGCGAGATGCTGCTCGGTGCAGTGCCGGCCGGCGGCGATGGCCGACATGCCCTGGTCGACCCGGGCCGCGGTGTTCGGCATGACCCGCACGACCGACGAGCCCTCGGGAAGGATGGACTCGAGCCGCTCGGTGGTGATGCCCGCCGCGATGGACACCACGGTGTTGCCCGCGACGACGTGGTCGCGGATCTCCTCGACCAGGCCCATCATGTCCTGTGGCTTGACGACCAGCACGAGGGTGTCGGCCAGCCGGGCCGCCGCGACGTTGCCGAGCACCCGCACGCCGTACCGCTCGGCGAGCGCCTCGGCTCGCTGCGGGTTGCGCTCGGTGATCACTATCTCAGCGGCGTCACGGCCGGCCCGGAGCAGCCCGGACAGCAGCGTCTCGCCCATCACCCCCGTGCCGAAGATCGCCATCGTGCCCACGGTCAGCCCTTCGTGGCCAGGCCGCGCAGGAAGAACGCGACGTTGGCCGGCTTCTCGGCCATCCGCCGCATCAGGTAGCCGTACCACTCCTCGCCGTAGGGGATGTAGACCCGCATCGTGTCGCCGCGGTCGGCGATCCGCTTCTGCTCCTCCGGACGGATGCCGTAGAGCATCTGGTACTCGAACGAGCCCGGCGCCCGGCCGTTCTGGGCGGCCAGCGCCCCGGCGATCTCGACCAGGCGCGGGTCGTGGCTGGCGACCATCGGGTAGCCCTGGCCCTGCATCAGGACCTTGAGGCACCGGACGTAGGACTTGTCGACGTCGGCACCCGCCTGGAAGGCGACCGACTCCGGCTCCTTGTAGGCCCCCTTGCAGAGCCGCACCCGCGAGCCGGCGGTCGCCAGGTCACGGCAGTCCGCCTCGGTCCGGTACAGGTAGGCCTGCACCACCGCGCCGACGAAGGGGAAGTCCGCGCGCAGCTCGTGCAGCGCCTCGAGGGTGCGGTCGGTCGTGGTGTGGTCCTCCATGTCGAGCGTGACCGTCGTGTCCGCCTGCTGGGCGAGGGTGCAGATCTCGCGGGCGTACTCGAGGGCGACCTTGTCGCCGTCGCCGGGCAGGGCCTGGCCGAGCGCGCTCAGCTTCAGCGAGACCTCGGCCCTGCCTCCCTCGGTCAGGCCGCGATCGCGCAGGGCGCCGAGGATCGCGACGTAGGCGTCCTTGGTGTGCTTGGCCTGCCCGGCGTCGAGCGTGTCCTCGCCGAGGTAGTCGATCGTCGTGCGGCGCCCGGTGGTGGCCAGCTCGGCCGCCGCCGCGACGGCCTCGTCGGTGGTGGCCCCCGGCACGAAACGGTGGACGACCGAGCGCGACACCGGTGCCTTCTCGATGACGTCCCGGACCGTGTCGGACTTGGAGAGTTGCAGGAGCGAGTTGCGTAGCAGGTCGCTGGCGTCCACGTTGACCTCCGTCGATGGGCGGGTGAGGCGACCCGGGGTGGTCGCGCCGGGGCAAATCTACCGCCGCGGTACGGTCGTCCGCCCGGCTGCGGCAGACTCTCGGCATGGCCCGGCAGCCCTTCCGCCTCCTGACGCTCGACGAGTACGGCGACGCGATCGGCCGGGCCGCGACCGTGCTGCGGGCCAACGCGACCGCCGCCCCGCTGGAGCGCCCGGTGCCGACCTGCCCGGGCTGGACGCTGCTCGACCTGGTGACGCACACGGGCATGGTCCACCGCTGGGCGGCCGACCGGCTGCGCGGCGAGGCCGAGCTCGACCCGGCCGGCCACGAGGCGACCGGACGTGCGGCCCCCGACGTGCTCGGCTGGTTCGACACCGGGGCGACGGCACTGCTCCAGTCGATCGTCGACGCTCCGGACGACCTGGCGGCACCCGTCTTCCTGGCCGACGCCCCGCCGGCCCGCCTCTTCTGGGCGCGGCGGCAGGCGCACGAGACGACGATCCATGCCGTCGACGCGCTCGGCGCCCGCCTCGGTCGCGCACCCGAGCCGGCGCAGACCTGGATCCGGCCGGCCCTGGCGCTCGACGGGATCGACGAGCTGCTGTGCGGTTTCGTCGCTCGGGGTGCCCGCCGGGCGGTCCATGCGCCCGAGCCGACGACGTTGCTCGTCCACCCCCAGGGGTCGGACACCGCCTGGCACGTCACCCTCTCCCCCGACCGGCCCGCCGTGACGCGCCGGGTCGACCCGACCGCGGGGCCGGTCCCGGACGCCGAGCACCTGCTGGCCACCCCTTCGGTGGCGGCCTACCTGGTGCTGTGGAACCGGGCGGACGACTCGTGGCGGGCCGCCGACGGCGCGTGGCCGGAACAGGACTGGTGGCGTGGGGTCATGACCGTCACGTGGGCCTGACGGTGCGGGCGAATGCCTCGTGCAGCCCCTTGACCTCGGCCTCGAGCTCGGGAACGGGTCCCTCGACGACGGCGCCCGGCACGACCTGCCGGATCGGCAGCGTCGCCACCGGCCCGGGCGGGCAGCCCCACGCGGTCTGCCACCGGGACAGCTGGGCCGAGCCGACGGCATACACGATGCGGCCGAGCCCGACCCAGCCGTGCGCCGCCGCGCACATCGGGCAGTGCTCCCCGGAGGTGTACACGGTCGCCGCCGAGCGTTCGTCGGGGGTCAGGCGCGCCCCGGCCCACCGGGCGATCGCCAGCTCCGGGTGCTGGGTCGGGTCCAGCTCGACGACATGGTTGTGGTCCTCGAAGAGCTCGCGGCCCGCCCCGGAGACGAGCACCGACCCGAACGGCTCGTCGCCGCGCTGCAGCGCCAGGCGGGCCAGCTCGACCGCGCGTCGCAGGTGCCTCAGGTCGGCCGCGGTGATCGTCATGCCACCGTCCCGGTCACCAGGGCGAAGGTGACGAACGCGCCGTCGTCGGCCTCCAGCATCTGCTGGGTGGGCGAGGTCATCGCGCCCTTCAGCTCCATGACGGCCCGCTCCCACAACAGCCAGTTCGCGCACCCGTCGGGCTGCGTGCGCGCGGTCACCTTCTGGAACGCTCGCCCGAACTCCCACTGGCTGCGCAGCCACTCCGCCGTGTGCCACGCCGCGGTCTCGGCGCCCACGACCTTGTCGATGTGCTCGGGGATCTCGCCGAGGTCCCGCACCTCGCTGGTGAGCGCGGGCGTGGCGACGCCGAGCTGGCCGCCCGGGCGCAGGAACCCGGCGGCATACGGCGGGTAGTGGTCCCCCGTCCCGAAGTACTCCCAGGCGTCGATGCTGACGATGACGTCGAAGCTCGCCCGCCCGAACGGCAGGCTGTGGGCATCGACCCGCATCGGCAGGACCAGATCGTCGACGCCGGCGCGGCGGAACACCTCGCCCGACTCGGTCGGGTCGACCCACAGGTCCGCGGCGACCACCCGCACCCCGTACTCCCGGGCGAGGAAGACCGAGGTCGCCCCCAGCCCGGAGCCGAGGTCGAGCACCCGCATGCCCGGGCGCAGGTCGAGGTCGGCGGCCAGGTCCTCGAGCAGCCACAGCGGGTGCGGGCCCATGTCGAGGTCGACGAGCCACCTCGGGTCGTAGGCCGCCGACCGGGGGAACTGGGGCTTGCTCAGGTGGTCGAGGGCCGGCATGTCCTGATCCTCGCCCACTTCCGCCCCCCGGTCGAGGGGCCGCGCCCGTCGTCCGCCCCGCCGGTATGCCGCCGAGCCGGCTTCCCGGGCGACGCCGGGACCGGGCCGTTGCGCCCTCGGCGTAACCACGATCCCGGGGCATGCCGCCCCCCTCGCGCGGGAACAGGATGAGCAGGGGTCACGTTTGCTGGAGTGAGCCGCGTGGCCGCGGCACCGATAGCATCGAGAGTGTCTCGATCAGTCAGGAGCGAAGCATGTTCGAACGGTTCACCGACCGGGCCCGAAGGGTGGTCGTGCTGGCGCAGGAAGAGGCCCGCCTGCTCAACCACAACTACATCGGGACCGAGCACATCCTCCTGGGTCTGATCCACGAGGGCGAGGGGGTCGCGGCCAAGGCGCTCGAGTCGCTCGACATCAGCCTCGAGGCGGTGCGGGCCCAGGTCCAGGAGATCATCGGCCAGGGCCAGCAGGCCCCGACCGGGCACATCCCCTTCACACCACGGGCCAAGAAGGTCCTGGAGTACTCGCTGCGCGAGGCGCT
>NZ_JBDIAQ010000163.1:0-7652 GCF_039812505.1 Intrasporangium sp. | reverse complement strand
AGCTCGTGGGCGATCGTGGATGCCTTCTGCGCCTCGCTGAGGCGCGCGTCGACGACGATGCGTTTGCTCTTGGGGTCGGTATACCCGAGAGTGCCTTCACCCGTGGCCGGCCGACAGCCGGGGATCTCGACCTCCCCGTAGGCGTAGCCTGCCCGCCCGACCCGATCGCGCAGTCCCTCAAGGGTGCCCGGGGTGGCGGCGCCGGGGGCGGGCCGCAGCGGCGCCGGCGGAAGGGGCGCACCCTGGGTGTCCGAGATGTCGAACACCGGGACACTTTTGAACCCGATGACCCTGGGTCTCTCGGTGATGGTGCCGTCGTCGGCCTCGTCGAGAACCTTGCGGGTGACCGGGGCGAGGATCCAGACCGCCTTGGCGCCCTTGATGACCTGGCGATCCAGGCTGCTCCACTGCCTGAACCCCATCATGTGCAGGTCCTCGAGGGAGGCTCCTCGCTGCAGCATCTGGACCGCGGCCAGGATGCGGTTGTTGGCGCTCCACCGGCTCAGCCCGTTGCTCGCCATGGCGTCGAGCCAGCGCTGCAGCTGACCGGACTCGACGATCGCCGCGACCGAGGTCTCCAGGTCGGCGAGCATCGCCTTGACCCGGGCATCACCCTTCATGCCCGCGTACTCGCCGGCGGGCAGGCCCTCCGGGACGGGACAGACGTGGCCCGGGCCGGCGAACTGCCCACAGTCGGGGCAGCGCCCCGCGGACGGCGCCGGCGGTCCGTCCTTCCGTCCGGGCTGCGCGGCCGCAAGAGACTGGGCGCGGTGCACTTCGCGCAGCGCCGACTGGCAGCGGGCGCGGGCGGCCGCCAGCCCTACCGGGTCCGGGCGGGACCGGTTCCTCAAGGTGGCCACACCGAGCGCGACCTTGCTGCGCCGGAGCTCGCTTTCCGCCTCGGCAGGTGACGGGGCGTCCGGCCCGGCGGGACCGCGGGACAGTGCTGCCAGTGCCGCGACCTCACGCGAGCCGATGCGGTCACCGCGCTGAAGCCCAACCCAGCCTCTGGCCAGGTGGTTCCTTGCCTGCTGCGCCCCCGCCTGCGAGAGTGTCCCGCTGACCGCTTCCCGTTCGGCCGCGATCCCCAACCCGGTCAGGGCCGCCTCGGCAGCAGCCCGAGGCGCGGGACCATCCGGCTGCGCGGTACACGCGCGGCGTGCCTTGCGCACCGACTCCGATCCGAAGATGGTCACGGCGGCCTCACCCAGGCTCGATGAGGCCGGGCAGACATGTCCGGCGCCGGCGAACTGGCCACACAGCGGGCAGTGGGCCGCGCCGGCGACGGTCTGGCAGGTCGATGCGATGGTGGTCACCGGCGGCTCCCCCGGCGGGAATCACCGTCCGCCCGGGCGTCGGACGGGCGGGGGCGCTCGACCACGCGCAGCCGCGCGGGACCGACCGAGGTGAAGCCGTACCCATCGACCAGGTCGAGGTCCACCATCGGCGAGCGGAACGGGCTGGCCTCCCACAGCGCGCGCACACGCCAGAGCTGCCGGTCCGCACCGGACCTGACGAGATCCCCGACCTGCAGCGGCGCGGGGTTGACCGCGGTCGTGTGGTCGTAGCCGGTGACCCTCCGGTCGTGCGCCATGCCCTGCGGGCAGGTCGCCATGGCGACCTGCGTCAGGCCGAGGTGGCTCGCGCCGGCGGGGAGCCGGCGGACCACGAAGCAACGGCGTCCGCAGAACGTGCAGTAGGAGCCCACGATGATCAACCACCCTCCGGGATGACGTCATGGGGGCCCGGGCGGGGTGCGCGCGCACCTGGCTGCTCCGCCTCGGCTGGGCTCCCGCGGCGCTGCAGGCGCGCGACCGTCGAGGTGCCCGCGGCGCGCAGGCAGGACGAGCACGGGCTCGTGCCGGCGGCCAGGTGCCGCTGATAGCCCGCGGCCGTGCCGCAGCGGCCCAGGTGTTGGCTCTGCATCCCCGTGGAACCGGAGGTCGCCGGCAAGGATCGGGGCGCCACGCCCAGGAGCCGGGCGACCTGAGGGCGGGACATGCCGGCGCTGAGCATCCGCGCGGCCGCCTCCGACCTGCCCTGGGACAGCCTGTTACGGGCGGCCATCGGTCGGCTCCCCCTCGTCGCTGCCGGTCCCGGCCGCGGCGGCCTCCCGCAGCAACTGCGCGCCCGCCGGGTCACCGGCAAGGACCGCGGATGCGCGGCAGGCGATGGCGAACCGGGAGCGGGCTGCGAGGCGCTGCCCGCGCGCGGTGGGCAGCGCCTGGGCGGCTGGCGCCGGAATGCCCACCGCGCGCTCGTCATCCGGGCGGGCGGGACGGCCGGTCATGCCGCGCCTCCGACGCCACCGCCGATGGTGGGGTTGTCCGGTTGTGCCCGCACCGCCGCGCAGGGCCACAGGTCGCCGTCCCAGTCACACACCGGCTCACCGGCCAGGACTGCCCGGGTGTGCATGGACAGGTCGGCGAAGCCGGGGCAGTCGTGCTCGCCGAGATGAAGGATGCAGTAGAAGCCGCCGCATCCCCACGAGCAGTCCGATCCCGTCGGGTGGTCGCGGCAGGCGAAGGTGCGGCCCTGGTTGATCACGGCCGGGCAGTCCTCGCGGCCGCACCCGATCGTGACCTGGTGGGCCGGCGCGACCCGGTTGGATGGCTGGGCCGGCTTGGCCGGCAGCCACCACAGGCAGACGGGACACCACCACTGCTCGCGGAGGACCGGGAACGCCGCGGCGCACCACAGGCAGGTTGTCTCATCGGCGCCGTCGGTGAGCTCGCTGCCGGGGCCGCCGCAGGCGGGGCACGAGCCGGTCAAGTAGACCCGGTGGGTGTCTTGGTGGGTGCTCATCTTGGGTTCCTCCTGGTGCAGGCCCGGCGGGCCGCCTTGGTGCAGGCGGTCATCTGGCGGGGCGAGAGGGGCTCGGTGTGCAGGTGGCGTCTGGCCTGGCCGGCAGGCTCGGTCGGGAACCGTGTCGGGCGATCCCCGGGGACCGGTGCCACAGCCGCGCCACCAGGCCCGGCAGCCGGGCCAGGCGGCGGTGGATGACGTGTCCGGGGTGCACGCAGTGGCGGTGCCGGCGGGCGCCTGCATCTGATCGGGCGGCGCCGCGGGCAGTAGCGACCACGCCGGGAGCAGGCAGCGTGGCCAGGATGTGGGGCACCACGCGGGCTGCCAGGATCTGCTCGTCGACCTCGATGATCCGGCCGCCGCGCGGCCAGGTCGCGCGGGTCAGTGCGTCGACGAGCGCGGCCTCGAGCAGGTCACCGTGGGAGTGCGCCGGGCCGGTCAGGGCAGACCCCAGCGGATACCGCTCGGCGCTCGGCGCGCTGCGGGGAGGGTGCGCGTCATCCGGCGCGCGCAGGGGCTGGGTCACGACGTGGTCCTTTCGCGGGTCCCGGTGTGGCCGACGTGCCACAGACCGCAGGGGCACAGGTACTGGTGCAGCAGGGCGGGCCGGGCGGCGCGGCCCGACCGCAGCAGGGAACGCAGGTGCCGGTGGGCGCCGAACGCGGACGCGTGGCCTTGTTTCCACGGGGTGGGGCACGCTCGCCGGGTCATGACCGGTGCTCGCGGTCGCGGCGGCGCCGGGCACTGGCGGTGGCCCAGGCGATCGCGAGGACCAGCGCGAGCAGGGCGATGACGAGCCGGCGGCCATCGAGGCCGACGCCGGTGGTCGGGATTGTGACCACCGCGGCCGGTGCGGGGACCAGGACGGCGTGGGTGAGCAGCCAGGCGATCGCCCGGTCACGCAGCCGTGGGGCCAACGTCGGCAGCATGAGCGCGGTCAGCATGACCGTGCCGAAGAAGGTGATCGGGTCGGCGAGCAGCTCCTGCCAGGCGCTCGGGTGGGGGCGGCCGGTCATGCGGTTCTCCTGTCCTGCCGACGGGAGACGGCGGCGGCCCGCATCCGGCGCCGGTCGTCCGGGTCGGTGCCGCCCATGACAGCGTGCTGGTCTCCCATGGCCAGGGCGGCCCGCAGGCACAGCTGCTGATAGGGGCAGGTCCGGCAGACTGCCTTGGCCTTGGCCCGGCTGGCCGAGCCGCGGGAGGTGAACAGGTCCGGGTCATCTCTGCAGGGGGCATCCGGCACCCAGACCAGGCCGGGGATGGCTCGCTCCGCGCTCATCTGTCAGCCCTTTCGACGATCGAGCCGGTCACCTACTACGTAGGTCCGCCCGCAGGGGCGGGTGTGACATCGGGCGGGGCGCAGGTGGGGCACACCTGGAAGCAGACGCCAGGGAAGGCCACCGGGTGCACGGTGGTGTGCCGGCGACACGAGTCACATTGACCGGGCTCAGGCCGCGGTGGACCGACCAGGGGCCGCCGGCTGCTCCCGGCCGCAGTCAGCGCCGGGACGTGGTGGGCCAGCAGGCCCGGCCGGGGCTGCCGCTTCACTGTCGAGGTCCTCATCGTCGGGCTCCTTCGGGGCGGGCCCGCCGACCCGAAGGACGCTCTTGCAGTCGGTGCAGAGCTCGGGTCGTGGACGGGTGGAGTTGCACGTCTTGGTGATGCCGCAGCGGCGGCACACGTAGACGCGAGGGTCTGCGGGCGCGAGGGGCACCCATGACGCGCGGGTCGGTCTCCAGGCCACGGGCACGTCCTCACGTCGGGCGCTGGAACAGCGCGGTGTAGCTCGGCGCGCCGGGGGCTGTCCCGACCCGCACGTCGATGCGGTAGCCGATGGTGTGCCGGCCTCCGGGCAGGACCCGGTAAGCGGTGAAGGCGCCGGGCAGCCGCGCGGCGCGGCACCGCTCGAACGTGCGGGTCAGCTCCGCTGTCGCCTGCGCCCAGGGACCATCGGCGCGGCCTCGCGCTGGCAGCACCAGGAAGGACCCGTCGACCTCGCGGATGGCCTGCCCGGTCCGGGACGGGCCGGGCGGCATCGCCACGTGGCGGCCGGCCCCGCGGCGCGGGTCGTACTGCAGCAGGTAGCTGTTGCTCGCGGCCGCGGCCGCGGCGAACTCCTCCACCGCGGTCCGGTAGACCGGCTCGAGCAGCCGCTCGTCGGCGGTCACGAGGGTGAAGCTCATCCGGGGCTCTCCTCGCTGCCCGTCCGGGCTGCGATCCAGTCAAGGTCGGGGCCCGGCAGGTTGATCAGCCCCTCGCGGGTCAGCGACAGGTAGCCGGCGCCGGCCAGCCGCCCGATGCAGGCGATCGCGAGGGGCTCGCTGGTGCCGAACCGGCGCAGGTGGCGCACGGCCGCGCCGGTGTCCACCCCGAGGGCCGAGGTCGCCACGAGCACGAGCAGCTCCCGATCCCGTGGCGCCAGCGCCTCACCCGGCGGGTCGGTCAGCGCGCGGTGCAACCACACCGTGCGCCAGCCCAGCCGAACCAGCAGGCCCGGCTTGATCCGGTCGGTGGACGAGTGCGTCAGCAGGGTCATGGGTCCACGGTCGCAACCCATCTCCTTGCTGTCAATGACAACAGACGAGTTGTTTTCACTGACACCAGTATTTGGAGTGTTGCAGGGGCTCACGCTGCGTCACCGTCGACATCGATATCGGGCCGGCGGACCTGCACGAGGTCGTCGGCCGGCAGCGACAGGTGCCCCGCCTCGTCCGCGTCGTCTCGCCAGAACACCGACACGTTCAGCGGCTCGGTGACGTCCTCCTCGACATCGGCATCGACGGTGACCCACTCCCCCAGGTCCGGGTGCAGCATCAGGTCCCCGACCTGCAGCGACTCCGGGGCCGCCGTGACCGCCGGCTCGTACCCCTGGAACGGGTCGAGCTGCGCCGGCTCGACCGGCTCGGGCTGTGGGCCTCCGCCGCCCTGCCGCAGCTGCCCGAGCCGGGCCGGCGCCGGCCGGCCCCCGATCCCCAGGACGGTCAACGGGGAGGCGGCCGCCCGCGCGTCCTCCACTCTCGCCTGCTCGATGTTGGCCGGGTCCAGCTCCGGGTGATCTGCGGCGGCCCCCCACGCGGCACCCGCGTAGTCGGCGTAGCACAGGTCAGCGTCCGCGCCGTCGGCCGGGACCGGCGGGTCGAGGATGACCAGCCGCTCGTGCAGGCAGGCGCTCGGGCGGGCGGCGGCGAGCCGCTGGCCCGCCTCGGAGCCGGCCGCGACCTTGCGCGGGTCGGGAATGAAGTAGGTCTGGATTTCGACCGGCCGGTTGTCATCGTTGATCGTGGTCGCCCGGCCGCGGCAGGCCCGCGGCACGGTGGTGCCGACCGCCGGGTCCTGCCACATCATCAGCGCGCCCTGCGGGGAGAGCCGACCCATCGAGATCCGGGCCCGGAAGTTGTCGCGCATGTCGTCACCGAAGAACTTCGCGTCCGGGCGCTGCGTGGCGAACAGCAGGTGCACCCGGCTCGAGCGGCCCTTGCGGGCCAGGGACCGGAGCTTCTCCAGCGCGGGCGGCTCCGCTGGCGCCCCCTTGCGTTTGACGCCGATGTACCAGGCGTACAGGTTCGCCCGGAAGTCCGCGAACTCGTCCATGAACACCATCAGCGGCTCGAAGGCCTCCTCCCGGGCCTGCCCCCGGGTGATCAGGTCGTACCGGTGTTCCATGACCTGCCAGGCGCGCTCGATGACTGCGACCTGCTCCTCGATCCGGGTCGCGACGATCTGCACGTTGGGCCAGTCCCGCCGGAAACCGAGGAACTCGATCGACTTGCCGTCGACCACCCAGACCGGCCAGTTGAACCGCGACACCTGCACCAGGACGCAGTGCTCCAGGCTCGTCTTGCCCGTGCCGGGCGCGCCGACCACCATCAGGTTCGGGTCGATCGCGGGCCGCCACGCGACCGGCCGGCCGTCCTCGTCGACCCCGTACTCGATCGCCACCGAGTCATACGTGCCCAGCACATCGGTCTGCGGGTCGATCTGGATCGGGTCGAGCCAGATCACCGCCGGGAACGAGGGGCGCTGCTCGAACAGCACCGTGTCGCCCTGCAGGTCCCAGCGGGCCCGCCATCGGCCGGGCAGGACGGTGGACAGGGTCCGCTCCACCCGGGTGCGGTAGCCGGTGTTCGCGAGCCGGGTCCCGTTCTCGTGGGACACCTCGATCCTGGCGATCTGCCCGTCTCGCAGATCGATGTCGCGCACCTTCGCGGTCGGGCCGAGCAGCTCGCCGATGGTCCGCTCGGCGCGCTGCGCCTCCGCGGTCACCGGAACCTGCGCCGCGGCCGCCGCCCGGGCGGACAGGACCACCCGGCAGCGTCGCTCGTCCAGGTGGGCCACCTCGTAGTCCAGGCCGGTCCGGGACCGGCACACCTGCAGCAGCTGCGGCAGCCATTTCGGGTCGTGTGTCTTTGCCTGCGGGTCGAAGTGGACCGTCAGCCGGGCCGGTAGGCCGACGAAGCCGTGCCGCCAGCGGCGGGCCCGGACCGCCGTGCGCGCCGGGGGTCCGATCAGCGCGGCCAGCCCATGATGCAGCGCGGCCAGCAACTCGGCACGACGCGCGGCCCGGAACGCGTGCACCCCCGCGAGCAGGGACCACGCCGCCACAGCAGCAGAACCGGCATAGACCGGGACCGCGGCCGGGGTCAACGGCGCCGCGGCAAAGCCCATCCCTGACAGCGCCGCGGCCGAGACCGGCCCAGCCAGGCGGACGCGGACACGGCGCGGGGCCGGGCTCGGCAGGCTCATCGGGACCACCTTCAAGCTGGCAACTGGTCACCAACCATGTAGGTCCGTCCAGACCTATCGGTGTGACACACCAGGTCTCGCAGGCGCAAGAGGCTACGACGCCG
>NZ_JBDIAQ010000162.1:0-7745 GCF_039812505.1 Intrasporangium sp. | reverse complement strand
CCGGCAGACTGGTCTGCCGGGGGCGGCTGCTGCCCACTCGATCCGGATTGCTGCCCACTCGATCCGGATTGCTGCACACTCGATTGGGCGGGGGGGCCTGCTGGCGGGAGCTGCCCCCTCCCCCGGCCACGCACCCCGACGAGGATCAGGGCGGCGCCGAGGCCGACCAGGACCAGGCCGACACCTAGCAGCCCGGCCACGACGGCCCACAGCGCGCCGGTGCGGACCCCCGTCGTCGCGGTCACCGCGACCCCGGGCGAGCCGTCCGCGTTCATCACGGCCGCCGCCCAGCGCCCGTTGCGCAACGTCCACGTCAGCTGCTGGGTACCGGTGCCGCTGACGCTCTCGTCCCAGAACGACTGCTCGCCCGGCGGCGCCACCACGGCCGAGCCGGGCACGTGCCGGTACCGGACCACGCCGCGCCACTCCACGTCGAGCACCCGGTCGTAGGCCGCGCCGGCCAGGTAGCCACGCAGGTCGGCCTCCGGGGCCACGCCGACGAAGACCGGCTGCCCGTCGAGGGACCTGGCGGTCACCCGGGCCTGCAGGTCGAACCAGCCGACCACCCGGGCGGGACCGTCGAGATGCACCATCAGGTCGTCGGCGGTGACCGCGACGCCGGAGGACTCCAGCCGGCTGATCTGCAGCGACATCCAGCCGCCGTTGCCCCGGGCGGCCAGCCCGGCCAGTCCGACCGCCCCACCCCCGAAGAGGACCCCGACCCCCGACAGGGTCACCAGGCAGCCGATGACGATCGCGATGATGTGACGGGCTCTCATGACCACTCCCGACGACAGTTCCTGACACGCCCTTGACATCTCGACGCTACGGGCCGCCGGCCCGTCGGTTCCGGGACCTACGTCCCCGTTCGTCCAGCGCCGCCGGGTCGCCTGCGTCACCCCGCACGGGGCCCGGCCGCCCATCCCGAGGGCGGGTATGCCGCCGAGCCGGTCCAGCGGCATCCGTGACCCTCGGGAGCACGAACGCCGGCGTGCGGGGCGAGAATGGCGGGCATGCGAGCCACGACGATCCACGGTCCGGGCGACATCCGCGTCGAGCAGGTCCCAGACCCGCGCATCGAGGAGCCCACCGACGCGATCGTGCGGGTGACCGCCGGCTGCATCTGCGGCTCCGACCTGTGGCGCTACCGCGGCGACAACCCGATCACCGTGGGCAGCACGATCGGGCACGAGGCGGTCGGCGTCGTCGAGCAGGTGGGCGCGCAGGTCCGGCGCGTGCAGGTGGGCGACTTCGTCATCGTCCCGTTCTGCCACTGCGACAACACCTGCGCGAACTGCCTGGCCGGCGTGCAGTCGGCCTGCGTGCGCTCCGGCACGACGCAGAGCGGGCAGGCCGAGCTGACCCGGGTGGGACAGGCCGACGGCTCGCTGGTGCGCACCGCCCCGCCCGGCCCGCACCTGCTGCCCTCGATCCTCGCCCTGACCGACGTGATGCCCACCGGGTGGCACGCCGCCGTGTCGGCCGGGGTCCGCCCCGGGATGACGGTGGCCGTCGTCGGGGACGGTGCCGTCGGGCTCTGCGCCGTCATCGCCGCCCGGCAGCAGGGCGCCGACCGGGTCGTCGTCATGTCGCGGCACGCGGACCGGCAGCGCCTGGCCACGGCGTTCGGCGCGACCGACGTCGTCGCCGAGCGGGACGAGGCGGGCGTCGCGGCCGTGCTGGAGCTGACCCGCGGCGTCGGTGCGGACGCGACGCTCGAGTGCGTCGGCACGGACCAGGCGGTGCGGACGGCGTTCGGCCTGGCCCGGCCCGGCTCCACGGTCGGGTACGTCGGGGTGCCGCACGGCGTCAGCCTGCCGATCGAGCGGATGTTCGGCCGCAACATCGGCCTGCGCGGCGGCGTCGCGCCGGTCCGGCGCTACCTGCCCGACCTGCTGGGCCGGGTGCTGGCCGGCTCGATCGACCCGGGCCGGGTCTTCGACCTCGACCTGCCGCTGGACGAGGTGGCCGAGGGCTACCGGGCCATGGCCGAGCGGCGCGCGGTCAAGGTCATCGTGCGACCCTGAGCCGGACCACTGCCGAGCCGAGCCACTGCCCGCCCGGGCGGCCTACAGTCGGGCCATGAGCAACCTCGAGAAGAACCCGGCCGAGGTCGTGTGCGCCGACCGGGAGGAGCCCGGCTCGCCCGCGGTCGTGCTGCCCTACCGGCAGGTCCCGCTCGGCGGGCCGCGCGCGATGACCGTGCGCCGCAGCCTCCCGCAGCGCGAGCGCAGCCTGATCGGGGCGTGGTGCTTCGTGGACCACTACGGCCCCGACGACGTCGCCCTGACCGGCGGCATGGTCGTGCCGGGCCACCCGCACACCGGCCTGCAGACCGTGTCGTGGCTGTTCACCGGCGAGATCGAGCACCGGGACACCACCGGGGCGCACGCGTTCGTCCGGCCGGGTCAGATGAACCTCATGACGGCCGGGTCGGGCATCGCCCACTCGGAGTACTCGACGCCGGCGACCACGCTGCTGCACGGGGTGCAGCTGTGGACCGCCCTGCCGGAGCCGCACCGGTCCGTCGCGCCCCGGTTCGAGCACTACGAGCCGCCCGTGCTCGAGGTCGACGGCTCGCGGGCGCTCGTCTTCCTCGGCACGCTGTTCGGGCAGACCTCGCCGGTGTCGACCTACAGCGAGCTGGTCGGCGCCGAGGTCACGCTGCCGGCCGGTGGCTCGCTGGGGATCGACGTCGACCCGGCGCACGAGCACGGGGTGCTGTGCGACACCGGCACGGTCACGGCCGGGGACGCGGTCGCCAAGCCCGGCGAGATCGTCTTCCACCCCGACGGGCGGGCGCGGCTCACCCTGGAGGCGAGCCCGACCGAGCCGACCCGGGTGCTGCTGATCGGCGGGCGCCCGCTCGGCGAGCGGATCGTCATGTGGTGGAACTTCGTGGGCCGGTCCCACGAGGAGATCGTCGGGTTCCGCGAGGACTGGCAGCGCGAACGGGGCGCGTTCGCGCAGCACGGGTCGTCCCCCGGGGAGCAGACGTCCGGGCGCGAGGTGCGGGACAGCGGCATACCGGATGCCGTCGGGCGGGGGGCCCGACGCTACGGGCCCTTCCCCACGCAGTGGGAGGGCACGCTGCCCGCGCCCGGCCTGCCCAACGTCCGGCTGCGCTCGCGCGGCTGAGGCCGGGCCACGCGGCCGGCACCGTCACCCGCGAACGGTTCGTTCGGGGCAGCGGTGGGTTCGGCTCAGCGGGGGGCCATCCGCAGGGCGCCGTCCATCCGGATGACCTCGCCGTTGAGGTAGTCGTGGTCGACGATGGCCAGCGCCAGCTGGGCGTACTCGTCGGGGCGGGCGAGCCGGTGCGGGAAGGTGACCCCTGCGGCGAGCGCCGCGCGGGTGTCGTCCGAGACGGTCGCGAGCATGGGCGTGTCGACGGTGCCGGGTGCGATGGCCATGACCCGGATGCCGTACTGCGCGAGGTCGCGTGCGGCCGGCAGGGTGAGTCCCACGACACCGCCCTTGGACGAGCTGTAGGCGGCCTGGCCGACCTGCCCCTCGAAGGCGGCGATCGAGGCGGTGTTGATGACCACGCCGCGCTGGCCCTGCTCGTCGGGCTCGGTTCGGGCGATCGCCTCGGACGCGAGCGCCAGGACGTTGAAGGTGCCCACCAGGTTGATCTGGACGACCTTGGCGTAGAGGCCGAGGTCGTGCACCCCCTTGCGGCCGAGGATCCGGGCGGACGGGCCGATGCCGGCGCAGTTGACCACGACCCGCAGGGGGTCGCCCGCGGCGGCCAGCGCGACCGCGGCGCGCACCTGGGCCTCGTCGGTCACGTCCGTCGGCACGTAGGTGACGCCGTCGGGGGCCGGTCCGGCGGCCTCGCAGGCGGCCGGCAGGTCCAGGGCGAAGACATGGGAACCCTTGTCCACCAGCGCCTTCGCCGTCGCCGCGCCGAGTCCGGAAGCCCCGCCGGTGACGATCGCAGCGGTGTTGTCGACGTGCATCAGTGGTTCCCCTGCCTCTGGACGGTGATCGTGCCGGCCGGCCTGCGCAGCGACCGGCTGATCACCAGCCGCTGGATCTGGTTGGTCCCCTCGAAGATCTGCATGACCTTGGCCTCGCGCATGTAGCGCTCGAGGGGGAAGTCCTGGGTGTAACCGTAGCCGCCGAGGACCTGCACGGCGTCGGTGGTCACCCGCATCGCGTTGTCGGTCGCCACCAGCTTGGCGACGGAGGCCTCGCGGCCGTAGGGCAGGCCCTGGTCCTTGAGCCGGGCGGCGTGGATCAGGCAGGCCCGCGCCGACTGCACGGCGGCCTCCATGTCGGCCAGCAGGAAGCCGAGCCCCTCGTGGTCGATGATCTTCCGACCGAAGGCCTCGCGCTCCTGCGCGTACTCGACGGCACGGTCGAGGGCGCCCTGGGCCAGGCCGGTGGCGCAGGCGGCGATGCCGAGCCGACCGGCGTCGAGGCCGGCGAGCGCGATCTTGAGGCCCTCGCCCTCGGCGCCGAGCCGGCGCTCGGCGGGGATCCGCACGTGGTCGAAGCGCATCGTGGCCGTCGTCGAGCCCATCAGCCCCATCTTGTGCTCCGGCGGGTCGGCGGTCAGGCCCTGGCTGTCCGCGGGCACGAGGAAGCACGAGATGCCGCCCCGGTCGTCGGAGGTGCGCGCCATGAGCTTGTAGTAGTCGGCCTGCCCGCCGTGGGTGGTCCATGCCTTCGCGCCGGTGATCACGTAGTCGTCCCCGTCGCGCACCGCCCGCGTGATCATCGCGGCCGGGTCGGAGCCGGCGTGCGGCTCGCTGAGGCAGTAGGCGCCGAGCAGATCGCCGCCGAGCATGCCGGGCAGCCAGCGTTCCTGCTGTTCCGCGGTGCCGCGGGTCACCAGGCCGAAGCACGACAGCGCGTGCACGCTCGTGCCGACCGCGATGCTGGCCCAGACGCTCGCCAGCTCCTCGATCACCTGGACGTACACCTCGTAGGGCTGGCCGCCGCCGCCGTGCTCCTCGGGGTAGGGCAGGCCGAGCACGCCCATCGCGCCGAGCTGGGCGAAGACGTCGCGCGGGAAGGTGCCCGACGCCTCGGCCTCCGCCGCGCGGGGGGCAAGCTCCTCGGTGGCGAAGTCGCGGACCAGACGGATGAGGTCGGCGGCCTCCGGGGTGGGCAGGACACGGGATGCGGGCATGGGGATCTCCCTGTGGTCGGTACCAGGAACTGCTCTACAGTACCAGTATTGGTATCGTGTTCGGTATGACGGAACTCGCAACCGAGGTGGCGGCGCTCACCCCCCGCGCCCGCGCGAGGCGTGGCGCGGTCCTGGCCCGGCTCCGGGCGCTGTTCCTGGCCGAGGGGTTCGCCGACCTGACGATCGCCGACCTGGCCGAGCGGCTGCGCTGCTCCCGCTCGACGCTCTACCTGGTCGCGCCGAGCAAGGAGCAGATCGTCGTGGCGACGGTGCGGTCGTACTTCCGGACCGCCGCGAGCTCCATCGAGCAGCGGCTGGCGGCCGAGCAGGACCCGGTGGCCAGGTTGCGGCGCTACCTCGACGCGGTCGCCGAGGAGCTCGCGCCCGCGTCGCCGGCCTTCCACCGCGACGTCGCCGCGTTCCCGCCCGCTCGTGAGGTGTACCGTCAGAACACGGAGTATGCCGCCCAGCGGGTCCGAGCCCTGATCGACGACGGCGTCGCGGCCGGGCGGCTGCGCCGGGTCGACGCCGCCTTCGTCGGGGCTGCGGCGGGCGAGGTGATGGCCGCGATCCAGCGCGGGTCCATCGCGGCTGCGACCGGGCTGGACGACGCGGCGGCCTACCGCCAGCTCGCGGACCTGCTGGTGCACGGCCTGGAGGCCCGGGACACCTGACGACGCGCCCGGGAGCCGGGCCGGCCGAGCCGGGCCTGACCCGCCGCCCCCGACCTCCCGGCCGCGCCTCCTATGGTCGAGGACATGGTGATCTACACGATCGGCCACTCGACGCGGGCCTTCGACGAGTTCGTCGCGGTGCTGCGCGCCTACCACGTCGAGGCGGTCGCAGACGTGCGCACCGTGCCGAAGTCCCGGCACAACCCGCAGTTCCACATCGACTCGCTTTCCCACACCCTGCCCGACGCCGGCGTCGACTACGTCCACCTCACGGCGCTCGGCGGGCTACGGCACACCCGGCGCGACTCGCCGAACGGGGCCTGGCACAACGCCAGCTTCCGCGGCTACGCCGACTACATGCAGACACCCGAGTTCGCGGCCGGCCTGGACGAGCTGCTCGAGCTGGCCGAGCGCAGGCAGACCGTCGTGATGTGCGCCGAGGCCGTCCCGTGGCGCTGCCACCGGTCCCTGATCGGCGACGCCCTGCTGGTGCGCGGCCACGAGGTCGTGGACATCTACGACGCGCACACCGCGAAGCCGGAGACCCTGACCCGCTTCGCCGCCGTCGACGGGCTGACCGTCACCTATCCGGCGCCCGACCCGCACGACTGATGTCGGGCACGCCGGCGCGCCCGCGGGAGCCGGCCGAACGGCATACTCACGCCCATGAGCGAACGCGTCCTAGTCCCGACCCGCTCCGGCGACCTGCCCGCCCAGCTGTGGCGCCCCGCAGCGGGGTCCGGTCCCGGCATCGTGCTGTGCCAGGAGATCTTCGGGCTGAGCCCCTACATCCTGCGGCGCGCCGCGGACCTGGCCGAGCTCGGGTACGTCGTGCTCGCGCCGGAGTTCTTCTGGCGGCTCGGGGTCCGCGAGGTCTCGGAGCAGGACGGCGGGCTCGAGCGGGGCATGGAGCTGGCCGGCCGGGTCGACTGGCCGCTCGCGGTGCGCGACGGCGCCGCCGCCGTGCGGTGGCTCGGGGCGCGCGCCGAGGTCACCGGGCCGGTCGGGCTCGTCGGGTTCTGCTTCGGCGGCGGCCTGGCGTTCCACGTCGCCGCCGTGGAGCCGGTGGCCGCCCTGGTCAGCTACTACGGCTCGGCCCTGCCGATGCTGCTCGAGCTGGCCCCGAAGGTGACGGTCCCCAGCCTGCACCACTTCGGCACGGCCGACTCGTTCCTCGACCGGGAGACCGTCGCCCGGGTCCGTGCCGCGGTCACGGCCTCCCCCGCGACGGTCTTCCACGAGTACGACGGCGCGGACCACGCGTTCGACAACCCCGACCTGCCCTGGCACCACCCGGCCGCCTCGGCTCAGGCCTGGGGCCGCACGGTCGCCTTCTTGCGGGAGCACCTGCCGGTGGGCGCCTGACCGGCGTCCGGTCGGCGGCATACCGGCGGGTATGTCGCCCACCGGCGGTCGCGCGCAGGTTGCCTCCGGCGTGGCTAGAGGAGCCGGGGCAGCGGCCAGGCCTGCCCGGTGGAGCTGTCGATGACCACCGCGTGGTCGACCGTGACCGTGAGGGGCAGCACGTCGGCGACCGCCTTGACGACGATCGGCAGCTGCAGCCCGGTCGCGCCGGTCGCGAGCGAGACGTGCGGCACCCACGCGCCCGGTTCGTAGTGCCGGTGCAGCACCGCCCCGGTCGCCGCGACGGCGCCGGCGACCGCCTCCTGCCGACGCATGACGTCGGCCGAAACTGCGGGCACGAGCGCCGCGCGCCCGCGCGGGAAGGCGACCGTCCCGTGGAAGCGCAGCTCGAACGGCTCGCCGGCCGGGAGGGTCTCGAGCGCGGCCCGGACCCGGCCCAGGTCCCACTCGAGCAGGACGGCGTAGGACAGGTGCGGCAGGTGGTGGCCGTGCGTGTGCGACTGCAGGGTGCGGATGCCGCTGTCCTCCAGCCGCGCCCACAGCTCCCGGACGAGGCGGTCACCGCG
>NZ_JBDIAQ010000161.1:0-7789 GCF_039812505.1 Intrasporangium sp. | reverse complement strand
GGGTCGACCCGGTCCAGCATGGCGTTGAGGTCGACTCGCGCGACGAGCTGGTCCAAGTCGATCCGGGCGATCGCGGCATCCAGGTCGATCCGCTCGACAAGTGCGTCGATGTCCACGTGATCGAGGATGAGGTCCGGCTGGACCGTCTCCACGACGCGCTCGGTGACGCGTCCCGCGACCCGCCCGAGCAGGCTCCGCGAGTGACGATCGCTCGGCTCCGGGGGCGCTGTCACGACACCTCCCGGGGTGTCCGCCGCCTGCTCGGCATGCGGCGACTCTACGCGCGCGACGAGCCCGTGCGCTCCGCTTGCGCGAGACTCCCCGATCGGGCGTGTCCTTCCCTCGATCGGGCAATCGGTCGAAGTGGGGGTGGCTGCAGGCACGGGCACCAGCCGGGTGATCACGACCGCTCGACTCCGGACGGGTCAGCCGTGACTCGCGCCCAGCCGCGCTCGACGTCGGCGCCGACCGAAACCACGAGCCCGCTCGGCAACGCCGACAAGTCGCCCCGCGCGACCTGCACCACCGGGGTGACGATCCCGTAGAGCTCGTCGGCGACGATGGAGCCCAGGACGATGATCGCGTCGGCCTCGCCGAGCACGATTGCTGCCGGCCCGGTCCCGCGCCGCAGCTGCTCGGCGAGCACGTACGAGCTCGAGCTCGAGCCGCGTCCGGCCGTCATGACCAGGACGCGGCCCGAGACCGACCACCCGTGCTGGGGGTGGTGTGCGTCGATGACCAGGCCGTCGTGGTCGGTGCCTCCCCAGAACGACAGCGGGGCGTCCAGGTGCAGCACCGCACCCCGCGCGGACCCGCCGTGCAGCGGGACCGCGGTGAGCGGCATACCGGACGGCGGGTCAGCGCAGGAGCGAGTCATCGATGAGCACCCTTCCCGCCCGGGCGGATTCGACGCACTCCGCGAGGCTTCCGATGACCACGTCGACCCCGAGGTTCCCGGCGCGTAGTGCGCCCACTTGCCGCTGTTGGTCATCGCGACGCGAGCGCCCGGAGGCAGGATCGAGGTGACGTAGGTGCACGTGTCGACGACGATGCGTATGCCGCTCTCCTCCAGCGCCCGCACGTGGCCGAGCCGCTCCGCCTCGGCGAGTACCGACCGGCCGGTCGAGAGGTACCAGTCGACGGAAGGGGCGATGGGCGGCCCGCCCTCGAGAAGCCTTGCCAGCGTGGCGATCTCGTCGAGCGAGGCGTGCGGGGTGCCGACGCTGACGACATCCAGGCGCCCGCTCTCGGCCGTCGTCAGCTCGTGGCGGGCGCGCACCAGGTCGTCGGTCCTGAGACCGATGCGCTCGACGGGCTCCGTTGCGCCGAAGGCGGATTCGAGGTCAGGAGCCTCCGGGGTGACGCCCACGACGTGGAACATCGCCACCCCGCCGGAGGAGGCTGCCGCGGCGCCGAACGCCTTGAGGCCGTCCTCGCCGACGTCCTCGGGGAGCCCGACCAGGACCGGGTTCCGCGTGCCGACAAGGGAGCCGACGAGATACCCGAGCAGCGGCATGGCCAGGTCGAGCCGCAGGACCCGGTCCGGGATCGCCGAGCAGTCGACGAGCACGTCTCCGCGCCGGGCACCGTCGGTGTGCAGCCCGGCATACGGAGCGCGACCGGTGACCGCAGCGCAGATGTCGAGGAAGTCGCCGTATCGGTCGGTGCGAGCGCCGAGGACCGAGTTGCAGAAGGCGATCGCGTTCGACTCCGCCCAGGCCACGTGCTCGCCGAAGGCCGGCCGGGCGTCGAGCTGGTAGGGCGCGCACGTCCAGGTCGGTCGGGCGCCGAGCGCGACGTAGGCGTCCATGAGGGCCCGACCCGCGGTGCGCACCTCACGTTGCTCGGCCGTGTCGCCGCGGACGAGCCCGGGGTGCAGCAGGTCGAGCGAGCCGACGTTGAGGGTCGTGGGGACCACCACGCGGGCACCGAGGTCGCGCAGCCGCTCGGCGAAGTCGAGGCCGACCCACCCGTGGTAGAGGCAGCCGTCGATGTGCGCGGAGGCGATCTCGACCAGTCGGGTCGCGCCGCGCACCCGGCCGAGCCCGGTGACGACGCGCATCGCCATGGCCACGCCCGGTCCCTGCGCACCGTCGAGCATCGCCTGCTCCACAGCCGTCAGGGTCAGGGCCATGCCCCGATCGTCCCACGGCGGCTGCGCGCCGCCCGGCTGAGCGCCATCCGGCCGAAGTCCACGCGCGGGAGGAGGTACCGGCGCCGCGCCGTCAGGGCCGCTTGCGGGCCGCCTCGACGACCGGCCAGCCCCGCTCGGCCGCCAGGGCGCGCAGCTCGCGGTCGGGGTTGACGACGACGGGGTGGCCCACGCGCTCGAGCATCGGCAGGTCGCTCACCGAGTCGCTGTAGGCGTAGCACCGCGCCAGGTCGTAGCCCCGCTCGGCCGCGAGCTTCTCGATCTCGACGACCTTGCCCTTGGCGTAGCAGAACTCGCCGGTGAGGCGGCCCGTGTAGCGGCCCTCCTCGTCCAGCTCGCCCCGGGTGGCGACGGCACCCTCGAGGCCGAGGGCGGTCGCGAAGCGTCCGACGATCTCGATCGGGCTGGCCGATACGACGACCCGGTCCTCACCTCGGCTCTGGTGCTCGGCGAGCAGCTGTGCCGACTCGGGGATGAGCCGTCCGACGAGGCGAGGGGTCACGGCATCACCGAGGTGGATGATCTCCGACTGCCGGAGTCCCTTGACCGCGCGCAGGATCCGTTCGCGCAGGGCGGCCGACCCGTCGTCGGTGGAGCCGTGCCGCTGGAAACGCACGGCGTTGACGGTGTCGCTGATCAGCTCCCGCCAGGGGACGAGCCCGAAGCGGAAGGCCGCGATCGCGAGCGGATAGTTGGCCGACCCCCGGATGAGGGTCCGGTCGAGGTCGAAGAAGGCTGCGACCCGGGTCGGTTCAGCGGACACTGGCGGCAACGGTCGCCGCGCCGAGGCGCGCGGAGGAGGGGACGCGTGGAGTGGCGTTGACGGCCTGCTTGGGCAGCCTGCGCGGCGAGCCGGAGCCGAACCGGGCGCGCAGCTCCTCGCGCAGCCACGGACGCAGCCCCTGCGGCGGGAGCGCGAGACGGCATACCTTGGCCCAGGCCTGGAACACCTGCCGGGGCAGCGGGCCCGAGGTGTAGGGCAGGCCGTAGCGCGCGCAGATCTCGCGTACCTGCGGGGCGACCTCGGCGTAGCGGTTGCTCGGCAGGTCGGGGAAGCAGTGGTGCTCGATCTGGTGGCTGAGGTTGCCGGTCATCAGGTGCATCAGCGGGCTGCCGGAGATGTTGCCCGACCCGATCATCTGGCGGATGTACCAGTCGCCGCGGGTCTCGCCCTCGATCATCTCCTCGGTGAAGGTGTCGACCCCGTCGGGGAAGTGCCCGCAGAAGATGACCGCGTGCGCCCACGCGTTGCGGATGCAGTTCGCCGAGAAGGTGCCGATCAGCGCGTTGCGCCCGGACCGGGACACCAGCTGGGCGGCGAGCGGGGTCGCGGCGTAGTCCTTGGTGAACTGCCGCAGCGCCTTCTTGGCGGTCAGCCTGAGGTCGCGCTTGACCTCGGCGGTGGACTTCTCGCCGGTGCGCCAGGCCTCCAGCTCGAGGTCGTAGAGGGCGATGCCCCACTCGAAGAACGGCATCAGCACGAGGTTGTAGAGCGGGTTGCCCAGCGCATAGGGCGTCCAGGGCTGCTGCTCGTCCATCCGGAGCAGGTCGTAGCCCACGTCCTTGTCCCGGCCCACCACGTTCGTCCACGTGTGGTGCAGGTCGTTGTGGGTGTGCTTCCACGTCGCGGCGGGGGAGACGAAGTCCCACTCCCACGTGGTGGAGTGGATGTCGGGGTCGCGCATCCAGTCCCACTGGCCGTGCAGGACGTTGTGCCCGATCTCCATGTTCTCGAGGATCTTGGCGATGCTGATCATCGCGGTGCCGGCGACCAGGGCGGTCTTGCGCCGGGAGACGAGCAGGGTGATGCGGCCGGCCAGCTCGAGGGAGCGCTGCACCTTGATGACGCGCCGGATGTAGCGCGCGTCCTTTGCGCCGCGGCTGGCCAGGACCCGGTCGCGGATCGCGTCGAGCTCGTGACCGAGCTGGGCCACCTGCTCGTCGGTCAGGTGGGCGGCAGCCGGGGGTCTGACCGTGGGGTGGCCCGAACTGGCGAGGACCGGCGTGCGCGGCCGGACCTCGGTGCGCTGGGGAGGGGTTGCGGTGACAGTCATGCGGATTCCCTTCTCAGATGTCCAGGTGGACGGGCCCTGCGGCGGCGTTTATGCAGGTCTGGACGAGATCGCCCTCCTCGCCGTGCACCTCGCCGGTGCGCAGGTCGCGGACCTGACCGGCGACCAGGGGGGTGAGGCAGCTGCGGCAGATGCCCATCCGGCACCCGCTCGGCATGACCACGCCGGCCTGCTCGCCGGCGTCCAGCAGCGAGCAGTCACCGGGGGCCTCGACCTCCTTGTCGGACTTCTCGAACGTCACCAGCCCGCCCGCGCCGCCGGCGCCGGGCAGCAGCACCGGCGCGAAGCGCTCGATCATCAGCGGCTCGGCCGCCCCGTCGGCGGGGCCGGCCGCGAGCTCGGACTCCCACAGCGTGGTGGCGCCGTCGAGGAAGTCGGCCGGACCGCAGGCGTATGCCGCTCGCCTGCGCCAGTCGGGACAGATCGTCTCGAGGTCGGTGACGTCGGTCAGGTCGAGCCGGCGGCCCTGCCCCTCGCGGGTGAACCAGTGCCGGACCGTGAGCGCCGGGAACTGGTCGGCCAGCTCGAGCAGCTCGTCGTGGAACAGGGCATCCGCGCGGGTGCGTGCGGAGTGGACCAGGACGACGTCGGCGTCGGGGCGCCGCGGGACGAGGGTGCGGATCATCGACATGACCGGGGTCAGCCCGCTGCCGGCGGTCAGCATCAGCAGCGGCCGCGGGTGGCGGGGCAGGACGAAGTCGCCCTGGGGCACGTCGAGGAAGAGGACGTCGCCGACCTTGGTGCGTCGGACCAGCTCGGTCGAGACCATGCCGATGGCCGTGACCGTGATCGCCGGGTCGGCTCCCTCCGGTGCCGAGAGGGAGTAGCTGCGCCAGTGCCGCACGCCGTCGATCTCGACGCCGATGCGGGCCCACTGCCCGGCATCGTGCGGGTTCCAGCCCCGTCCGGGCCGGAAGTGGATCGTCCGCGAGTCGGCCGTCTCCGGGGTCACCTGTGTCACGACGCCGCGCAGCTGGCGGTACGAGGCGAGCGGGTTGACCAGGCTCAGCACGTCCTCCGGCTCGAGGGGCGTCAGGAACAGGGACGCGGCGCGTCGGAGGGCATGGATCTGGGCCATACTCCTCACTCTGCCTCCGGCGGGGATGCCGCCGCTCGTGCCGAGACGTATCCTTTCTGCCGAGAATCTATTGCGGGACGACAAACTTCCGGGAGGCGGATTTGGCGGACGCGGCCACGGACCCACCTTGGTTGTCGCTTCCGGCTGAAGTCGGCTCGCTCATCCGGCCGCTGATCAGGGACATCGTCGAGCTGATCATCGGCACGATCCCCCGTGACGTGCCGGTCTATGCGATGCCGCTCGAGGGCCGGTTCGGCCAGGGTGTCCGGCGCGGCGTGTCGGTGGCGCTGCACCGGTTCCTCGACCTGCCCGGCACCCGCCTGCCGGCCCTGTCCGTCGAGGACAGCTGGGTCTACGAGCGGCTCGGGCGCGGTGAGGTCAGGTCGGGGCGCAGCCTCGAGTCGCTGCTGGCGGCCTACCGGGCGGGGGCCCGGGTCACCTTCCGGGCGATCTCCAAGGCCCTTCCGGTCGAGCGGTTCGAGCCCGAGGTGCTGCTGGCGCTGGGCGAGTCGATCTTCGCGTACATCGACGAGCTGTCCGCGGTCACCGCCCAGGGGTATGCCGCCGAGCAGAGCGAGCGCGCTGGTGAGCACCAGCGTCTGCGCGGTGAGCTGCTCGAGATGGTCCTGCGTGGTGACGCGAGCGAGAGCGGGGTGGCCCGGTCGGCCGCTGCGGTCGGCTGGGTGCTGCCCGAGGTGGCCGTGGTCGCGACCGTCCCGTACCCGAACGTCGACGGGTTGCGAGCGGCGCTCGGCCCTGAGGCGCTCGTGGCGGAGCGCGGCACCGACGTCGTCGTGGTCCACCCGTTCGTCCCCCGGGCGCCACGGCGCCGCGACCTCGACCGGGCCCTGGCCGGGCGCCGGGCGATCATCGGCCCACCGCGTCCGCTGGCCCGGGTCGCGGAGTCGCTGCACCTCGCCCTCGCGGCCGGCGCCCACGGGCTGCCCGACCGGGACGCGCCCGATGCCGACACGGCGCCGCCGCTCTGGGTCGACGAGCACCTGGCCGAGCTGGTCGTGCGGGCCGAGCCGCTGGCGCTGGCGGACCTCGCGGCTCGCGTGCTCGCCCCGCTGGACCAGGTCCGGCGCAGCTCGCGGGAACGGCTCGCCGAGACCCTGCTGGCGTGGCTGCGCCACCAGGGCCAGCGCACGCCGATCGCCCAGGAGCTGTTCGTGCACCAGCAGACCGTCGGCTACCGCGTCGCCCGGCTCAAGGAACTGTTCGGCGCCGCGCTGGAGGACCCGGAGGCCCGGTTCGAGCTCGAGCTCGTCCTGCGAGCCGGCCACCGCTGACCTCGTCGCGACCGTCGACGGGGTATGCCGCCCACGCCGTCGCGCTCGGGCCCGCGTGCAGACCGACGACCGTTGCTCTCCGGACCGGCCTTGGCCGGGCCTGTCCACCGGCATGTCGCCGAGCAACGGTCGTCCGTCGGTACGGGGCCGGTCTCGCCGCGGCCGGCCCGGCCCGACCGGAAGCGCTCGCACGGCAGGCGGCCCAGCGGCATACCCTCTCGACATGAGCGAGCACGTGTACGACGTCACCCTGAGCTGGCAGGGCTCGACCGCCCACGGGTACGAGGGCTACGACCGGACCCACACGGTGGGCCCGGCCGGGCTCGAGATCGACTCGACGGCCGACCCCCACTTCGGCGGTGACCCGCGCCTGCTCAACCCCGAGCAGCTGCTCGTCATGGCGGCGAGCTCGTGCCAGCTGCTCAGCTTCCTCGCGGTGGCTGCCTACGCCGGCGTCGAGGTGCTCGAATACACCGACCAGGCAACGGGACTCATGCCCGGCGATGTCCGTCCGACGCGGATCACGCGGGTCACGCTGCGGCCCCGGATCACGGTGGCCGCGGGCACCGACCCGGCCCACGTCGTGCGGCTCGTCGAGAAGGGCCACCGCGGCTGCTTCATCGCGAACACGCTCAACTCCGAGATGGTCATCGACCCGACGGTGGTCGTCCTCGACGGCGAGGCGTGAGGCTCAACGCGTCAGGTGCACCGAGGTGCGCAGCGGCGCGCCGGTGCACGGCCGCGCGCAGGCGCTCTTGCTGTACGGCACCCGGCATCGGGTGCAGTACACCTCGAGCACCTCGATGCGCGTCCGCGCGGTGAGGACGTGACGTCCGGTCCGTGCGGCGTGCTCGGCGCGGCCGGTGTCGCCCTGGCCCATCCCGACCAGTGCCGCACCGACCCACACGTGGTCCGCGGCGTCGTCGGGTTGTGTTGCGGATCGCTTGTCCGACTTCGTTTGCATGAGGCCCCCCTCGACATGCTGTTCTGTTGTTTCCACAACAATGTTGTGTAAACAGTCTACTGGTCGTCAATGGTCACCAGTGACTAGACCATGACCAGGCCACCCAACCCGGTCCGGCGAGAGGCGCTGCTGCTGGAGCGGCGCCTCCGACGAGGCGACCCCGACCGGGCTCGAACCGGCGACCTCCGCCGTGACAGGGCGGCGCGCTAACCAACTGCGCTACGGGGCCAT
>NZ_JBDIAQ010000160.1:0-7795 GCF_039812505.1 Intrasporangium sp. | reverse complement strand
CGACGCCGCCCGCAGGCGACCCGCCTCGAGCTCCTGCAGGACCGCCTCCAGCAGGTCGTACCGGCCGCGCATGCCGATCGCGTAGGCGTAGCCCCGCATGAGCGTCTCGGCTCCGCTCTGCCGGGTCGTACCCCCGACCACCTCGACGAGACGGGTCCGCAGCCGCTCGTCCCGGGCCGGGCGCGCGGCCCCGGCGGGCTCCCCGGCGTTGCCCACCGCGTTCAGGGCCGCGTACGCGACGTCGTCGTCGGTGCCGGGGTCGCAGGCCAGGTCCGTCAGCACGTCGAGGGCCTCCGGCTGCATGAGCCACGACAGCACGGCCAGGCACTCGTGGGTGGCCACCTCGTCGCCGGACCGCAGCGCCTCGACGAGCTCGTCGACGTACGCCCGGCCCACGACGGGTCCTTGCGGGGAGAGCATCAGGATCGCCAGGGCGTTGCCACTGGTCTCCTCGTTGGTCTCGCCGAGCGCGGCACCGATCACGGTGTCGAGCACCGGCTCCTCGAGGTCGCCCGGCGTGAGGGTCCGCGCGAGGGTCTGCCGGACCCGGCTGCGCAGGCCGCGCAGGTCGTCGGCCCGCCGGGCCCGGCCGGCCACGATGATCGAGGCGGCGAACTGCTGGGAGTCGGCGGTCAGGCCCGCGGCGATCCGCTGCCGGTCCGGCAGGTCTGCGGCGTGGACGAGGTTGGCGGCCCCTCGCCGTACCAAGAAGCTGCGGTCGGTGTCCCGCAGGTGCCCGACCGCCAGACGGACCGCCTCGGCCAGGCGCTCGCCGGTGACGTTGCCGCGGGCCACGAGCGAGGTGAGCGCCAGCAGCGCCGAGCGCAGGGCATGGTCGTTGGTCGGGTCCCGCAGCTGGTGCAGCAGCACCTCGACCACCGCCGGGTGCGCGGTGTAGCGCAGCACGGATGCGGCGTCGACGTACAGCTGCTCGGCGGGGTCGTGCAGCGCCTCGTCGGCCAGCCGTGCGACGACCGTCCCGCTCCGCGGGTGGCGGGAGAGCCGGACCGCGGCGTTGTAGCGCTGGACGAAGTCGAGCTCGAGGCTGAGGCCCAGCTCGGCATTGCAGCGGCGCAGCATCGCCTCCCAGTCGCACGCCCGCAGCAGGACGTGCGGCAGGCGCGCGAGGTCTCGCGAGAGCCGGTCCCAGTCGGCTCCCGTCATCCGGTCGGTGCCGAGGGCCCGCTCGACCAGCTCGAGGGTCTCGTCCCCGTCGGGCTCCCCGGGCGGTGGGAGCGGGAACGGCACCGGCGGCGGGTGCAGCATCGTCCGGCTGAAGACGTCGACGGCCGCGAGCAGCCGGCCGTCGGGCAGGTCGAGCACCTGCTCGTAACGTCGGACCAGGTCGTGGGTCACGGCGACGGCGCCACCCTCCCAACGGCCGACCTGGGAACGGTGCACGGCCGGTGCCCGGCCGGCACCGGCCGCGAAACCGCTTGCTGCGCGCAGTGCCGGGTCGGCGGCATACGCCCGGGCGTTGCGCAGCACCCAGCGCGCCTTGGGCCCCAGGTCACCGTGCTGCATCGCCGTGCGCTCGGTCAGGTCTCCGCCTCCGGCCTCCCGGGTCGCGGCTCAGCGGCGCGCCGCGACCGCGAGCAGCCCACCGGCCAGGCCGATGTTCTTCAGCACCTGGACCCGCTGCGCTGCACGGGTCTTCGGGTCCTCGACCTTCCAGAAGGCGTGGCCGGCGATCGTGGTCGGGACCAGGGAGGCGACCAGCCCGAGGGCCGCCGCCCGGGGCAGCACACCCAGCGCCAGGGCGGCACCCCCGGCGACCATCGCCCCGCCGTTGAGGCGGACGGCCGCCTCGGGGCTGGGCACGCCGAGCCCTGCGGCGAGCTGGACCCGCCCACCCGGGTTGGTCGCCGCGTCGTAGCCGAGCCAGGCGAACGCCGTACCCAGGGCGAGGCGGGACAGGCGCTCGACGGCCGAGGTCGCCAGGGACATGCTGTGCTCCTTCGCGTCGGGATCCCCGGCCCGGCTGGTGGCACCACCGCCGGCAGGGAGTCTGCCGGTCGAGTCTCTCGCACCGGCGGCGCGGTCCGACGACGGTGTCCACTGTCCGGCCCCAGCCGTCCGGCCCCAGCCGCCCGGTCAGATCCGGGCGTTGACCACCTGGTAGCCGGAGTCCTCGCGGGTGCCGCCCATGCCGTCCTGGATGCCGCTGTAGTCGGCGATCCACTCCAGGGAGCGGATGTACTTGACCATCTTGTAGCCCACGTAGGACTCGACCCGGAGCCGCAGCGGTGCACCGAACGTCCACGGCAGTGGCTTGTCGTTCATCGACCAGGCGAAGATCGACTCGTCCTCACGGCAGTCCCCGATCGGGATGCACGAGTAGAACGGCTCTGGCGGCCGCCCGTCGCTCATGTGCTGGGCCAGGCCGAACGAGGTCACGAGCAGGTACTTCGCGTCGGCCGGTGGCGGGCCGGCCAGGGCCATGACGTCCATGACGTTGGGTCCCTTCCACTTCGCGATGCCGGTCCAGCCCTGCATGCAGGCGTGCGCGACGATCTGCTCGTGCTGCGGCAGGGCCTTGATCCGCTCGAACGGCACCCGGACGATCCGGTCCGGGTCGTCGGACGGGCCGATCTCGAGGACGTAGTCACGGAAGTCGTTCGCGGCCAGCTCGTGCCACTCCGGGGACTCGTCCGGCTCGGGGTGACGCCCGTTGGTCCAGTGGTACGGCGAGATGTCCTTCTCCGTGTACGGCTGGGCCTTGCGGTTGCGCGGGGCGAACCGGTTGATCGTCAGCCTGCGGAACGGCTCGAGCGAGGCATACAGCAGCTTCTGGCTGCCCCGGCGGTTACGGATGCTGAGGTAGCTGAGCGCGACCCAGGCGACCAGCACGAGGGCGATCGTGGTGAGCATGACCGTGGTGGCCTGCGCGACCCGCGCCGGGTCGTACTCGCCGAGGACCATGTTCGTGACGTTGTGCTCGAAGTGGGTGATGAAGACGAGCGCGACATGCCCGACGATGAAGACCGACAGGATGACCATCCCGATGAAGTGGATGGAGCGGGCCGCCTGACGGCCACCGAACAGCTTGGGGTACCAAGGGAACCGGCTGCTGACGGCCGGCGACATGACCGGCCCGGTCACCATCATGAGCGGGGCGACGACGAAGACGACGGCGAAGTAGGTGAGCTGCTGCAGCGCGTCGTAGGGCGTGAAGTGATCGATCGAGGGCACCCCGAACCCGGCGTAGATCTTCATCGACTCCCAGGCCTCGGGGAAGACGTCCCACGACGTCGGCACGATGCGCCGCCACTCGCCCGTGGCGAACAGCAGCCCGACGTAGACCAGGCCGTTGAGCACCCAGGCCACGGTGAAGAAGCCGTGCCAGTGCCGGCCGAGCCCGGGGTTGCGGCCGCCCGGCAGGGTGAGCCAGCTGGGCGGCTCCAGCTCGTCGTCGTGCGCGGTGTAGGCGCCCTCCTCCGGCGGGACCACCCGCTTGGTGAACTTCACCCACTCGGTCCCCGGCCCGCAGTCGCTGCGCCAGTAGAGCCGTGGGTGCGTGGCGATGATCTGCCACCCGGACCGCAGCAGCAGCCCGATGAGGAAGAAGTTGACCAGGTGGGTGACGCGCAGCCAGGCAGGGAAGTCGAAGTCGGTCATGGTGTCCTCGGGATCGGCGCTGGGATAGTCTCTACTACACGCTGTAGTTACTACCTGCTGTAGTTTATACGGGAAGTGCCGTGAGAAAACAAGTCGCTTCGGTAGCGTCGTCCGAGCACGTTCGGTGCTGTTCGCCTTCTGGTGTCATCGCCTGCGCCGCCGCCGGACAGCAGGTTTGGCGGGGCGGCACACGTTATCTACAGTTGGCACCGTGAAAAATGATGGCGCCCGCCAGACCCTCTCCCGCGCCGTCTTCCTCGTCCCCGCCGGCATCGCGATGCTGGCCGGGGTCGATGCCGCCCTCCTGCTCGTCGGCGTCGGGGCCCCGGTCTCGGCGGACCGCCTGGCCGACCTGCACGGGATGCTCATGGTCGGCGGGTTCCTGGGCACGCTGATCGCCATGGAGCGGGCCGTCGCGCTGCGTCACCCGCTCGGGTATGCCGCCCCGCTGCTGCTCGGCCTCGGCGGGATCCTGCTGCTCACCCCCGCACCGCTCGCCCTCGGCCAGCTGCTGCTGCTCGACGGAGCGGTGGCCTTCGTCGCCGTCTACGCGGCCCTGTGGCGGCGCAACCACGACGACGTCGTGATCGTCGAGCTGCTCGGAGCCGTGCACCTGGCCATCGCCACGCTCCTCTGGCTCAAGGTCGGTATCCCGTGGCTGATGCCCTGGCTCGTCGGCTTCGTCGTGCTGACCATCTGCGCCGAGCGGGTCGAGCTGGCCCGGCTCGCCATGCCGAGCACCGGCGGGCGCACCCTGGTCCTGCACGCCGGGGCGCTGACCATGACCCTGGTGGCGACCCTGGTCTGGCCCGACGTCGGGGCGCGGCTGACCGGGCTGGTGACCGCCTCGCTGGTGGTGTGGCTGGTGCGGCACGACGTGGCCCGCAAGACGATCCGGGCGACCGGGCTGCCCCGCTTCAGCGCGGCGGCCCTGCTCGGCGGCTACGTCTGGCTCTTCATCGCCGCGCTCGCCTGGCTCGTCGGCGGCGCGCAGACCGAGGGGGCCTCCTACGACCTGGTCGTGCACTCGGTCATGCTCGGCTTCGCGATCTCGATGGTCATGGCGCACGCCCCGGTGATCCTGCCGGCCGTGCTGCGCCGCCCGCTGCCCTACCGGGCCGTGATGTGGGGGCCGCTGGTGCTCATGCACGTCGGACTGGTGCTGCGCGTGATCGTCGGTGACGTCGCCGGCCGCTACCCGGTCTGGCAGGTCGGCTCGGTGATCAACGTGGCCGCCCTGCTGCTGTTCTTCCTCGTCGCGATCGGCTCCAGCGTGGCCGGCCCGCCGCGGCGGAAGGCTCCGGCCGGCCGGCGCGCGAGCGCGCGAGCGGCTGGGACGCAGCCCAGCGGCATACCCCTCACCCCTTCGACCCGGAGACCGTCATGAACTCCCGCGGATCGTGGTTCATGCGCGACCGGCCCGTCCTGATCTGGCTCCTCGTCGCGCTCGTCGTGAGCCTGGTACACCCGTTCTTCGCGTCCTCGCGGTGGCTGATGGTCCATCTCGTCGTGCTCGGCGCGGTGACCCACTCGGCGATGGTGTGGAGCGTGCACTTCACCGACGCGCTGCTGAAGACCCGGGCCGGGTTCGAGGAGCGGCGTGTCCAGTCGATCCGGCTGGGCATCTTCCACGTCGGTGCGATCGCCGTCTTCGTCGGCGTGCCGACCGCGATCTGGCCGCTGACGATCGCCGGCGGCACGCTCATCTCGGGCGCGGTGCTCTGGCACGCGGTCATGCTCGTGCGGCGGCTGCGGGCCGCCCTGCCCGGGCGGTTCCGGATCACGGTGCGCTACTACATCGTCGCCGCCCTGCTGCTGCCGGTCGGGGCGCTGTTCGGGGTGCTGCTCGCCCGTGGGCTGGCCGAGCCCTGGCACGGGCGGCTGCTCGTGGCGCACACCATGACCAACCTGCTCGGCTGGATCGGGCTGACCGTGCTCGGCACGCTCGTCACGCTGTGGCCCACGATGCTGCGCACCCGGATGGCGCCCAACGCCGAGTCCGCCTCGACGCACGCGCTGCCGATCCTCGGGGTCGGGCTCCTGCTGGCCATCGGCGGCCCGCTGCTCGGCTCGGAGGTGCTCGGCGCGGCCGGCATCGTCGCCTACCTCGTGGGCACCCTCTGGGTCTACCGGCCGATCCTGACCTCGGCCCGGCAGCGTCCGCCGGCCGCGTTCCCGACCATGTCCGCCGGAGCGGGGCTGGTCTGGCTGCCGATCGGTCTCGGCCTCATGGCGTTCTCGCTCGCCACGCGCGGCTCCTGGGCGGCCCTGTCCGACCACTACGGCATCCTGACGACGATCTTCGTCGTCGGCTTCGCCCTGCAGGTGCTGCTCGGGGCGCTGAGCTACCTGCTGCCCGTGGTCATCGGCGGCGGCCCGTCCGTGCTGCGCGCCGGGATGGCCGAGCTGGACCGGTGGAGCACCTGGCGCGTCGCGGTCGCCAACCTCGGGCTGGCCCTGTGCCTGCTGCCGGTGCCGAGCCTGGTCCGGGTCGTCCTGTCGGTCGTGACCCTGGTGGCGCTGGCGGTGTCGATCCCCGTGCTGCTGCGCGGGATCATCGCCTCGGTCAAGGCGAAGCGGGCCCTCGAGAAGCAGCCGGCGACCCCGGGCGTGCGCCACGTGGACACCTCCCCCCGGACGTGGTCGCGGCCCCAGCTGATCGCCGCGGTCTCGGTCATCGCGGTCGGCGCCACGCTCGGGGTCGGGCTCGACCCCACCGCAGCCGGGCTGACCACCGCGGCAGGTCAGGGCCCGGTGGCCGCGCAGGTCACCCCGACGGGGCACACCACGACGGTCACCGTCACGGCAAAGGACATGCGCTTCCACCCGGCGCAGGTGTCCGTGCCCGCCGGCGACAAGCTCGTCATCGACCTGGTCAACACCGACTCGACGGACATCCACGACCTGGTCCTGGCCAACGGCGCGAAGAGCCCGCGGCTGTCCCCCGGCGAGAAGGCAACCGTGGATGTCGGGGTGGTCAGCGCGCCCATCGACGGCTGGTGCTCGGTCGTGGGGCACCGGCAGCTGGGCATGGTCTTCAAGGTCGACGTGACCGGCTCGAGCGCGGCCGGGTCCGCGTCGGGCGGGGGCGGCTCGGGCGGGGCCATGATGCCCGGGATGACGCACGCCGACGCGACCGGGCCCAGCCCCGCGATCGACTTCATGAAGCAGTGGCCGGCCGGCTTCACGGCATACGACCCGGTGCTGCCGCCGCTGCGCGACGAGAAGGTCCACAAGGTGACCCTCACCGCCGAGGACGTCAAGACCGAGGTGGCCCCCGGGGTCAGCCAGGTCCGGTGGACCTACAACGGCACCTCGATCGGGCCGGTCCTGCACGGGCGGGTCGGCGACACCTTCGAGGTCACCCTGGTCAACAAGGGCACCATCGGCCACTCGGTCGACTTCCACGCCAGCGAGGTCGCGCCCGACCTGCCGATGCGCACCCTGCAGCCCGGCCAGTCCCTCGTCTACCGGTTCACGGCGAAGCGCTCCGGCATCTGGCTGTACCACTGCTCGACGATGCCGATGTCGACCCACATCGCCGCGGGCATGGCCGGCGCGATCGTCATCGAGCCGCCGGGCCTGCCGAAGGTCGACCACTCGTACGTGCTCAGCCAGTCCGAGCTCTACCTCGGCGCTCAGGGCGACCCGGTCAACGCGGCGAAGGTCGCCGCCGACCAGCCGGACGCGCTGATGTTCAACGGCTTCGTCAACCAGTACGTCGACCGGCCGCTGGCCGCGAAGGCCGGTGAGCGGGTGCGCATCTGGGTGCTCGACATCGGCCCGAACCGGCCGCTGTCCTTCCACGTCGTCGGCACCCAGTTCGACACCGTCTACAAGGAGGGCACCTACCTGCTCAAGGACGGCCGCGGCCCGCTCGACCCGCCCGACTACCACTCCGGCGGCTCCCAGGCCCTCGACCTGCTGCCCGCCCAGGGCGGCTTCGTCGAGCTGACCTTCCCCGCGGCCGGGCACTACTCGATCGTGAACCACATCATGACCGACGCTGAGCGCGGGGCCAGGGGCACCTTCGCGGTCACGAAGTAACTGACGCCCGGGTCGAGGTTCCTGACGCCCGGGTCGAGATGACTGACGCTCGGGTCGAGACAACTGACGCCCGGGTCGATGTATTGGCGCGGGCCAGGAGCCGCGCTATTACATCGACTCGGGTGGGGGG
>NZ_JBDIAQ010000159.1:0-7969 GCF_039812505.1 Intrasporangium sp. | reverse complement strand
TCGGGCCGGCCGATCCGTACCTGACTCCTTCCTGAGTCGGCCGCCCGGCTGAGCCGGCCTCGGTAGCGGGGTCCGAGACGGGAGCCCGGTCGGCGGCCTTCCGGCCTGCTGCCGGCTCCTGCGCTCGGATGCCGCCGAGCCTGCTCCCGGACGCAGGTGTCCTCACGCGTCGGGCGACCCGACCATGCGTCGGCGCAGGTCCGCGCGCACGCGGAGCGCAGCGGCGAGCGATGTCGCGGTGAAGAGCGCGGTGACGGCCACGAGAGCGGTCAGGGGGACGGCCCAGCCTCCCGTCGCCTCGCGCAGCGCCCCGACGACCGGGCCGGCGCTGGCTGCCACGACGTAGGCGAACGTCTGGATGAGGGCGGACATGCTGGCGGTCTCGCGCGAGTCTCGGGCGGCCATGGCGACCGCGCTGAACACCACGACGAACCCGCCGGCCTGGGCGAGGCCGCCGAGGAAGAGCCAGAGGGCGATCAGCCCCGGGGCGAGGATCAGCCCGATCGACATGACCAGCCACAGCCCGCCGAGGACCGCGGCGGTACCGCTGAGGCCGATCCACCGGAAGAGGACCGGTACGAGCAGACCTCCGAGCACACCCCAGGCCTGGAAGCTCGAGGCCAGGGCGCCGGCTCCGGTCGCGGCCAGGCCGGCGGTCTCGACGAGATAGCTCGGCAACCAGGTCGTGTACGCGTAGTAGGTGAACGCCTGCGCCGAGAACGCGGTCGCCAGCAGCCAGGTGACCTGCAGGCGGGTCACCCTCCTCGGCGCGGGGCGCGCCACACCGACCGAGGCGCCGTCCGGGTCGACGACCGCCGGATGTGGCTCCGGAGCCTGCCGGGCGGTCCGCCACGGGGAGATCGTCCCGGCCCGTCGACGCGCCGGCAACGCCCAGACGGCCAGGCAGCCGGCCGTGAGCAGTGACCAGGAGGCCAGCGCCAACGGCCAACCGAGCGCCGCGGCGAGCGGCGCCGTCACCAGCGCGGTCAGCAGCGAGCCGGTGTTCATCGTGGCGGTGTACATGCCGGTCACGGCGCCGACGCGGTTCATCGGGACGTCCCGCTGGATGACGACGGGGACGACGATGTTGCCGAGTGTGATCGAGAGCCCCAGGGCGACCGTTCCGGCGAACATCGTCGCGGTCGTGGGGATCGCGCGGACCAGCTGGCTGACGAAGATGCCGACGAAGGTCAGCAGCGTCGCTGCCTCGGGTCCGATCCGTCGGGTGGTCAACGCCGCCAAGGGAGATGCCACCGCGAACGCCAGCACCGGCAGCGTCCCGAGCAGGCCGGCCGCCCCGGCTCCGAGGCCGAGGTCGGCGGCCACCTGGTCGAGCACCGGGGTGATCGCGACGATGGGACCACGCAACGGCAGTGCGATCATGACGATTCCGAACGTCACCAGGCCCAGGGGAGCGGCGGCGTGACTCGAGTGCTTCATGCGGGCGGCTCCGGGGTTACTTGGTCGTCGAGGTGGCCGGCCGACCGGGGTCGGGTTCGGTGGGTCCATCACACACCGTCCGCGTCGCTGGTCCTGCCGCAGGGGCCACTGCCGGGTGCTGCTTGACATGCCCGGCGCCTGCTCCGAACATGGCCCGTGGTCGACGACCGACCAGTCGAGCTGCCCGAGAGGAGCGCACGCGATGCCCGACCACACGCTGGGTGCGGACGCAATCGTGATCGGGGCCGGGGTCATCGGCTGCGGTGTCGCCTACGAGCTGGCCCGGCACGGCCGGCGGGTCGTCGTGCTCGACCGGGGACCGGGCGCGGGGCACGGCTCGACGAGTGCATCGTCGGCCTGTGTCCGGTTCAACTACTCGACCTTCACCGCGGTGGCGGTCTCGTGGGAGGCCAAGCAACGGTGGGTCGGCTGGGAGGACCATCTCGAGGGCACCGACGACGGGCAGCTGGCCCGGTTCGTCCAGACCGGCGCCCTGTGCCTCGAGTCGCCGGGCCAGCAGCGCTCGAAGGTGCTCGGGTTCTTCGACCGCGCGGGGGTGCCGTACGAGGTATGGGACGCCGAGACGCTGGCGTCCCGGCTGCCGGCGCTCGACCCGGGTCGGTTCTGGCCGCCGAAGCGGGTCACCGACGCGGGGTTCTGGGAGGACCCGCACGGGACGTTGACGGCGTACTGGACACCTGACGGCGGGTTCGTGGACGACCCGGTGTTCGCGGCCCACAACCTGATGGCTGCCGCGGTGCGCCGTGGCGCCGAGTTCCGGTTCCGGTCCGAGGTCACCCGGGTGCTGCGCAGCGGTGACGCGGTCGAGGGGGTCGAGCTCGCCGACGGGGCCCGGCTGTCGGCACCGGTGGTGGTCAACGTCTCGGGCCCGCACTCGGGCCACGTCAACGGTCTGGCCGGGGTGCTGGACGAGTTCAACATCCGGACCCGGCCGATGCGCCAGGAGGTGCATCACCTCGCGGCCCCGGAGGGCTGGAACCACGACGTCCCCGGGCCGATGGTGGCCGACCTCGACCTGGGCACCTACTTCCGTGGCGCGCCGGCGGGGGGCCTGCTCGTCGGAGGCGCCGAGCCCGAGTGCGACGACCTGCAGTGGCTCGACGACGCCGACGACTACCGGCCGAACGTGACCCGTGAGGTCTACGAGGCGCAGGCCTACCGGGCCGCGCGCCGGCTGCCGGCGCTGCGGGTGCCGAACCGCCCGGCCGGGGTGGTCGGGGTGTACGACGTCGCGGACGACTGGGCCCCGATCTACGACCGGACCGGCCTGTCCGGCTACTACGTCGCGATCGGCACCAGCGGCAACCAGTTCAAGAACGCCCCGGTCGTCGGGCAGCTGCTCAACGCCATCATCGAGGCCACCGAGGCCGGCCGGGACCATGATGCCCACCCGACCCGCCTGACCCTGCCGGTGACCGGCCTCACGGTCGACCTCGGCGACTACAGCCGGCTTCGGCACGTCGACCGGTCCCGCAGCAGCTTCAGCGTCTTCGGCTGAGCCTCGGGTAGTCCCCGGGGTGGAGCACGGCAGCCCACGGGCCGGAGCGGACGCGCCCGACCCGGCCCGGCGGCATCCGGGAGAGCTCAGGCCTCGTCGATGGCGAGGACCGGCGCCTCGCCCCGCTTGGTGCGGCTCATCGTGACGAGTACGAGCACTCCGACCGCCGTCCAGCCCAGGCCCACCTGCAGGGCCGAGCTCGACAGGCTGGTCCAGAGCCACAGGCACAGCCCGATGCCGATGCCCGGTGCGACGAGGTAGCGCGCCAGGGCCCGCGGCGTGCGCCGGCCCAGGTCGATCACGTAGTGCTTGACCACGGCCGCGTTGACCAGGGTGAAGGCGGTCAGCGCACCGAAGCTGATCAGCGAGGAGGCGAGGAACAGGTCCATGACCAGCGCGAGCAGCCCGATCGCCCCCACCACGAGAATGGAGCGGACCGGCGTGCGGAACCGTGGGTGCAGGTGGCCGAACACGGCGGTGGGCAGCACCCCGTCGCGGCCCATGGCGTAGAGGATCCGTGACACGGTGCCCTGCGAGGCGAGCACGGCACCGAGGCACCCCGCGATGTAGGCAGCGGTGAAGAAGTTCGTCAGGAACTGGCCACCGGCGGCCTGCATCACGTCGAGGGAGGCGGCCTCGGCGCTCGTGTAGGCCGTCCAGTCGGGGAAGACCCGGGCGGACAGCACCGCCAGCAGGACGAACAGGGCGCCTCCGCAGAGCGTGACGATGATGATGGCTCGGGGGATGGTGCGCCGCGCCTCCACCGTCTCCTCGGCCATGGCGGAGACCGCGTCGAACCCGAGGAAGGACAGGCACAGCACGGCCGCGCCGGCGAAGATGGCCGCGGCTCCGGGGCCCTGCGACGAGAAGGCGTCGGTCACCGAGGGGGCGCCGCCCGGGGCGGGGTGGCGCAGCGAGAGGGCCGCGAACACGACGATGAACACGGCCTGCACGACCAGCATCAGCGTGCTGACCCGGGAGACCAGCTCGACGCCGACGATGTTCAGGACCGTGACGACACCGAGGGTGGCCAGGATCCACACCCACTGGGGCACCGCCGGGAAGCTCGCGCCCAGGTAGATCCCGATGACGAGGTAGGTGATCATCGGCATGAGCAGGTAGTCGAGCAGCAGGGCCCAGCCGCCGAGGAAGCCGACACGGTCACCGAGGGTGCGGCGGGTGTAGGTGTAGGCGGACCCGGCCCTGGGGAAGGCTCGGACCATCGCCGCATAGCTCGCCGCGGTGAAGAGCATCGCGAGCGTCGTGATGACGTAGGCGGCCACGAGGTGGCCCTCGGTCTGCACGTTGACCACGCCGTACGTCGTGAAGACGGTCAGCGGGATCATGTAGGACAGCCCGAACAGGACCGCGCCGGGCAGGTGCAGCACCTTGCGCAGCGTCGTGTCCTGTGTCGTGCCCTCCGGATGGGGCCGGGTCGTCGTCGACGTCATGGGTTCACTCCTCGCATCTGCGGCCAGAGCCGTGAGACAGCCATGGTGCAGGACGATGGGCCGACCGCGAATGCGTCAGTTGACGTATCCGCCCCCGGCCGACCCGGTGGGTGCGGCATCGGCGCGCCGGCTCGCCGGGCGGCATACGGATCAGGAGGTATGCCGCCCAGCCGCGTGCCCGGTGTCGGTGCAGCCCGCGCGCGGCGGGGTCACGCCGCCGGTTCGGCACCCTCGCGCTCGGCCCGGGCGACCAGTGAGGCCGGGGGCAGGAACCGGTCGCCGTACCGCTGCGCGAGCTCGCGGGCGCGGGCGACGAACCCGGCGGCGCCGCCGGGGTAGCCGTCGACGTACTGCGCGACGCCACCGGTCCACGCCGGGAAGCCGATCCCCATGATCGAGCCGATGTTGGCGTCGGGGACGCTGCGCAGCACGCCCTCGTCGAAGCACTTGACCGTCTCGAGGGCCTCGGCGAAGAGCATCCGCTCCTTCATGTCCTCGAAGGGGATCCGTGTCGTGTGGCCGTACTTCTCGGCCAGGCCCGCCCAGAGGTGGGTGCGCCGGCCATCTGCGTAGTCGTAGAAGCCCGCCCCGCCGAGCTTGCCCTTGCGGCCCAGCGCGAGCAGCTCGTCGACGATGTCGGTAGCCGGGTGGGGCTCGTAGCGGCGCCCGGTCGGGTCGGCCTCGAGCCCGGCCCGGGTCTCCTTGTCGATCTTGCTCATCAGCGACAGGTTGAGCTCGTCGGCCAGCTGCAGCGGCGCCGCCGGGTAGCCGGCCTGCAGTCCGGCCTGCTCGACGCTCGCGGCGGCGACGCCCTCGCCGACCATGGCGATCGCCTCGTTCAGGAAGGTGCCGATGACCCGGCTGGTGAAGAACCCGCGGCTGTCGCCCACCACGATCGGGGTCTTGCCGATCTGCAGGGCGACGTCGAACGCCCTGGCCAGCGTCGCGTCGCTGGTCTGCTTGCCGGCGATGATCTCCAGCAGCGGCATCTTGTCGACGGGGGAGAAGAAGTGCATCCCGATGAAGTCCGCACTCCGCTGCACGCCCTCGGCCAGCGCTGTGATCGGCAGCGTCGAGGTGTTCGAGGCGAGCAGGGCGTCCGGGGCGACGACGTCCTCGACCTCCTGGAACACCTTGTGCTTCAGGTCGACCGACTCGAAGACCGCCTCGATGACGAGGTCGGCGCCGGCGAGGTCGGTGGCGGTGGCGGTGGGTGTGATCCGGGCCAGCAGCGCCTCCGCATCGGCCCGGCTCGACCTGCCGCGGGCGACGGCCTTCTCGACGAGCTCCACGGAGTGGGCCTTGCCCCGCTCGGCCGCTTCGAGGCTGACGTCCTTGAGGAGCACCTCGAGGCCGGCCCTGGCGCACACGTAGGCGATCCCGGCGCCCATCATGCCGGCGCCGAGCACGGCGACCTTGCCGGCTCGGTGCTTCGGGAATCCACCCGGGCGGGAGCCACCGGACTTGATCGTGTTCAGGTCGAAGAAGAACGCCTTGGTCATGTTCTTGCTCACCTGGCCCGTGATGAGCGAGACGAGGTAACGCGACTCGACGTCGAGGGCGGTGTCGACGTCGACCTGGGTGCTCTCGACCGCGGCGGCGAGGATCGCCCGTGGTGCGGGGTAGCTCGCGCCCTTGAGCTGCTTGCGCAGGTTGGCCGGGTAGGCCGGCAGGTTCGCGGCGAAGGCCGGGTTGGACGGTGTGCCGCCGGGGATCTTGAACCCCTTGACGTCCCACGGCTGGACGGCCTCGGGGTGGGCCGTGATCCACGCCCTGGCCGCCGGGACGAGCTCCTCGACCGAGCCGACGACCTCGTCGACGACGCCGAGCTCCCTGGCCTGCGCCGGGCGGTACCGCTGCCCCTGCGTGAGCAGCTTGGTCACGGCGTCGAGGACACCGAGCATCCGCACCGTCCGCACGACGCCACCGCCGCCGGGCAGCAGGCCCAGGGTCACCTCGGGGAACCCGACCTGGGCGCCGGGGACGTCCGCGACGATCCGGTGGTGGCAGGCGAGCGCGATCTCGAGGCCGCCGCCCAGGGCTGCGCCGTTGATCGCGGCCACGACCGGGCGTCCGAGGGTCTCCAGGGTGCGCAGCTGCGCCTTGATCTCGGTGACCGTGTCGTAGAGCCGCTGGGCGTCGGCCGGCCCGGCGGCATACATGTCGTTGAGGTCGCCGCCGGCGAAGAAGGTCTTCTTCGCCGACGTGACGACCACCCCCGTGACGGTCTCCCGCTCGGCGACCAGCCGGTCGACGGCGGCCCGCATCGAGGCGACGTATGCGGCGTTCATCGTGTTGGCCGACTGGCTCGGGTCGTCGAGGGTGAGCACGACGACGCCGTCGGCGTCCTGCTCCCAGCGGATCGTGTTCAGCTCAGGCATTGGGTGTGGTTCCTCCGGTTTCGCTGGGGCTCAGACGCGCTCGATCAGGGTGGCGACACCCATGCCGCCGCCGATGCAGAGCGTGACGACCGCGCGACGTGCGTCCCGGCGTTCGAGCTCGTCGACCATCGTGCCGAGGATCATCGCGCCGGTCGCACCGAGCGGGTGGCCCATGGCGATCGCCCCGCCGTTGACGTTGAGCTTCTCGTCGGGGATGCCGAGGTCCTTCTGGTACTTCAGCACGACCGCGGCGAACGCCTCGTTGATCTCGAACAGGTCGATGTCGTCGGTCGTGAGCCCCGCGGTGTGCAGCAGCTTCTGCGTGGCCGGGGTCGGCCCGGTCAGCATGATCGTCGGGTCGGCGCCGCTCGTGGCCGTCGCGGCGATCCGGGCCCGCGGCGTGAGCCCGAGCTCGCGGCCGATCTCACCCGAGCCGACCACCATGAGGCAGGCGCCGTCGACGATGCCCGAGCTGTTGCCGGCGTGGTGCACGTGGTTGATCCGCTCGACCCAGTGGTACTTCTGCAGCGCCACCGCGTCGAACCCGCCGGCCTCCCCGATCCCGGCGAACGACGGCCTCAGGGCGCTCAGCGACTCGACCGTGGTGCCCGGGCGCATGTGCTCGTCGTGGTCGAGCACGACGAGCCCGTTGATGTCGCGCACCGGGACGACCGAGCGGGCGAAGCGCCCGTCGGACCAGGCCTTGGCGGCCAGCTCCTGCGAGCGCACGGCGAAGGTGTCCACGTCGGTGCGCGAGAAGCCCTCCATCGTCGCGATCAGGTCTGCCGAGATCCCTTGCGGGACGAAGGAGGTGTCGTAGTTGGTCGCCGGGTCCATCGCCCACGCGCCGCCGTCCGAGCCCATCGGCACCCGAGACATCGACTCGACCCCGCCGGCCAGGATGAGGCTGTCCCAGCCCGAGCGCACCTTCTGCGCCGCCGTGTTGACCGACTCGAGACCGCTCGCGCAGAACCGGTTGAGCTGCACGCCCGCCACGTGGTCGGGCAGGCCCGCGGCGAGGGCGGCGATCCGGGGAAGCACCGCGCCCTGGTCGCCGACCGGGGAGACGATGCCCATGACGACGTCGTCGATCCGCTCGACGTCGAGGGCGGGGTTGCGGCTGCGCAGCTCGTCGATGAGGCCCACGGTGAGGTCGATCGGCTTGGTGCCGTGCAGCG
>NZ_JBDIAQ010000158.1:0-8038 GCF_039812505.1 Intrasporangium sp. | reverse complement strand
GTCGCCGACGTGCGGGTATGCCGCCCAGCCGGCCGGTCCCGTCCGTCGCCTCGGGCGTGCCGCCGGCCCGGACGCCTGCCGAGACGACGAACGTGAGCACGGAAAGGACCGGTCGGTGGCTGAGCAGCGGGTGGTCGCGCAGATCGGCAAGCCGCACGGACTGCGCGGAGAGGTGACCGTGCGGCTGTACACGGACGACCCAGAGCACCGCCTCGCCGTCGGCGCCGCCCTTCGCACGAGGGCGCCCGCCGGGTCCGGCACGCCGGGACACCTCACGGTTCGCTCCACCCGCGTGCACCAGGGGATCTGGCTGGTCGCCTTCGAGGAGGTCACGGACCGGACCGGCGCGGAGGGGCTGCGGGGGGTCCGGCTCGTCCTGGACGCCGCGGCCGACGACGGCGCCGCGACCCGCCTCGACGAGGACGCCTGGTACGAGGACGACCTGGTCGGTCTGGAGGTGCGTGACCCGGCCGGGGACGTCATCGGGAGGGTCACCGGGCTCGAGGTGGGCGCGGCCCAGGACCGGCTCGTCGTCGAGCTGGCCGACGGGGTGACCGCCCAGGTCCCCTTCGTCGAGGCGATCGTGCCGGAGGTGGCGGGCGACCATGTCGTGGTGGCGGCGCCGCCCGGGCTGTTCGACCTCTACCGGAACGGTTGAGTGCTCTGCGGCGCAGGACGCGCGGACCCGACCGCGCCCGGCCGGCGCCGCAGCGTGGCCGTGCCGCTCAGGAGAGGGTCGCGACCAGGAAGCCGTCCCAGCCCTTCGACCCGACGGTCTGCAGGACGGTCGCCACGACCTTCCCGTCGGAAACGGCACGGGCCACGGCGTCGGTCAGCTCCCTCGTACCGACTACGTCCGGGTCGGTGCTGGCCGCATCGAGCACCCGCCCGTCGCGCACCACGTTGTCGACGACGACCACCCCGCCCGGCCGGGTGAGCCGCAGGGCCCACGCCCAGTACTGCGGGTTGTGCCGCTTGTCGGCATCGACGAAGACCAGGTCGTACGGTTCGACCTGCTCGTCGGCCAGTCGGTCCAGGCTGTCCAGCGCCCGGCCCAGCCGCACTTCCACCCGGTCTGCGAGACCGGCCAGCTCGAGGTTGCCCCGGGCCACGCGGGCGTGCTCGGCGGAGGCTTCGAGGCTGGTCAGGTGGCCGTCCTCGGGAAGGGCGCGGGCCAGCACGATCGTGGAGAAGCCGAAGAGCGTGCCGATCTCGAGGATCCGCCGAGCGCCGATCGCTCGGGCCAGCACCGCCAGGAACCCGCCCTGCAGGTCCGACACCTGGATCTGGGGGAGCGCCGCACCCGCCGCGACCGCGCCGGCCAGCAGCTCGTCGCGGGGGCGGAGGCGCTCGGCGAACCAGGCGTCGACGGCAGACCAGGTCTCGGTGCTCATACCGGCCATCCTCGTCCGTCGACGCGCTGCAGGCCAACGGGCGGGAGCCCCGATGGTGCCGCGGCCCGAGCGACCGCCCCTGGTAACCCGGCGACACCGCGATCGGCGACGCGGCGAACCGGGGCGTCCTCGGCGACCACCCCGGCCATCCCGGCGACAGCTCGGCCCGTGCCGGTGGCGCCGAGCGCGGGCCCGACGGTGCGGCGGCAGTGGCACAATGCGCGCCATGGCCGCAGCCCTCCGGATCGACGTGGTGTCGATCTTCCCCGACTACCTCGCGCCGCTGGACCTCTCGCTGGTCGGCAGGGCGCGCACGGACGGGCTGCTGGACGTGCGGGTGCACGACCTGCGCGACTTCACCCACGACCGGCACCGGACGGTCGACGACGCGCCCTACGGCGGCGGCGCCGGGATGGTGATGAAGCCGGAGCCGTGGGCCGAGGCACTGGGACACGTCGTCGCGACGCGCGACGCGAGCACGCCGGGCGGGCCGCGGCTGGTCGTGCCCGGACCCGGCGGGGCCCCGTTCACCCAGGCGCGCGCTCGTGAGCTGGCCGCCGAGCCGTGGCTCGCGTTCGCCTGCGGCCGCTACGAGGGCATCGACGAGCGGGTGTACGACTACGCCCGTGAGGACCTCGGCCTCCCCGTCTCGGTGGTGAGCCTGGGCGACTACGTGCTGTGCGGCGGCGAGGTGGCCGTGCTCGCCATCGTCGAGGCCGTGGCGCGCCTCGTGCCGGGTGTGGTCGGCAACGCGGAGTCTCTGCTCGAGGAGTCCCATGAGGACGGGCTGCTCGAGTACCCGCTCTACACCCGGCCCCGACAGTGGCGTGGCCGCTTGGTCCCCGACGTGCTGCTCTCCGGCGACCACGCGGCCATCGCCGGGTGGCGGCACCAGCAGCGGATGACCCGGACGGCGGCACTCCGACCCGACCTGCTGCACCCGTCCGCCGTCGACGGCCGGGTCGAGCTGGGCGTCGCGACCGCGGGGGACCTGCCCGAGCTGCTCACCGTCCTGCACGCGCGGGGTCGCCCGACCTCGTCGGAGAGCCTTCGTGCGGGCCTGGCGACCGGCACGACCTGGCTGGCTCGCCGGGCCGGCCGGCTGCTGGGGGCGGTGCGGTTGCAGGAAGACGGGGGGACGCTGCGGGTCGCGGCGCCCGTGCTGGTGCCGGACCTGGCCGACGACCCCGTGGCCGACGACTCCCTGGCCGGGCAGCTGCTGCAGGTGGCCGAGCGGACCGCGGTGAGCGGCATACGCGAGCTGGTCGTGGACGACCCGCGCCCCTCGCCCGGGAGGGCCCGGACGTACCGTCGCGCGGGCTACCACCGTCGCGACGGTCGCTGGGTCAGGCCACTGGTCCTGCACGAGGCCCGCCGCGACCCCGCCGCGATCGGGTGAGCCCGGGGTGGTCGGTGCGGGCGGGACCCGGGATGGCGGCGCTCGCTCCGGGACCGGGCGCGCCGTGATTTCGGCCCGGGCCCGGCCTCTGGCAGAATTGCGCCTTGCGTCCGGACTCGACGGCCCCTGCCACGGGGGGAGTGCGGCCCGGTCACCGACCGGGCCGACGCGGCCCGACGGACGCGCCGATGCAGATCATCCCTCGGTGACCCGTGGCACCGTGAGAAAGCGAACCAGCCATGCACCAGTTCGACGAGCTGAACGCCGCGTCGATGCGTGACGACGTACCCGACTTCCGCGCCGGCGACACCGTGAAGGTACACGTGAAGGTCATCGAGGGCACGCGCTCACGGGTCCAGGTCTTCCAGGGCATCGTGATCCGGCGGCACGGCGGCGGGGTCGGCGAGACCTTCACGGTCCGCAAGGTCTCCTTCGGGGTCGGCGTGGAGCGCACCTTCCCCCTGCACACCCCGATCATCGACCGGATCGAGGTCGTCACCCGCGGTGACGTGCGGCGGGCGAAGCTGTACTACCTGCGTGGGCTGCGCGGCAAGGCCGCCAAGATCAAGGAGAAGCGCGAGAACGTGCCGGCCAGGACGGCTCGCAAGCCCCAGTGACAGCGGCTCGTTGATCTCCGGGCGGCACGGCGGGGCGCAGCCGGGCTCCGGCCTGTCGCCGGGCGGCGGGGCGGACGGGCGGGGCACGTCCACCGCGTCGCCCTCGCGGCAGCGCCCCGACGGCCCCGGGGGAGGCGCGGCCCGCCGCCGGGCCCGCGACCGGAGGCTGCGGTGGCTCGTGCTGCCGGCGGTGGTCCTCGTCGCGGCCGTGCTCGTGCGGGTCTTCCTCGTCGTGCCGTACTCGATCCCGACCGGCTCGATGGAGCCGACCCTGCAGGTCGGCGACCGTATCCTCGTCGACCGCCTCGGCTCACCCGACGACCTACGGCGGGGTGACGTCGTCGTCTTCGACGCCTCGGCCGCGTTCCACCTGGGCGAGCCCACCTCGGGCCTGCTCGACCGGGCCATCGGGACCGTGGGCAGCATCGTCGGCGAAGGGCCCGACACCGACTACGTCAAGCGTGTCGTCGGGCTGCCGGGCGACCACGTCCGTTGCTGCGCGGGCGACGGCCGGATCACGGTGAACGACGTCGCGGTGGACGAGCCGTACCTGTATCCCGGTGACCCTCCGAGCGCCACCACCTTCGAGGTGACCCTGCCACCGGACCGCTTCTGGGTCATGGGCGACCACCGTTCGGCCTCTGCCGACTCCCGGTCCCAGCTGGGCGCGCCGGGTGGCGGCATGGTGCCCGGAGGGGACATCATCGGTCAGGTTCGGGTGCGATACTGGCCGCCCGACCGGATCGGTACCTTCTCGCCAGTCCCCTTGTCCGCGATCCCACGGAACGGTCAGTGATGTCGACGCAGCACCCCGAGCGCTCTCCCGACGCAGGTTCGCCGGGCCGCCCCGGCGTCGACGCCGAGGACCCCGACGCGGGAAGGGACCCGGCACCGAGCCCGCGCGGCTTCGGGGCCTCCCTGCTGGCCGGACTGCGCGAGATCGTCATCGTCGTGGTGCTGGCCATGGCGCTGTCCTTCGTGGTCAAGACGTGGCTGTTCCAGGCGTTCTACATTCCCTCCGGCTCCATGGAGGACACGCTGGTCCCCGACGACCGGGTCATCGTCAGCAAGCTCACGCCCGGGCCGTTCGAGTTGCGTCGCGGCGACGTCGTGGTCTTCGAGGACCCGGGCAAGCCCCGCCCCTGGCTCCAGGGCGCGCAGTACAGCCAGCCCTCGACCCTCGGCGGTCCGTTCCACGAGCTGCTCGTCTTCGTCGGCCTGCTCCCCGAGGACTCCGAGAACCACCTCATCAAGCGGGTCATCGGCCTGCCGGGCGATCACGTCCAGGCCGACGGCAAGGGCAAGATCAGGGTGAACGGCGTCGAGATCACCGAGCCGTACATCAAGCCGGGCGACCACCCCAGCGACCAGCCGTTCGACATCGTGGTGCCCCCGGACAGCATCTGGGTCATGGGCGACCACCGCTCCGACTCGTCCGACTCGCGGTTCCACGACGACGACTCGGGCGGCAAGGACGGCTCGGTCCCCATGTCCAAGATCGTCGGGCGGGCCCTGTTCATCGTCTGGCCCATCGACCACGTGACCTGGCTCGGCGTGCCCAGCCGGACCTTCGAGAAGGTGCCCGCACCGTCCGCGGTCCGGCCGACCGACCTGCCCAAGGCACCCGCGAAGAGCACGGCGGCCAAGCCGGCGCCGGCGACCTGAGCACGCCATGCCGCCCCCCGCCCGGCCCGGACCGTCGAAGAAGCCGTCCCTGCGCGTCGAGCGGCAGCTGCAGCGCCAGGGTCACCGGCTGCTGGCCGGCATGGACGAGGTCGGGCGCGGCGCGCTCGCCGGCCCGGTCACGGTCGGCGTCGTCGTGATCGACGAGACGGTCCGCAGCGCTCCGACCGGGGTGCGCGACTCCAAGCTGTTGACCGAGCGAGCCCGCCGAGGCCTCGTGCCGCGCATCCACGGCTGGGCGCTCGCCCACGCGGTCGGGCACTCGGGCCCGGACGAGATCGACGAGGTGGGCATCATGGCTGCCCTGCGCCTGGCCGGGCTGCGCGCCCTCGCCGCGCTGGAGGTCACCCCCGATCTGGTCATCCTGGACGGCAACCACGACTGGCTCACGGCACCGACCGACGTCGGGCTGCTGGCCTTCGTCGAGCCGGTCGGACCGGCGACGCCACCGGTCACGACGATGGTCAAGGCCGACCTGAGATGCTCGTCCGTCGCGGCCGCCAGCGTGCTCGCGAAGGTCGAGCGGGACGAGCTGATGGTGGCGCTGGGAGGCCGGCACCCGGCATACGGCTGGCGGCTGAACAAGGGGTATGCGGTACCGGAGCACCTCGAGGCGCTGGCGCGCCTCGGCCCGTGCGAGCTGCACCGCAGGTCGTGGCGGCTGCCCGGTGTCGGGCATGATGACCAGATGGCGCCCAACCGGGGAGCCACGACGGGAACGACGGTCGGGTGAGTGGTCGGTGAGTTCGGAAGACCTCGAGAAGTACGAGACCGAGATGGAGCTGCAGCTCTACAAGGAGTATCGCGACGTCGTCGGCCTGTTCACCCACGTCGTCGAGACCGAGCGGCGATTCTACCTTGCGAACTCCGTGGACATGAAGGTGCGCACCGACGGAGGCGAGGTCTTCTTCGACGTGACGATGAGCGACGCCTGGGTCTGGGACATCTACCGGCCCGCCCGGTTCGTGAAGAACGTGCGCGTCGTGACGTTCAAGGACGTCAACATCGAGGAGCTGCCGAAGCCGGACATCAAGATGCCGGAGTCGGGCGACTTCGGCGGCTGAGCAGGCCGGCTCAGGGTCGAGCGCTGGAGATCTTGCGCCACCGGCCGTCCTTGCGGACCGCCAGCCCGGCCTCCTCGAGCCGCGCCAACGCGGCGAGGACCACCATCGGGGTCAGCGCGGTGGCGCTGAGCAGGGCGTCCAGGTCGAGGCCGCCGCACCGTGGCAGGCACTCGTGCACCCTGGCGTCGTGCGGGTCCAGCTCGTCCGCAGGCAGTACCGGCCCGCGCGGCTCGTCCAGGACTCCCTCACCGATCCGACCGACCAGCTCGACCACCTCTGCGGCGCTCGTGACCAGCACTGCCCCCTTGTTGCGGATCGCGTTGTGGCACCCCGCCGAGGTCATCGAGGTGACCGGTCCCGGCACCGCGCCCACGGGACGGTTGAGGTCGGTCGCCCGGTTGAGTGTCTGCAGGGAGCCGGAGCGGACCCCCGCCTCGACGACGATCGTGCCCCTCGTCATCGCCGCGATGAGGCGGTTGCGGGACAGGAACCGCGACCCCATCGGTGCGCTCCCGGGCGCCACCTCCGAGACGATGCAGCCGGTCTGCGCGATGCGCCCCAGCAACGCAGCGTGCGCCGCCGGGTAGACCCGGTCGACGCCACTGGCCAGCACCGCCACGGTGCGACCGTCCACGGCGAGCGCCCCACGGTGGGCCGCGCCGTCGATCCCGTAGGCGGCCCCGGACACCACCGTCCACCCTGCCGTGGCCAGGGCCGCGGCGAGCTCCGCGGCCTGGGTCTCGCCGTAGGGGGTGGCTGCCCGTGCGCCGACCACGGCGACGGACCGCTCGACCGCCGGTCCGAGCTGCTCCGGCCCTCGCACCCACAGGCACCAGGGCGGGACCGGCAGGTCCTGCAGCCCCTCGGGCCACTCGAGGTCGCCGGGAACCACGAGCCGGGCCCCGACCTTGAGGGCGATCGCCACGTCGCGCCGGACGTCGAGGCGGCGGACCCGTTCGGCGAACCGTCGCAGGTCACCGTGTCCCGACCGGATGCGCGCCAGCGCTCCGACCGGCCCGTCGTCGGCCAGTAGGGCGTGGACCATCTTGTCCCCGGGCTCGGCCAGCCGCGACAGCGCGGCCCGGGCCCAACGATCCGCGCTCCACTGCTCGCTGGTCCCGCCGGTCACGCCGCCACCGCCGTCCGCATCCGCAGGGACAGGGCCAGCTCCACGGTGTCGCGTCGTGGTCGCGGCAGCCCGGTCAGGTCAGCGATCGTCCACGCGACCCGCAGCGTACGGTCGTAGCCGCGCAGGCTCACGGCGCCCCGCTCGAGCGCCCGGTCGAGGGCGGCCGCGTCCGCACCCGGCAGCCGCCATGGCGCACCTCGCAGGACCGAACCGGGTACCCGGGCATTGAGCCCGCGCACCCCCTCCAGCCCGTGCACGCCCTCCCGTCCGCGCTCTCCCACCAGCCCGCGAGCGCCTCCCGGCCCGCGAGCGGCACGGAGCTCGCCCGACCACCGCTCCTGCTGGACCGCCCTGGCCTCGCCGACCCGGGCTGCCACCACCTTGCTGGGCTCCCCGGTCGGCTGGGCGGCCAAGGCGAGCCCGGGCGGCTGCACGTGGACCTGCAGGTCCACCCGGTCCAGCAGCGGGCCGGAGATCCTGGCGAAGTAGTTGCGCCGCATCAGCGGTGAGCAGGTGCAGTCCAGGCCCTTGCCCCAGCCGTTACCGCACGGGCACGGGTTGGCGGCAAGGACCAGCTGGAAGCGGGCCGGGAAGGTGACCGACTCCTGCGCCCTGGCGATCGTGACGACCCCCCGTTCGATCGGCGTGCGCAGGGCCTGCAACACGGCCTTGGAGAACTCGGGTGTCTCGTCCAGGAACAGGACCCCGCAGTGTGCCTGCGTGATGGCGCCGGGCCGGACGTGGCCGCTGCC
>NZ_JBDIAQ010000157.1:0-8121 GCF_039812505.1 Intrasporangium sp. | reverse complement strand
GACGGGCTCCGGGCGGGCGCGCGGCGTGCGGGCCTGCGGCTGCTCGGCAAGGACGGCTACTCCCAGGCCAAGCTCCGGCTCGCATCGCTCCGGCGGTCCGGGTGATGGTCAGGTGAGGGGGTCACGAGCCGGTCGGGCTGGCAGCAAGGGCCGGTTCCCGAGACGGCACCGAGTCCGGCATGTGAGGATTTGAGCGTGGTTGACCAGAGGCACGTCCTGATCATCGTCCAGAACCTGCCCGTACCGCTCGACCGAAGGGTGTGGCTCGAGTGCCAGGCCCTGCGCGAGCGCGGCTACGAGGTGAGCGTCATCTGCCCGCAGGGGCCGGGCGACCCGGCCTACGAGGTCATCGACGGGGTGCACATCTACAAGTACCGGCCTGCTCCCCAGGCCGAGGGCCTGCCCGGGTACGCCGTCGAGTTCGGCTACTCGTGGCTGCAGACGGCCCGGCTCTCGGTCAAGGTGTGGCGCCGGCAGCCGTTCCAGGTCATGCAGGCCTGCAACCCGCCCGACACCTACTGGGCGCTGGCCAGGCTGTGGCGCTCCCGTGGGGTCCGCTTCGTCTTCGACCACCACGACCTCAACCCGGAGCTGTTCCTGTCCCGCTTCGGTCAGCCGAAGACCCGGGCCCAGCGCCTGCAGTACCGCGGCCTGCTCTGGCTCGAGCGGATGACCTTCCGCACCGCCGACCGGGTCACCTCGACGAACGAGTCCTACAAGTCGGTTGCGGTACGCCGGGGCGACCGGCGCCCTGAGGACGTGACCGTGGTGCGCAGCTGCCCCGACACCCGGGTCATGCGCCCCGTCTACTCCGAGCTGGCGAGCCGAAAGCCGGCCCGGTTCGTGCTGGCCTACCTGGGCATCATGGGGCCGCAGGACGGGGTGGAGACCGTTCTCGACGTCATGGACGAGCTGGTCCACAAGCGCGGCCGCGAGGACGTGCACGCCTGGCTGCTCGGCTTCGGCGACTGCTATGACGACCTGCGCCGCCGGTGCACCGAGCTCGACCTCGACAAGGTGGTCACGTTCACCGGTCGGGCCGACAAGGGCATGATCGCCGACCACCTCAGCGTGGCCGACGTCGGCGTCGGGCCCGACCTGAAGACCCCGCTCAACGACCTGTCCACGATGAACAAGACGATGGAGTACATGGCCTACTGCCTGCCCTGCGTCTCGTTCGACCTGGTCGAGACCCGGGTGACCGGTGGCGACGCGGTGCTGTACGCGGAGTCCGGCGACGTCTCGGGCTTCGCCGACCAGGTCGAGCGGCTCCTCGACGACGACGGCCTGCGCCTTCGTCTCGGGCTGGCCGGCCGCCGTCGGGTGGCCGACGACCTCGACTGGTCGGCCCAGGCCCGCGGCTACGTCTCGGTGTTCGACGAGCTGACCGGGACCGAGCGGACACCCGAGCCGCCGAGTGAGGGAGCGCTCGAGGAGCTCGACCCGCGTGGCAAGCGGTACGTCGACCTCAGCGACGAGGCCGAGCTCGGCCGGTTCATCGTCGAGCGGTCCGCGCTTCCGGCGACGCCGGTGGCCGGCAGCTCCGCGTCATAGGCGCCGGCCGCGGCCCATCGGCCAGGTACCCCCGGAGGGACTCGAACCCTCACTCGAGCGATTTTAAGTCGCCTGCCTCTGCCGATTGGGCTACGGGGGCGTGCCCACCAAGTATGCCGATCCGCCGGGAACACCCGGTGTCGGCTCGACCGTTTAGGGTGGTGACAGTCGCCACGACGGGTGGCCCCAAGTGTCGGGGAGGCACGCAACACATGGCAGGTGGAAACCCGGTCTTCGACCGGCTCAACAAGCAGATAGAGAAGGAGCGGTACGCCGGCTTCAACGCCCCGCCGCCCCACCAGCGCGGCCAGGCCGCCAGCGCAGGGTACGCCGCCCAGCAGACGCTCTCGGCCGAGCAGCTCAACGAGATGTACGCCCGCCAGAGCGCCGGGCCGGTCGACACCGGCCGGGTCACGCTCGACGACGTCGTCATGAAGAGCCTGGGCCTGTTCGTCCTGCTCGTCGCCGCGGGCGGGGTCACCTGGTTCATGGTCGACCAGACGCCGTCGCTCGCCAGCCCGCTCTGGCTCGGCGGCATGATCCTCGGCCTCGTCCTCGGGCTCGCCATCGCGTTCATGAAGCGGGTCGTGGTCCCGCTCATCGTGCTGTACGCGGTCGTCGAGGGCGTCTTCCTGGGCGCCTTCAGCTACGCGATCAACTCGGTCGAGAAGTACCAGGGCGTCGTGCTCATGGCCGTCCTCGCGACGGTCTGCACCTTCGCCGCGATGTACGCCGGCTACGCGACGGGCATCATCAAGGTCACCAGCCGGGCCCGGCGGATGTTCATGATCGCCGCCGGCGGGTACATGATCTTCCTGCTGCTCCAGTTCGTCCTGCAGATGTTCGGCGTCCTCGGTGGCTGGGGCTTCGGCGGCAGCGGCGGTCTCGGCATCATCCTGTCGCTGCTCGGCACCGGCCTGGCGGCGTACTCGCTGGCCATCGACTTCGACTCGATCGACCAGGCCGTCCGGTCGGGCGCTCCCAGCAAGTACTCGTGGCTGCTCGCCCACGGCCTGATCGTCTCGGTCGTGTGGCTCTACATCGAGTTCGTCCGGCTCTTCGCCCGCCTGCGCGAATGAACCCCCAGCCGGGGTCGCCTGTCCCGCAGGAGGTCTCGGCAGAGCTGACGCGCGTGGTCGAGCGGTGGCACCAGCTGCCGCTCGACCACGCGCTGCGCTGTATGCCGCCGGTCGCCGCCCTCGTCCAGCGGCTCGCCGACGACGTGGCGCGCTCGCGCGGCCGGGCCACGGCGCCGGTGCCCGACCTCGGGCCAGCGGTCGTGATGGACCAGCTCGCCGTGATGGTGCACGACCACTGCGCCGCCTTCGCCGCGATCCCGCCCGGGGTGACCCGGCCGGTCGCCCGGGTCACCGACCTCACCGGCGAGCTGAGCGGCATCCGGAAGTCCCTCGCGCAACGGGGCTGACCGCCGAACGGACCGTCGGAGTCCGAACGGGCCGGTGGACCAGCCGGTTCGAACCCGAACGGTCCGTTCGGGGGGTCGGTTCGAGACGCAGGGAGCGCCTCAGGAGAGCCGCTCGAAGATCACCGCCATGCCCTGGCCACCGCCGACGCACATCGTCATCAGGCCGAGCTGCTGGTCGCGCTCGCGCAGCGCGTTGATGATCGTGCCGGTGATCCGGGCCCCGGTCGCGCCGAACGGGTGGCCGATCGCGATCGCGCCGCCGTTGACGTTGAGCTTGTCGTGGTCCATGCCGAGCGCGTCCGCCGAGGCCAGGACCTGCGCGGCGAACGCCTCGTTGATCTCGTAGATGTCCAGGTCGCCGATCGTCATGCCGGCCCGCTTGAGGGCCAGCCGGCTGGCCTCGATCGGGCCGAGCCCCATGATCTCAGGTGACAGGGCCGTCGCCGCGGTCGCCACGACCCGGGCGAGCGGGGTCAGGCCGAGCTCCCTGGCCTTCGTGTCGCTCATGACCACCAGGGCGGCGGCGCCGTCGTTCAGCGGGCAGCAGTTGCCGGCGGTCACGGTGCCGTTCTCGCGGAAGGCCGGGTTCAGTGCCCGGACCGCCTCGAGCGTGACGCCCGGGCGCGGCCCGTCGTCCTTGGTCACGACCGTGCCGCTCGGCGTGGTGATCGGGGTGATCTCCCAGTCGAAGAAGCCCCGGCCGATGGCGGCCTCGCAGCGGTTCTGCGAGGTCACCCCCCACTCGTCCTGCCGCTCGCGACCGATCCCGTAGGCGGTCGCGACGTTCTCGGCCGTCTGGCCCATGGCGATGTAGATGTCGGGCAGCGCGCCGTTCTCGCGCGGGTCGGTCCACGTCTCGTTCGTCTGCGCCATCTTCGCGCTGCGCTCCTGCGCGTCGGCGAACCGCGGGTTCTGCACGTCCGCCTTCGCCCCACCGGCACCGGACCAGTCGAGGTACTGCGAGACGCACTCGACCCCGGCCGACACGAAGATGTCGCCCTCGCCCGCCTTGATCGCGTGGAAGGCCATCCGTGTGGTCTGCGCCGAGCTCGCGCAGAATCGGTTGACGGTGGCGCCCGGGGTGTTGTCGAGACCGAGCAGCGTCGCCACCACGCGGGCCATGTTCGAGCCGTGCCGGCCGCACGGCTCCGCGCAGCCGAGGTAGATGTCCTCGACCAGGCTCTTGTCGAGCTCGGGCACCTTGTCCAGCGCGGCCTGGATGACGGTCGTGGCCAGGTCGTCGGGGCGGACGTCCTTCAGGCTCCCCTTGAAGGCCCTCCCGAACGGCGAGCGAGCGGTGGAGACGATGACGGCTTCGGGCACGGGTCCTCCTCGATGAGCTGGGTAAGCGGGCGCTCACCCTGACCAGATGGTATGCCGCCCACCTCCCGAGGCGGTAGTGCTCGCCTGTGGAGCGGGTCCCCGACGGGACGGCCCGACCGGGGGCGACGCGCTCGGTGTGCCGGGTTGGTCCGGGGCCGAGGCAGTCAGCGGTTAGGGTGATCGGGACGGACGCCCCACCATCGCGGTAGGGCCAGGACGGCGCCCCCGCCGCGGTGCGCCCAGGACAGGGGAGCGATGAACCCGACGATCCGGCGTGCCTCCGCGCTCGCCAGCGCCTTGGCCATCACGGCGAGCGTCACGGCCTGCTCGCGGTCCGAGAGCCCGGCCACACCGGATGGCCAGACCGTGGCGACCTCGAGCACCGGCACCACCCCGGCGCCCACCACCGACACGCAGCCGCCGAAGCCGGCCGAGATCTTCGACCGGGCCAAGTCGAACGCGCTGGCCGCAACCTCGGCCGTCGTCACGGGTGAGTTCGACCGCGACGGCGCGACGACGAAGATCTCCTGGCAGGGTGCCGCCGACGGCAAGACCCTCGACCTGCGCCTGACGCAGCACGGCCTGGGCAACGTCCACCTGATCGCCGTGGGCGGCGACGTCTACCTGCAGGCCGACGCGACCGGCTGGAAGGCGCTCGGCTTCGCCAAGCTGGTCCAGGCGGCCGGCGACAAGTTCGTCAAGGCACCGGCCGCCAGCGTGGGCGACCTGGCGCAGAGCTTCAGCCTCAGGTCCCTGGTGGAAAAGTCGTTCGGCTCGCTCGACGCCAGCGGGCTGAACGGCCGCGTGGGCTCCGAGACGGTCGACGGCGTCGACTGCTGGGTGCTGACCGGCCCGTCCGGCGCGCAGAACGGCGCGCTCTACGTCGCCAAGGACTCGATGCAGCTGGTCCGCATCGTCGGCCCGAAGGAGAAGCCGCTACAGCTGACCTTCTCGCAGTGGGGCGAGGAGCTCGACATCAAGGCCCCGCCGCCCGATGAGGTCGTCGGGCTGAAGTAGCCCGGGTCGTCGCACTCGAGGAGCCCGAGCCGAACGTGCTCAGCGGGCCGGGTGACCACGCAGGGGCGTCGGGTCGGGCGCCGGCCCCGGGTCCGGCTGCTCGCCGGCCGGGTCCGCCGGTGGCTCGTCGCCCCGGCCCGAGGTGGTCCCGGCCGAGCCGTTCGACGCCTCCGGTCCGCCCCGCAGCTGCGGCACCGGCGCCAGCACGCGATGGAGCAGGACCGCCCAGCGGCCGTGCGGACCGCGGGACTCCCCGCTGACCTCCGCCGGGCCGACCTCGCTGCCGGGGTGCCGGACGGCCTTGGTCGCGGCGACGGCGAGCGGCCCGACGCCCTCGCCGTGCCGGATGTGCGGCGAGTCCGGCACGGCCGCCGGCTCGTCCAGCAGCCCGAGGGCGGCCACGACCGAGGGCAGCAGGGCCGCGGCGAGCCGGGCATAGCCGGCCGGCGACGGGTGGAAGCGGTCCTCGCTGAACATCACCTTCGGGTCGCGCATGAAGCTCGGGCCGAGCAGGTTGCCCACCGAGACGGCCCGGCCGCCCGCCTCCACGACCGCGACGGTCTGCGCCGCGGCGAGGTCGCGCGACCAGCGCCGCGCGAGCAGCTTCAGCGGCTGCGGGAGCGGCTCGACCGCGCCGAGGTCGGGGCAGGTCGCCACGACCACCTCGGCCCCCGTCCCGCGCAGCCGGCTGACGGCCATCTCGAGGTGCCGGACCGCGGCGGAGCGGTCGTTGCGGTGGGTGACGTCGTTGGCACCGATGGAGATCACGGCGACGTCGGGGTGCGGGACCAGCTCGAGGGCCCGCACCACCTGGTCGCCGAGCTGGGGCGACTCGGCCCCGACGACCGCGACGTTGGTCAGCTCCACCGGTCGGCCGGACAGGGCCGCGACCCCGTTGGCGATGGTCGCGCCCACGGTCTGCTCGCGGTGCGCGGCGCCCATCCCGGCGGCGGTCGAGTCGCCGAGCATGACGAACCGCACCGGGTCGCCCGGCCCGTAGCCGTAGGTGCCGTTGTCGTCCGGTGACCCGTCGAACGGTGATCCGACGATGCGCTTGGCCAGCAGGGCCTCGATGCGCAGCACGCCGTAGCCGGCCAGCCCGAGAGCGCCGAGTGCCGCGGCTGCACCCCCACCGCCGTAGACGGCCTGCTGCGCGACCCGCCGCGCGCGCCGTGCCCGACCCATTCGCGTTCCTCTCGCCTCGAACCGGTCCGTGAACCTGTCGTTGCTCTCACGGTAACGCGCGGTAGGGCCTGGTGCGGGCGTCTGCGGCCCGCTCCCGTCTCCTCTCGCCGAGCGGGCCTCGAGTGCGGGTCGGGCGGGCGCCAGGTCCCGGCCGGGAGCCCGCGCCGCAGGGAAGCGGGGCTGCGACGGAAAGGCCGGTGGGCGGCATACCGGACGAGCTGGGAGGGAGCCGGAGCGTCTGCAAGGATGACAGCGTGAAGTACGCCGAGCACATCGCAGACCTCGTCGGGAACACCCCGCTCGTCAGGCTCAACGTCGTGACCAAGGACGCCGGGGTGGCCTGCACGGTGCTGGCGAAGGTCGAGTACTTCAACCCCGGGGGGTCGGTCAAGGACCGGATCGCGCTGCGGATGATCGACGCCGCCGAGCGCGAGGGGCTGCTGCGGCCGGGCGGCACGATCGTCGAGCCGACCAGCGGCAACACCGGGGTCGGCCTGGCGCTGATCGCGCAGCGGCGCGGCTACAGGTGCGTCTTCGTGTGCCCCGACAAGGTGAGCCAGGACAAGCGGGACGTGCTCACGGCGTACGGCGCCGAGGTCGTGGTGTGCCCGACCTCCGTCCCGCCCGACCACCCCGACTCGTACTACAGCGTGTCCGACCGGCTCGTGAAGGAGATCGAGGGCGCCTGGAAGCCGAACCAGTACTACAACCCGGAGGGCCCGAACAGCCACTACCACTCGACCGGGCCGGAGATCTGGGCCGACACGGACGGCCGGGTGACCCACTTCGTGGCCGGAGCCGGCACGGGCGGCACGATCAGCGGGACCGGTCGCTACCTCAAGGAGGTCTCCGACGGCGCGGTGCGGGTCGTCGCCGCCGACCCCGAGGGCTCGGTCTTCTCCGGCGGCACCGGGCGGCCGTACCTCGTCGAGGGCGTCGGCGAGGACTTCTGGCCGGGCGCCTACGACCCGTCGGTCGTCGACGACGTGATCGCGGTCAGCGACGCCGACTCGTTCGAGATGACCCGGCGGCTGGCCCGCGAGGAGGGCCTGCTCGTCGGGGGGTCGTGCGGCATGGCGGTCGTGGCCGCGCTGCGCGTCGCGGCCGGCCTGCCCGAGGACGCCGTCGTCGTGGTGCTGCTGCCCGACTCCGGGCGTGGCTACCTGTCGAAGATCTTCAACGACGAGTGGATGGCCTCGTACGGGTTCCTGCACGAGCACGGCGAGCAGTCCGTCGGCGACGTGCTGCGCTCGAAGTCGGGGGACATGCCGGCCCTCGTGCACACCCACCCGAACGAGACGATCCGCGACGCCGTGCAGATCCTGCGCGAGTACGGCGTCTCGCAGATGCCGGTCGTCAAGGCCGAGCCGCCCGTCACGTCCGGCGAGGTCGCCGGGTCGGTGAGCGAGCGGGACCTGCTCGAAGCCCTCTTCACCGGGCGCGCCCACCTGGCCGACTCGGTCGAGAAGCACATGGGGCCGGGCCTGCCGCTCGTCGGCTCGGGCGAGCCGGTGTCGGCCGCCCGCGCGGCGCTCGAGGAGTATGACGCCGTGCTCGTCGTCGCGGACGGCAAGCCGGTGGGGGTGCTGACCAGAGCCGACCTGCTGGGGTTCCTG
>NZ_JBDIAQ010000156.1:0-8176 GCF_039812505.1 Intrasporangium sp. | reverse complement strand
CTAAGCGACCCCACCGCCTGGACCTGAACCCCCCAACGAACTAACGAAGATGCCCACTAGCGTTCCGTTGCATGGACACCGAGGACCTGCGTCTGGCCGTCTACGAGACGTTCCGCCGGGGTGGGACACCCCTGGTCGCCGGTCTGGCCGCGCAGCTGTCGGCCACGCCGGAGCAGGTGCGAGCGGGGTTGGCCGTCCTGGCGGCCGGGCGGCACCTGGCGCTCGGTGCGGACGGTGAGATCACCATGGCGCACCCCTTCACCGCGGTGCCGCTCGGCTTCTCTGTCATGGGCCGCGACACGCTCTGGTGGGGTGGCTGCGCGTGGGACTCGTTCGCCGTGCCGCACCTGCTGCCGGACCAGGGACCGGTACTCGTGGCGACCACCTGTCCGGCGTGCGACCGGGCCCACGCCTGGCGCGTCGACAACCAGCAGCCACCGGAGGGTCAGCAGGTGGCCCACTTCCTCGTGCCTGCCGCCCGGATGTGGGACGACGTGGTGCACACCTGCGGCAACCAGCGCCTCTTCTGCTCGGAGGCGTGCGTGACCGCCTGGCTCGGCCGGAACGGGCAGCCGCGCGGCTACGTGATGGACCTGCCGACCCTGTGGCGGCTCGCCTCGGGTTGGTACGCCGGGCGGCTCGAGCGGGGTTACGTGCGGCGCGAGCCGAGCGCCGCCGGCGAATACCTGCGCAGCGTCGGCCTGTCCGGCCCGTTCTGGGGGCTGTGAAGCCGGCACCGACGAAGTCAACCCGCCGGGTGGGGGAACTCGCGCGTCAGCCCGGCGTGGACGGCATACAGACCCGCCCCGACCCCGACCCCGGTTCGATGTATTTGCGCGGCCCGGGGACCGCGCAAATACATCGAGCCGGACTGGGGCCGGGGGCCGGGGGCCGGGGCCGGCGGGACCCGATCGGGTGCGGGCGGGCACGTGTGACGACTACCCCGACTTGGAGCGAGACGACGTCCTTGCCGCGCTGGTGTGACCGGCACCGGCCCGGGCCGAGCCGGGAGCGGAGGCGCCGCCTCAGACCAGGCTGGTCATGACGTGCTTGAGGCGGGTGTAGTCCTCGAACCCGTAGACCGAGAGGTCCTTGCCGTAGCCGGATTGCTTGAACCCGCCGTGCGGCATGTCGGAGACGAACGGGATGTGCGCGTTGATCCAGACGCAGCCGAAGTCCAGCGCCCGGCTCATCCGCATCGCGGTGGCGTGGTCGGTGGTCCAGGTGGACGCGGCCAAGGCGTAGGGCACACCGTTGGCCAGGGCCACGGCCTCCTGCTCGTTGGCGAACGGCTGGATGGTCAGCACCGGCCCGAACACCTCGGACTGCACGATCTCGTCGTCCTGGCGGACACCCGAGACCAGCGTCGGCTCGAAGAAGTACCCGCTCTGCCCCTGCCGCCGCCCCCCGGTCTCGACCCGAGTGTGTGCCGGTAGGCGTGCGATGAACCCGCTCACCTGGTCCAGCTGCGACTGGTTGTTCAGCGGCCCGAAGAAGACGCCTTCCTCGTGCGGGGCCCCAGTGCGGATGTGGGCGCGCACATGGGCCACGATCTCGCGCACCAGGTCGTCGTGCACCGACTCGTGCACGATCACCCGGGTGGCAGCCGTGCAGTCCTGTCCGCCGTTGACGTAGGCCGCCTCGGCGATCCCGATGGCGGCCCGTTTCAGGTCGGCGTCGGCGAACACCACCGCCGGCGCCTTGCCGCCCAGCTCGAGGTGCACCCGCTTGAGCTGGGTGGCCGCGGCCGAGGCGACCTGCATCCCGGCCCGCACCGACCCGGTGATCGCCACGAGCGCGGGAACGGGATGGTCCACCAGCAGTGCCCCGGTGGTGCGGTCGCCGAGCACCACGTTGAACACACCGGCGGGGAGGATGCCGGCAGCCAGCTGCGCCAACCGGACCGTGGAGGAGGGCGTGGTCTCGCTGGGCTTGAGCACGACCGTGTTGCCCGCCGCCAGGGCCGGCCCGATCTTCCAGATCGCCATGTTGAGCGGGTAGTTCCATGGCGTGATCTGGGCCACCACCCCGACCGGCTCGCGCCGCACGTAGGAGGTGAACCCCGGGACGTACTCGGCGGCGGCCCGCCCGTTGAGCTCCCGGGCCGTGCCGGCGAAGAACCGCAGCTGGTCGACGGACTGCTCGATCTCGTCGCCGACCAGGCCCGGCCGGGGCTTGCCGGTGTCGCGCGACTCCAGGTCGGCCAGATCCTCGGCGTGCTCGGCCAGCGCGTCGGCCAGCCGGAACAGGGCCAGCTGCCGCTGCGCGGGAGTCGTGTCGCGCCACGCGGGGAAGGCGCGCTGCGCGGCGTCGACCGCGGCGTCGACCTCCGCCCCGGTCGAGATCGGTGCCCGGCCGTACACCTGGCCGGTGGCCGGGTCGACCAGGTCGAGCAGGTCGCCCTCGGATGTCACGCTCCTCCCGTCGACGAAGTTGCAGAGGGTCTCGAGCGCGGTCTGGGTCTGGATGCCGGTCATGTGCTGATCCTGTCAGGCTTGCCCGCTGGGCTCCATCTGCACGGGGTGGGGGTGCGGCCGGCGATGGGCCGGCTCGGTGATCGGCGGACCGACCAGCGGGAGCCCAACGAGGCCGGGCCGAGTGCGGGTGCAGGTAGCTGTACTGAGGCGATGGCACGGCTCCGCAGCCTGGGCCGCTCCGGCAGGATGGCACGAGGAGTCACATCGCGGGTCATGTCGCGGGTGATGGAGGTCCGGCCCGCACGTCGCAGGTCATGTCGCCGACTCGCGGAAATCCACGCACGGGTCTTCACCGCCGTGCGACATGACCGGCGACATGACCCGCCGTGCGACATGACCGGCGACGCGTCCCGCGACATGACCGGTGACATGACCGGTGACACGACCCAGCCCGCGACATGACCGGTGACACGACCCAGCCCGCGACATGACCGGTGACACGACCCAGCCGGCGACCCGACCTGCGACCCGACCTGGCCGATGCACCCGCACGGGCGCGCCGATAACGCCCGGCTTCAGTCGGACCGGCCGAGGAGGTCGGCGTGATGCCGGGCCGCCACGTCCGGGTGCGCCCGAAGCCGGGCCTTCAGCAGGTTCTCGCCGTACCGGCTGCCGATGACGTTGGCCGCGTCCTTGGTGATCCCCCGCGCCTGCCCGGCCAGCTCCGGTGGCAGGTCTATCGAGGGCACCTCGGCGTGCAGGGCCGGGTTGAAGAAGAAGGGGATCGAGAGCCGCTCCGTGCCCTCCGGCGGCGCCGTCACCCGGTGCGAGGTGGCCGTGAGGTAGCCGTTGGTCGCCACCTCCATCAGCTCGCCGATGTTGACCACGAAGGCGTCGTCGACCGGTGGGACGTCCAACCAGCCGTCCCCGGTGCGGACCTGCAGACCGGCCTTGCCCGGCTCGATGAGCAGCAGGGTCAGGATGCCCGGGTCGTTGTGGGCGCCCACACCCTGGGAGGCGTCGGCGCTGCCGGGGTAGCGCACGATCTTCAGCAGCAACGACGCCGGGTCGAACGTCGACGCGAAGTGGTCCGCGGGCGCCCCGAGGGAGAGCGCCCACTCCGAGAGGAGCCGGTGCCCCAGCGTCTCGAGACGCTCCATCCATGCCGTGACGACTGCTCTCAGCTCGGGCAGCGCCTCCGGCCACTGGTTGGGCCCGTCCAGACGCAGGTACGGCGGGTCGACGACCCCCGTGGCCGCCATCTCGGAGCCGATGTCGATCTGCTCCCGGTGGTCGACCCGGCCCTGGGTCAGCTCGCCGTCCAGCCGCGTCCACCCCCGGAACTGCGGACTCCTGGTCATCTCGATGGCCTTTTTGTCCGCCTCGGGCAAGGCGAAGAAGCGGCGAGCCACGTCGAAGAGCTCGGTGGTGACCGCGGGGTCGATGTGGTGGCGCAGGTGGAAGAAGCCGACCTCGTGCGTGGCCTCACGCAGGTCCTTGCGGAAGCGTTCCGCCGCCTCGGGCCCGGCCTCGAGGTCGTGCAGGTCGAGCATCGGGAGGGTCTGACGCGGCATACCCGTCAGGCTAGGAATCGGCCCTCCCCTCGGTCAATGTCTCGGCGAGGCCGCGCTCACTCGGCTGCTCGGCCGTGGGGTCGAGCACCTACGGTCGGCTGCCGACGCTCCGACGCCTCCCAGCCACCCTGCAGTGTGCCGCTCGGCCGGCTCCCGAGGACACCTGACCGTGAGTGCCGGCTGAGCGGCATACTGCAGGCACCCGACGATCGAGGGGGCGGCGATGGCGCAGCTGGTCCGAGTGCACAACTTCACCGTGTCCCGCGACGGCTACGGGGCCGGCGAAGGTCAGAGCTTCGAGCGGCCGTTCGGCCATGCCGAGCCGGCTGACTTCTTCGCGTGGGCGGGCGGGACGGCGAGCTGGCCCAACCGCACCGCCCCCGGGGGCAGTCGCGGGCTGGACGACTACCTGACCCGGGACTTCCACCGCAACATCGGCGCGGAGATCATGGGGCGCAACAAGTTCGGGCCGTACCGCGGGCCCTGGGCCGACCACGACTGGGACGGTTGGTGGGGTGCCGTGCCGCCGTTCCATACTCCGGTCTTCGTGATGACCCATTACGAGCGGGCGCCGCTCACGCTCGCCGACACGACCTTCCACTTCGTCAGCGGCACGGCCGCGCAGGTCCTGGCGCAGGCCCTGGCGGCGGCCGAGGGCAAGGATGTGCGGCTCGGTGGCGGGGCTGCCACGATCCGGCAGTTCCTCGACTCCGGCCTGGTCGACACGCTGCACGTCGCGGTCGCCCCCGTCGAGCTCGGCCGGGGCTCGCGGCTCTGGGCCTCGCCGGACGAGCTGTCGGACCGCTACCACTGCGACGTCGTGCCGAGCCCGAGCGGGGTGGTCCACCACCTGTTCTGGCGCCGCTGACCCCGGCGCCGCTGACTCCGGCGGCCGCTCGCGACCTCCCGGTCGGGTGGGCCTTCATCAAGGCTTCACACGCGGCCACCGAGGTGCTTCATGCCGCCCGGGTTGACTCGGACACAGGAGCAACCATGAGGAGAGGGATCACGATGAGCACCACGACACGCACCGTCGCCATTCTCGCCACGACGGCCCTGCTCGGGGGCGGCGCGGCGTTGACCGCCTCGGCGCTGAGCCGGGGAGGCGGCACGCCCGCACCCGGTGTGACCGCGACGTCCACGGCGCTGCCGCACGACGTGGCCGAGCAGCTGCAGCACGCCCGGGAGGGGGAGAGGATGGCCCGGGACCTCTACGCCGCGCTGGCCCAGGCGCACGGGGATGCCCGTCCGATGAGCCGGATCACCCACGGCGAGGACCGTCACTTCGCCGCAGTGGGCACCGTGCTGAGCCGGCACGGCGTCAGTGACCCCTCGGCGGGTCGCCGGGCCGGCAGCTACGCCTACCCCGACCTGCAGCAGCGCTACGACGACTGGCTCGCCAAGGGCAAGGCCAGCGCCAACGCGGCCCACCAGGTCGGCGTGGAGCTCGAGAAGTGGGACATCGCCAACCTCCAGAAGCAGGTCGACGCGACGAAGCAGAACGACGTCAAGCAGCTCTACAGCCACCTGCTCGAGGCTTCCCGACACCACCTGTCGGCCTACCAGGCAGCTCTTGCCGGGCAGCCAACCGGACCGGGCGCGGGTGGCCAGGGCACTCCGGGTAGCGGAACGGGGCAGGGGATGGGTCAGCACCGGGCCGAGCACATGGGGCAGGGCGCGGGCCAGCACACGGGGCAGGGCGCGGGCCAGCACATGGGGCAGGGCGCGGGCCAGCACATGGGCGAGCACACGGGGCAGGGCGCGGGCCAGCACCACGGCAACGGGCACCACGGCATGGGTGCCTCGGTCGGGCAGCGCAACGGTCCCGGCGCATGAGCACGCCGGCCAGGCGCAGCGTGGGTGGGGTCGCCCGGGCGATCCCACCCCGATGGTGCGTGCGGCGGCCATAGGCTCGGGCCGTCCGCATCAGACTGCTTGAGGGGGTGCTGATGACCCGCCGGGTCCTCGTCGTCGACGACGAACCACAGATCCGCACCCTGTTGCGGGCCTACCTCGAGACCGAGGGTTTCGCCGTCACCGAGGCCCGGACCGGAGCCGAGGCGCTGCAGCTGGCCCTGGACCGCGCCGACCCGCCCGACCTGATCCTGCTCGACATCGGCCTGCCCGACCTCGACGGCCTCGACGTGCTCACCACCCTGCGACGCCAGTCCGATGTCTACGTCATCCTCGTCACCGCCCGCGCCGAGGAGGTGGACCGGATCGTCGGTCTGTCCGTGGGCGCGGACGACTACGTGACCAAGCCATTCAGCCCCCGCGAGGTCGTCGCCCGCGTCAGGTCGGTCCTGCGGCGAGCCAGGCCGATGGTGGGCACGGCCGCGCCGGAGGCCGATCCGGTCCTGCGATTCGCCGGGCTCACGATCGACCCGGCCCGGCGCGAGGTCGTGGTCGACGGCCGCGAGGTCTCCCTCTCCACGCTCCAGTTCGACCTGTTGACGGCACTGGCCTCGTCGCCCGGGCGGGTGTTCTCGCGCGCCCAGCTGCTCGACCGGGTCTGGGGCTACGACTTCTACGGCGACGAACGCGTCGTCGACGTCCACATCCGAAACATGCGCAAGGCCCTCGGCGACGACGCGACCGACCCGCGGCTCATCGGTACCGTCCGCGGGGTCGGCTACAAGTTCCTCGCCGAGTCGGAGGCCCAGCGATGACACGCTTCTTCCGCCGGCTCGACCTGCGCCTCGTCGCCAGCCACGTCCTGGTCGCCGTCGTCGGCGGGGTGGTGACCTTCCTGCTCGTGCGTGGCTTGGCCCCCAACATCTTCGACCGCGAGACGCACATGATGGGGGCACTGCACGACGGGCAACGCGGGGGTATGCCGGGTGGTGGACCGGGTCTCGGCCAGCAGCTGCGCGACCAGTTCGTCTCGGCCGTGGACTCCGCCCTGGTGGTGGGCGTGCTGGCAGGGCTCGTCGCCGCTGGTCTGTTCGGTGCATTCGCGGCATACCGGCTCACGCGACCCCTCGGCGCCCTCGGCGTGGCCACCCGGCAGATCGCCGGCGGGCACTATGCCGTCACGATCCCACAGCCGGGCACCCGTGAGCTCGACGCACTCGCCGACGACGTGCGCACGTTGGCCGGCGCCCTGCAGGAGACCGAGACCCGCCGCACCCGACTGCTCGGCGAGGTGGCCCACGAGATGCGCACTCCGCTGACCGTCCTGGACGGCTACGTCGAGGGGATGATCGACGGGGTGCTGCCTGCCACGCCCGAGACGCTGGCCCAGATGTCCGGCGAGACCCGCCGGCTGCGCCGTCTCGCCGAGGACCTGTCGGCGCTGTCCCGTGCCGAGGAGGGCCGGCTCGAGCTGGCTCCGCAGCGCACCGACCTGCGCGAGGTGGTCGCAGCGGCGGTCGAACGGCTCGTGCCCCAGGCCGAGGACGCCGAGGTCACCCTCACCCTGACGCGCAGCGCCGGTCCGGTCCCGGTGACCGTCGACCCGGACCGGGTGGCCCAGGTGGTGACCAACCTGGTCGGCAACGCCCTTCGTGCCACGCCGCCGAAGGGCCGGGTCACCGTCGACGTCGTGGCCAGCGGTGGCCATGCCGTCGCCTCGGTCACCGACACCGGCGAGGGCATCGCGACGCCCGACCTGGAGCGCGTCTTCGAGCGGTTCTACCGGGTCCCCGACCGGCGCCGGTCAGGCGGTCCCGGCTCGGGCCAAGGCGGCTCGGGCATCGGCCTGACGATCTCGCGCCGCATCGCCGAAGCCCACGGCGGCACCCTCGTCGCGACCTCGCCCGGCCGGGGGAGCGGGGCCACCTTCACCCTGACGCTGCCGCTCTCGTGACGAATCGCCAAGTGCGACAAGCAGGCTGGCCTCGAGTGCCGGGCCGCTCAGTTGAGGTGGTCCGGCGGGCAATGAGCCCAGCCAGATCGCGGGTCATGTCGCTGTCCGCGTCGCGGGGACAGCGGTGCGGTCCTCATGTCACCGGTCATGTCGCGGGGCGGGCGAGATCCACGCACAGGTCTCCACGAGCGCGCGACGTGACCGGCGCCGTGACGGGGTTGTGCGCGACATGACTGGTGCCGTGACGGGGTTGTGCGACATGACTGGTGCCGTGACGGGGTTGTGCGACATGACTGGTGCCGTGACGGGGTTGTGCGACATGACTGGCGTCGTGACGGGGTTGTGCGACATGACTGGCGTCGTGACGGGGTTGTGCG
>NZ_JBDIAQ010000155.1:0-8245 GCF_039812505.1 Intrasporangium sp. | reverse complement strand
AACTGCGACATGAGCGAAGGCTTCGGTGCATGGATGTTCGGCGACGACATCGACCGCCAGATGATGCCTCTGGTCAGCTCGGTCAACGTCGCCGCCGGTTTCCACGCGGGTGACCCGAGCACGATGGTCAGGACCGTTGCCCTGGCCAAGGAGTACGGCGTGGGGGTCGGCGTCCATCCGGGGTTCCGGGACCTCGTAGGGTTCGGTCGCCGTCACATCAACGCCACCGCGGCCGAGCTGGTCAACGACTCCCTGTACCAGCTGGGGGCACTGCGAGAGTTCGTGCGCCTCAACGGCACCCGGTTGCAGCACTTCAAGCTGCACGGAGCGCTGTACATGCACGCGGCGCGCGACGAGGAGTTCGCGACCGCGCTGATCGAGGCGCTCCGCATCGTCGATCCCGACCTGCCGGTACTGGTGATGGGTGGCTCCGTGATCGATGCGGTGGCCCGCGAGCACGGCCAGCCGGTAATCCGGGAGTTCTACGCCGACCGGCACTACGGCGACAACGGGCAGATCGTGTTCACTCGCAACGTGGGCGCGTTGGACCCTGACACGGTGGCCGACAAGGTGCTGCAGGCCTGCCGACAGGGGACCGTAGACACCGTCGAGGGGAACACGATAGCGATCGAGTTCGAGTCGGTCTGCATCCACAGCGACACCCGGGGCGCCTACGAGCTGATGAGCCGGACCCGGTCAGGACTGGACGGAGCCGGCATCGTGGTCCGGTCGTTCGCCGACTGAGGGCCGGTTGCGCGGGGTCCGGTCGCCCACCCATTGTGCCATCCTTGGGCGCAGCGCGCAGCCGTACCGTACGCGGTACCTGATCAGCAGCCACCCGCCGTCTCGCAAGGAGCAGCTCATGAGCAACGTCCACGAAGTGACTTCCCCGCTGCCCGGCACGTTCTACCAGTGCGAGTCGCCGACCGCACCGCCGTTCGTGACGGTAGGCGCCAAGGTCGCCGTCGGCGAGACCATCGGCCTGGTCGAGGTGATGAAGATGTTCAACCCGGTCACCGCCGACGTCGCCGGGACCGTGGTCGAGGTCTGCATCGACTCCGAGGAGCCGGTCGACATCGGCGACGTACTGGTCCGGATCGAGGCTGACGAGTGAGTCCCATCCGCCGGCTGCTCGTCATCAACCGCGGAGAGATCGCGGTCCGGATCGTCCGCGCCGCCAAGGAGATGGGCATCACCGCGATCGCCGCGTACAGCGACGCCGACGAGGACTCACTCGCTGTGCAGCTCGCCGACGAGTCGGTCCACATCGGCGGCGCGCACGCGAAGAAGAGCTACCTCAACCACCAGGCGCTGTTGGCTGCGGCGCGGACGGTGAACGCCGATGCGATCCACCCCGGATACGGGTTCCTCTCGGAGAACGCCGAGTTCGCCCGGGCCGTGGCCGGTGCCGGTTTCATCTGGGTCGGGCCCGACGCGGCGACCATCTCGCGGATGGGTCACAAGGCCGAGGCGATCGCCACCGCCCGGGCCGCCGGAGTGCCCGTCGTGCCGGGCAGCAACGGGCTCATCACGAGCACCGAGGCAGCGGTGCAGGCTGCTGCCGACGTCGGCTACCCGGTGCTGATCAAGGCGGCATCCGGCGGTGGCGGCCGCGGGATCCGGGTCGCCCACGACGCCGACGAGCTGGTCTCCGGGATCGCTGCCGCGCAGCAGGAGGCGGCCGCGGCATTCGGCGACGACGGGGTCTACCTGGAGCGGTTCATCGCTCGAGCCCGGCACATCGAGGTCCAGATCCTGGGAGACGGCCACGAGGCCGTCCACTTCTACGAACGGGACTGCTCCCTGCAACGCCGCAGGCAGAAGATCTGGGAGGAGGCGCCCGCCGCGGTCCTCGACCCGGCGACCCGCGACGAGCTCTGCGCCGCCGCCGTCGCCCTGGCCAAGTCGGTCGGCTACCGGGGCGCCGGGACCATCGAGTTCCTCTACGACCCGGACACCCGGGACTTCTTCTTCATCGAGATGAACACCCGGATCCAGGTGGAACACCCCATCACCGAGGAGATCTGCGGCGTCGACCTGATCCGGATGATGATCACCGTCGCGCAGGGCGAGCCGCTGCCGTACCGACAGGACGACATCACGCCCAAGGGGCACGCCATCGAGGTCCGGATCAACGCCGAGGACCCCGCCAACGGCTTCATGCCCTCGCCCGGGCAGATCAGCGAGCTGCGCTGGCCGATGGGCCCGGGTGTGCGGGTCGACTCGATGGTCTACCAAGGGTCGACGATCCCGCCCTACTACGACTCGCTGATCGGCAAGCTCATCGTTTGGGGCGAGGACCGGCAGCGGGCGCTGGCCCGGCTCGGCCGGGCACTCGGCGAGCTCAGGCTGGTCGGACCCAGGACCACGCTGCCGTTCTTCGAGACCCTGCTGGCCCAGGCCGAGGTTCGGGACAACGAGTTCCACACCACCTGGGTCGAGAAGTGGCTGGAGGGGAGACAACCGTGACCGGCGCCCGGTACACCCTCGGCGGCGACGAGCACCTGTTCGTCGAGCTGTCCGAGAGCATGTCGCTGCGGGCGTTCTTCCGCGGCATCCTGATCACCCAGCAGCTCACCGACCGCCACCTCGACGGCGTCACCGAGATCTGCCCGGCCAACGCGTCCTACCAGGTCCGGTTCGACCCGGACGTGATCGACGTCCACCGACTGCAGGGCATCCTCGAGGAGATCGACGCCGGCATCGGCGAGGGCCACGGGGCCTTAAGCACCCGCATCCTGGAGATCCCGGTCCTCTACGACGACCCGTGGACGAACGAGACCCAGATGCGGTTCCGCGACCGGCACCAGGATCCGAACGCGACCGACCTCGAGTACGCCGCCCGCGTCAACGGCTACCGCGACATCGACGCCTTCATCACAGCGCACTCGGCCACCCCTTGGTTCGTCTCGATGGTCGGGTTCGTGGCGGGCCTGCCGTTCATGTACCAGATGGTCGAGCGCGACAAGCAGATCCAGGTCCCGAAGTACCTGCGACCCCGCACCGACACCCCACCACTCACGGTCGGCTACGGCGGCTGCTTCAGCTGCATCTACTCCGTCCGCGGTGCCGGCGGCTACCAGATGTTCGGGGTCACCCCGGTGCCGATCTACGACCCGGACCAGCACGTCAAGCACCTCAGCGAGTTCATGATCCTGTTCCGGCCCGGCGACGTGGTCAAGTTCCGACCCGTCGACCGCGCGGAGTACGACCAGATCGTCGAGGCCGTCGAGCACAACACCTTCACCCTCCGCAGTGCTCCTGCGCGGTTCTCCCTGGACGACTTCGAAGCCGACCACGACGGCTACCCCAAGACCCTGCTAGAGGCCCTCGATGCCCATTGAGATCACCAAGCCCGGACTGGCCAGCTCGATCCAGGACGCCGGGCGCAGCGGCTACTACCACCTCGGCATCCCCCCGTCGGGCGCGATGGACCAGATCTCCTACCGCGCCGCGAACCTGCTCCTGGGCAACCCCGAGACCGCCGCCGCGATCGAGTGCGCCCTGATGGGGCCCGAACTCGTCTTCACCGAGCCCACCCACGTGTGCCTGACCGGGGCCCGCATGCAGCTCAAGCTCGACGGGCAGGACCAGCCCACCGACACCGTCCTCGCAGTAGCAGCAGGCCAGACCCTCACCCTCGGCTTCGCCACCGCCGGAGCCCGCAGCTACCTCGCCGTGGCCGGTGGCATCGAGGTCCCCGTCAAGCTCGGCAGCCGGTCCACCTACGCGCTCGGTGGGCTCGGCGGGCACCGGGGCCGCCCGCTCAAGGCAGGTGACCAGCTTCCGATCGGCCGGCCCGGCCGCACCCCGGTCGTCGGGGCGGAGCTGCCCGACGGCCTACGACTGCCGCTGGCCAAGGAGTACGAGCTCCGTATGGTGCGAGGCCTCTACGACTACCGAGTCCAACCGGCCTCCATGGACCGGTTCCTCACCGACACCTGGACCGTGTCCTCCGAGTCCGACCGTATCGGCTACCGCCTCAAGGGCGGCACACCACTCGGCTTCGAGCCGCGCACCCCTCCCTTCGGGGCCGGCGACGACCCGTCGAACATCGTCGACGCCTGCTACCCGATCGGATCGGTCCAGGTGCCCTCCGGCCAGGAGCCCATCGTGCTGCACCGCGACGCCGTCTCCGGCGGCGGCTACATGATGGTCGGCACGGTCATCAGCGCGGACATGGACAAGATCGGGCAGATGCAACCGAACACCAAGGTCCGCTTCGTCGACACCTCGCTCGCGGAAGCACTCCGCGCCCGGCACGAGAGGGCCGAGTGGCTGCGGCGCATCCGGGTGGCAACCGCAGGCTGAGGCCACCCGCGTGCGCCACGAGGTGAGCGGCATACCACTTGGTCGTTAGGCTTGGCGACCATGCGCGTACTCGTCAGCGGAGGGGCCGGCTACATCGGCTCGCACACCGTCGTCCAGCTCGTCGCCGCCGGGCACGAGGTCGTCATCGTCGACAACTTCGCGAACAGCAAGCCGTCGGTCGTGAACCGGCTCGAGGCGCTGACCGGCGAACACCTGCCGGTCCACGCGTTCGACCTGCGCGACCACGACAAGACCGAGCTCCTGTTCGCCAACGAGCACATCGACGCCGTCATCCACTTCGCCGGCCTGAAGGCGGTCGGCGAGAGCGTCGAGCTGCCGCTCGAGTACTACGAGAACAACCTCGGCACGACGTTCTCGCTCGTGCGCGCGATGCAGCGTCACGGGGTCGACAAGCTCGTCTTCTCGTCGTCGGCGACCGTCTACGGCCTCGACCAGGAGGCCGCCACCGAGGACCGCCCCACCTCGGCAACCAACCCGTACGGCTGGACCAAGGTGATGCAGGAGCAGATCCTGCGCGACGTCGCGGTGGCCAACCCGGCGATGCGGTTCGCGCTGCTGCGCTACTTCAACCCGGTCGGCGCGCACGTGAGCGGCACCATCGGCGAGGACCCGCAGGGCATCCCCAACAACCTGGTGCCCTACATCGCGCAGGTCGCGGTCGGCCGGCGGGAGTACCTGTCGGTCTACGGCGACGACTACCCGACCCGCGACGGCACCGGCGAGCGCGACTACATCCACGTCGAGGACCTGGCGGCCGGGCACCTGGCCGCCCTGACGCGGCTCGGCACCATGGACGAGCCGGTCGGGGTCTGGAACCTCGGCACCGGCCGGAGCACGTCGGTGCTCGAGATGCTGCACGCGTTCGAGCGGGCGGTCGGGCACGAGCTGCCGCACCGCGTCGTCGGGCGTCGGGCGGGCGACGTCGCGGTGTCGTACGCCGACCCGCACAAGGCCAACGCCGAGCTGGGCTGGGCGACGACCCGCTCCGTCGACGACATGTGCGTCGACACGTGGCGCTGGCAGCAGGCCAACCCGAACGGCTTCCCGGACTGACGCGTGGGTTCCCTACCGACGTGTCACGCCGTATGCCGCTGAGCGCACCTCCGCGCGCCGGTCGGCACCTCCCCTGGTGTTGATCGGGTCGCGTCAGCGCGGCCGGGCCCAAGACCTGTTCCACCCGCTCAGTCCGTCCCGGAGGAGGCTGGGGAGGCTGACCTCAGGGACGAGGATCGAGCGCGTCGTAGTCGCGGAACGAAGGCACCCGGCCCACCCAGACCCAGACGACAGCAACCACGAGCAGGCCCCCGGCGAAGGGCGGCAGCCAGGTCACGGTGACCGCAGCGAGCGTCCCGGCGAACATCTGGCCGAGCCGCGGCCCGCCGGTGACGACGACCGTGGAGATCCCCTGGATCCGGCCGCGGATCGCATCGGGCACGGCGGCCTGCAGGATCGTGGTTCGGAAGATCATGCTGACGTTGTCGGACGCTCCGGCCCAGACGAGGCACAGGCACGAGGCGGCCAGCCCCGGGACGCTCACGTCGGCGAAGTCCGGCGACCGGACCGACCAGCCGCCCAGCGTCGTGACGCCGAGGACGACGCCCAGTCCGGCGATCGCCAGACCGTACGACGCTATCGCGGTGCGGATCGCCCTGCCCTGCCGGCGGATCGCGGTGAGCCGCCCTGACAGGAGGCTCGAGGCGATCCCCCCGACGGCGTAGGCGGCGGTGAGCAGGCCGACGGTCATGGCGCCCCCACCGAGCACGATTGCGCCTACGGCCGGGAAGAGCACGATGGGCTGGCCGAACGTCATCGCGACGATGTCGACGACGAAGCTCATCCGGATGTTCGGGGCGTCGCGCAGGTAGCGCAGCCCGTGACGTACCGCCTCGATGCCGTGCACGAGGTGCCCGTCCGGCGCGCGCTCGGGTTGGATGCTCGGCAGGGTCCAGAGCCCGAGGAAGCCGAAGACGAACAGGATCACGTCGGTGGTGTAGGTCCACGGGTAGCCGACGCGCGCCACGAGCAGGCCGGCCACAGCCGGTCCCAGCGTCACCATGACCCCCATCGAGATGCCGTTCAGCGCGGCGGCCTGGGGCAGCAGCACCACCGGGAGCAGTCGTGGCGTGATGGCCTGCCGTGTCGCCGAGGCGACCGTCGCGGCCACGGCGTTGACGGTCGTGATGACGTAGAAGGCCCACACCGCCTCGAACCGGCCCCACGCCACGGTCGCCAGGCACACCGTCGAGAACCAGGCGACGACGGAGGCGATCAACGCCACCGCGCGCCGGTCGAACCGGTCCGCGATCGCCCCGCCGTAGAGCCCGGCCGCGACCATCGGGACGAGCGAGAACCACGCGACGAGCGACACCATGAACGTCGACTGCGTCAGGTCGTAGATGTGCAGGGCCACGGCGATGTTCGTCATGACCGCGCCGATACCCGAGAGGGTGTTGCCGGCCCACAGGCGCGCGAACGCCGGGCTGACCCGCAGCGGGGTCAGGTCGATCAGGTGCGAGCTGCGAGCCGTCGCGTCGACCGGGTCGGCGGGATCGGCAGCTGGCACAGGGGAAACCTACGCCGTCGCTCGCGGCCACGGGCGTCGGCCGGACCCGGGCCCGGCCCCCGGAGCCACCCCCCGAGGTCAGGCGACGTCCCGGTCCATCGGCATCACCTCCTCGAGGCGGAGCGCACGCAGGCGGAACCCGTCGCGCAGCCAGCGCCACGTCCCGTCCGGCTCCCGGCGCGCGACCTGGGTGCACACCCGGCCGTCCGTTGTGCGGCTCGACGTGCAGGCCACGCCGCTACGGACGATGGGGGCGCCGACCGGCTCGACCGCGAGGTCGAAGCCCCGCTCGAGCGCCGCCGCGAACGCTGCCCCGATCGCGGTGGACCCGACGGCCTCGCGACCGTCACGCAGGCTGACCACGGCGTCGGCGGCATACAACCGCACGATCCCCACCACGTCACGCGCCGCGACGCACTCCGCGAACTGCACCGCGAGATCCTCCGGCCCGCCCGACCCCTGCCCTGTCGTCATGAAGACACCGTTGCAGCCGCCACCGACACTGCCTTCGGACCCGCGGCCGGGCACGTGACGAGGGACGGTGTTGAATGGGCCCATGGCGGCTGGCACCGTGCACGTCACCTTCGTGTGCACCGGCAACATCTGCCGGTCGCCGATGGGTGAGGTCATCCTCACCGGACTCGTCGAGCGGGCGGGCCTCGCCGACCGAGTCCGGATCACCTCGAGCGGTACCGGCGGCTGGCATGTCGGCAATCCCGCCGACCCGCGCACCATCGACGTGCTCGAACAGCACGGCTACGACGGGACGACCCACCGGGCAAGGCAGTTCGAGCGACGCACCTTCGACGAGGTCGATCTCGTCCTGGCCGCCGACCGCGGCCACGTGCGCACGCTGCATCAGCTGGCGCACACCGACGTGGACCGCGCGAAGATCCACCTCGTGCGCGAGTTCGACCCCGCCGCCGTCGCGGCCGGCACCCTCGAGACCGACGACCCTTGGTATGGCGGCGAAGCCGAGTTCGCGCGCTGCTTCCGGGAGGTCGAGGCAGCCTGCCGCGGCATCCTCGCCCGGCTCGAGGAGCGGCTCGGCTGAGGTCTGGCCGCTGCGGGACGAGTCCGAGCCGGCGCCGTCGACCAGTGGAGCGAGACTGTCGATCGGGAGTGCTGCACTGTCGATCGGGATTTGCGCACTGTCGATCCGGAGTCGCGCACTGTCGATCCGGAGTTGCGCACTGTCGATCCGGAGTTGCGCACTGTCGATCGGGGTTTGCGCACTGTCGATCCGGAGTTGCGCACTGTCGATCGGGAGGGAGGCGAGCGGCATACCACTGCCCCTGCGGGACGACTGCGCTCTGGGAGAATGCGCGCATGCCCTCGCTCGCCGACGCC
>NZ_JBDIAQ010000154.1:0-8324 GCF_039812505.1 Intrasporangium sp. | reverse complement strand
AGTTATTGCAGTGCCGCAGTAAGTGCGGTTAGGATCGAGGCATGACTCGTACCGTTGATCACACGTCGATCTCCGAGTCGGTCCACGCTGCCCGCTCGGCGCTCGACCGTGTCGACGCCGCCGCACCCGTTGCGGCCCTGCCGCTGCTCCGTGAGGCACAGCAGCAGGTGACCCGGGCGCTCGACGAGGCGATGGCCGTCGCGGTGACGACCGAGGGTGCGACCATCAGGGCGGCCGGTCAGCTCGCAGGGCTCACCGAGAACGCCGTGGGACCGCGCCTGGCGCGCACCAGGCTGCTGGCGGCATACCAGTCTGATTCTGGTCGCGTGACCGCAGCGGGAGTCGAGCGGGCCCGCTACGACCTCGAGGAGGGGCGGCACCGCACGTCCGACCGCGAGGACACACCGACGCCGTTGCGCTTCCGGGCGCGACGGACCACCTGACGCGGACCGCTGCGCCGGCCGAACCACAAGGGGATTCACGATGACCGACCCGAGCCTGACCCACATCTACTTCCTGCTCGACCGATCCGGCTCGATGCAGTCGATCAAGACCGACACGGAGGGCGGCTTCGACGCCTTCATCGAGGAGCAGCGCCGAGCGCCGGGCCAGTGCCGGGTCACGCTGGCGCAGTTCGACACCGAGTACGAAGAGGTCTATCGCGACCTCCCGGTCGCCGAGGTGCCGCCGCTGCAGCTGCACCCGCGTGGGTCCACCGCGCTGCTCGACTCGATCGGGCGCCTCGTGGGCGAGGCAGGTGCCCGGCTCGCCGCGCTGCCCGAGGAGGCGCGGCCGGGGACCGTCATCGTCGGCATCATGACCGACGGCTACGAGAAGGCCTCACGCGAGCTGACCCGCCCGCAGATCAAGGCGCTCATCGAGCAGCAGACCAACGACTACAGCTGGCACTTCCTCTACATGGGCGCCGACCAGGACGCGATCGAGGTCGGTGCGGGCCTCGGTGTCAGCGCCGCGAACTCCATGACGTATGCGCGCGGCCGCGTCGCTGCCGCGATGACGGCGACCTCGACGAACATCAGTCGCACCCGTGCGGCCGCGGCGCGGGGCGCCAGCCGCGAGGAGATCGATGAGCTGCTCACCTATTCGCAGGAGCAGCGCGGCGCGGCCGAGTAGTTCGGGCCGACGCCCTCGCAGCCACTCACGGGGTCGCGCGGTAGATGGCCATGGCCGGGCAGAGCTTGATCGCCGTCGCGGCATCCTGGGCCGTGACCATCGGGTCCCGCACGATCGGGTAGCCCCACTCGTCGAGCTCGATGTTGCGCGGCAGGACCGCGGCGCAGACTCCGTGGCCGGTGCACGCGACGCGGTCGATGCGCAGCTCGACCGCTGCGCCGTCGGCGGCCTCGAGGGCGCGGCGCGTGGCCGACTCAGCTCGGGAGGACATCGGCCATCCTTCCTCTCGGTTCGAGGCAGTAGCCGACGACGTGCCCTTCGAGGTGCTCGCGGTAGACGGTCAGCGCCGAGGCGGCGAAGCGACCCACCCCGTCAGGGAACCGACAGGCACCTCTGCCGGGCAGCAGACCGGCCCGGGCCGAGATGCTCTGGAGCAGTGCGGCGCTCGGGCGTTCCGCGAAGGCGCGCCAGTCCGCTGCGAGCGCCGGCACGCCGAACATGCACGGGCCGCACTGGCCCGCCGACTCCCCCGCCGCGTACGTCAGGAACCGGTCGACGAAGGCGACCGGGCACTCGCTGGGCGCGACGACCTCGACGACCCCCGGGCCGGTCCCGGCGCCGAACCGCGACAGGTCGGCGGTGGACCAGGTCAAGCTCGGGACCGCGCCGGCGGGAACGAAGCTGCCGCCCAGACCACCGACCAGGATCGCCTCGACATCGTCCGGCACACCGCCGACCACTGCGAGCAGGTCCGTCAGAGGCACACCCGCCTCCGTGTCCAGGACGGCTCCCCGAGCCGCCGACCCGTTCACGCTGACCAGTCGCGGCCCCGGCTCGTCGGCCGTGCCGAACGAGCGCAACCACCCCGCTCCGCGGTCCGCGAGCTGGGCCACGCGCCATACCGTCTCGGCGTTGAGGACGACGGTCGGGCTGATCCGCCGGCCCGAGGAGTCCCGGCCGCCCTGGACGAACGGGGTTCGCTTCGTCATCGGCCGCGCAAGACCACCCTGGGCGAGCGAGATGAGCGACGACTCCTCTGAGGAGACATACCGTGCGGGTACTTCGAGGACGGAGAGGCCGGCCCCGCGCAGACGGTGCGCGGTCGGGGAACCGCGGTGAGCGGCATACCGGATGGTGGAGGTGCGACGAGGACTGAGCAGCCTTGCGCCGTGGACGAGCTCGTCGAGATGGTGCTCGACGACCCAGCCGTCCTTGGCGGCGCCGATCTCGCCGTCACAGGCGTTGACGATGAGACGTGCATGGTGCTCGAGTGCGGCCTGGAGCTTGACAGCGGTCGGGAAGCCGGCGCCGCCCCGACCGGTGAGGCCTGCGTCGCGAAGGAGCAGCGCAAGGGTCTCGCTCATGACCACTCCTGGGAGGCGACATGGCGTCGTCGGTCGCTGTCGTGGTGGGAGGCGCCGGTGCGCCAGAGGATCGCGACGACTCCAGCGACTGCGCAGGCGACGGTCGTGAGGCGCAGGATCGGCTCGTCCGCCGTGCCGAGCATGAAGCTGTGGAGGATCGACAGCGGCCAGAGCCCGTATGCCGCCCAGTGCACGACGCGCCAGACCCGGTCGGAGAGCCGTCGCGGAGCAGTGACGTGACGACGACGGCGATGCCGATGTCGAACGCGATGGTGCCGAGCCCCATCCAGAACGGCTCGTAGCCGGAGGTGAAGGGGATGAACGCGGCGATGAGGTCGATCGACACGAAGGTCTCGACGACGGCGGTCGCGACGTGCACGAGGATGAAGATGGTCATGCCGAGGGACAGCCACCGGTGGAGCGCCATCGCGATCGTCGCCCCCTCCGTGGTGCGCGCACCCCGACCTGACATGACGACGCCCATGATGACGACGGCGGTGAGCAGGACGATGCTCAGTGTGCCGGTGGCACGTGACGTGTACCAGAGCAGCTCGTTCACGATGCGGTCCGGTGCTCGAGGTGGGGACGTGGCCAACCCGGAGTCATGACGGTCCGGCCGTCGACGGAGTCGAGCCGGGCGGCGAAGCCCTGGCGCTCGAGCCATGCCGGCGCGTCCGGACCGAGCACGATCGCCGCGGTGGCGGCGGCGTTCGCCTCGACCGCGGTGGGGGCCGTGCAGGTGACTTGCGCCCAGGTGGCCCCGGCGGTCAGACCGGTGCGGGGGTCGACGATGTGGTGGCGTTCGCCGCTCGTCGAGGTCCATCGGCGCAGCTGGGTCGACGAGGTCGCCACCGCCTGGCCGGTCGAGGCGACCACCTGGAGGATCTGGCCGCGGGCGTCCTCGATCCCGATCTGCCACCCGGCGGGTGGGGTCTCACCGGCGATGGCGATGTCGCCACCGAGGTCGACGAGGAACCCGCCGGGCAGCTGAGCCGGCAGGAGGGCGGCAAGGACGTCAGCGGCATACGCCTTCGCGGTCGCCCCGAGGTCGAGGAGGGTGCCGCGCCGGACGGTCACCCGCCGCGTGGCGGCGGAGAAGTGGACCGAACCCCAGCCGGGCACGGCGGCACGGCGGGTGTCGGGATGCGGGAAGCGGCGGGCTCGGACGGCGTCGATGTCCGCGTCGTAGCCGCTCGCGACGACGGCCGCACCGATGGTCGGGTCGACGAGCCCTCCGGTGGCCCGCGCCATCCGCAGCGCCGTCTGGAGGTGGTCGGCGAAGATCGGGGAGACGAAGGCGGACGCCGGTCCTCGCCGAGCCCGCGCGGCGAGGAGCGACACCTCGGAGTCGGGGCGGAAGCGCGAGACGGCCTGGTCGAGCGCGGCGAGGTAGTCCTGCGCGACGCGCGCGGCCGGCGCGGCGGCCGTCGGATCGGTCGCGACGATCGTGTGGACCGAGCTGATCGCCCGGAACGTGGCCCTGCCGAGGAGCGGTTCGGCAACGGGGTCGCGGCTCATGATCCGTGCGTCGTGACTTGGGGCACGCCCGAGCCGGGCGCGAGCGAGCCGGACGAGCTGGAGCCGTTCTGGCTGGGTGCGTTCTGGTTGGACTGGGTGACCTGGTTGTTCTGGTTGCTCTGGCCGTTGTTCTGGACCGCTTGGCCACCGTCGTCGTCGCCTTCGTCGTCGCCACCGAAAAGGGTCGACGCGCCGTCGTGGTCGTTCTCGTCGTCGTGGGAGTGCCTGTCTGCCTTGGTCGAGCTCTGGCCGTCCTGTTGCTGCGTCTGCTGCGTCTGCGAGCTGGTGGAGCTGGTGGTTGTCGACGTCGCTGCCGCTACGGAGGCTGCATGGTCCTGGGCGAGGTGGACGCCGAGAAAGCCGGTCACCGCGGTGCTCGCGGACAGGATGCCGACCGTCAAGGAGCGCGCTCGACTGAGTGCGGACAGTCCCATGGTTCCTCCTCTGGGGGTGGTTCGTTCTTCAACGATTACCCGTGAACCTGAGCAGGAGGTATCAGAGCTGGTCCGCGTTGCTGTGAATCGGCTAGGAGGCGACGGGCTGCCCGTTCGCGGCCTTCGGGTGGTCCTGGCGTGGGCCCGCGCGCCTGGGTTCGGGATGGCCCGTGACCTGCTGGCGCATGGCGGCGGCGGTGACGAGCGACGCCCAGGTCGCCGCGACGACGAGGTAGGCCACCTGGCGGACATCGACGGATGCCCCGGCCGCCTCGAGCAGGGTCCGGAGGTTCGTCACGACGATGAGGCCGCCGACGCCGGTGCCGAGCACGGGCGCGGGCAGGCGGCTGACGAGCCAGGCGGCTGCGGGCGCCGCCACGAGTCCACCACCCAGCAGCACCAGCACGTAGCCGAAGTGGATGCCGGATGTCCCCAGGCCGACGAGGAACGCGACGCTCGCCGCGGCGGTCACGAGGAACTCCGAGGTGTCGACCGAGCCCACGACGGTGCGTGGCGCCGTACGCCCGGCCGACAACAGCGTGGTCGTCGAGACCGGCCCCCAGCCACCACCACCGGTCGCGTCGACGAAGCCGCCGACGAACCCGAGCGGGACGAGGAACCGACTGCGGTGCGGGGAGACCCGGGCACTGGCGACCGGAGGTGGCCGCAGCGCGAACCGGGCCAGCACATAGACACCGAGGACGAGCAGGACGCCGGCCATCACCGGCGCGGCAGCGGCAGTGGACAGGTGCACCAGCAGGGTGGCGCCGAGGAAGGCCCCCACCGCACCGGGCACGCCGAGGCGGAGCACCAGGCGACGGTCGACGTTGCCGAGGCGCCAGTGCGAGACGCCGGACGCGACGTTCGTGCCGAGCTCCGCGAGGTGGACCGAGGCGCTCGCGAGGGCCGGGGTCAGGCCCAGGGTCAGCAGCAGCGAGGACGACGTGGCGCCATACCCCATGCCGAGGGCACCGTCGACGAACTGCGCGAAGAACCCGACGACACCGACGAGCAGCAGCGTGCTCACGCGACCTCCTCCCACTCGTGCGCGAGGCGCACGACGTCACCGACGACGATGACGGCCGGGCTCTCGACGCCGCGTGCCGCGGCGAGCACGGCGATCGTGTCGAGCGTGCCCACCGTCGTCCGCTGCGTGGGCGTCCAGCCCCGCTCGACGACAGCAACGGGGGTATGCCGCTCACGTCCGTTCGCGACGAGCAGCGCGGCGGTCTCGTGGAGCCGCCCCACACCCATGAGCAGGACGAGTGTGTGGTCGGAACCGGTTGGCAGCGAAGGGATCTCGTCGTGGCCAGTCACGACGCTGAAGGCGCGGGCGAGCCCACGATGGGTCACCGGGATGCCGGCCGCCGCTGGGACGGAGACCGCGCTCGTCACGCCCGGCACGACCTCCACCGGGACACCGGCCGCCTCGCAGGCGAGCCGTTCCTCGCCGCCCCGGCCGAGAACGTAGGGGTCGCCGCCCTTGAGCCGGACGACCGCGCGTCCGAGCAGGGCCTGCTCGACGAGGATCTCGTTGATCCGCTCCTGCGGGATCGGGTGGTGGCCCGGTGTCTTGCCGACGTCGATGACCTCGACCGAGTCGGGGAGTCGGTCGACCACGGTGCGGGGTGCGAGGCGGTCGACGACGACGACGTCCGCGGAGCGGACCAGCTCGTGTCCGCGGGCCGTCAGGAGCCCATCGGCGCCCGGGCCTCCGCCGACGAGCGCGACCCAGCCGATTCCCGACCGAGCTCGCCTGCGGCGCAGGTCGATTCGCCCGGTAGCGACTGCGATGGCGACCGCGTCGGTGACCCCGCTGGCGCGACGCGGGTCGCCGGCGGCATACGTCGAGATGGTGACCCGGCCGTCCGGGGTGGTCACGTCCGTGCGGGCGGGGACACTCGCCCGGGTGGCGTCGGCGTCGGTCGCGTCGACGCACCAGGTCCGGGCCGCGTCGGCGTCCTCGCGGACGGCGCGGTCGGTGATCGGGTCGCCGGTCGCGGTGTGCACGAGCCAGGCGCCGTCGAGGTCGCGCGCACCCCCGTAGTCGCGAGCCAGCCAGGTGATGTCGCCGCTGCGGACGAGGTCGTGGAGGTCCTCGCACACGTAGGGCGCGATGACGGTGACGTCGGCCGACTCGGCGACGAGGGCGCGGACCCGGCGTGCGGAGACCGGGCCGCCGCCGACCGCGACGACCCGGCGGCCGGCGAGGTCGAGGACCACTGGGAACGCCGAGCGGGTCACGGGCGTGGCCCTTCTGCGAGAACTGGCCCTTGGGCGGCGAGTGGCCCGCGGACGGCACGTGGCTCCTCGACGGTGGAGCGGCGGCGAGCCATGCCGGCGGCGAGCGTGGCACCGTCGTGCCCGTCGATGAGCAGGAAGGCGCCACCCGGGCGCGACACGGCATAGGCCTCGATCGGCAGGGGCTGCGCGAGACGCAGGGTGACGTGGCCGATGTCGTTGAGGGACAACGACTCTGCCGGGACGGAGTGCAGTGCGTCGAGGTCGAGCCGGCCCTCGATGGTGCGCACGACCGCCTGGACCGTGCGGGCGCCGTGCTTGACGAGGGCGCGTGCGCCGGGTCGCAACGGCGTCTCCCCGAGCCAGCAGACGAACGCCGCGACGTCCTGGGTGGACGCCGGCACGTCGTGCGCCGAGACGATGACGTCCCCCCGGGAGACGTCAAGGTCGTCCGCGAGCTGGACGGTCACCGACTGCCGTGCCACCGCTTCGTCGAGCCGGCGCTCACCGACCGCGATCCCGGTCACGCTGGTGCGCAGGCCCGACGGCAGCACGACGACCTCGTCACCGACCCTCACGGAACCTGAGGCGACCTGCCCTGCGTAGCCGCGGTAGTCCCGCCAGGCCTGCTCCCGGGCCGCGGCCTGCGGCCGGAGGACGAGCTGGACCGGGAGACGGAACGACCCTGTCACCACCTCGGCCGACGCAGGCAGGGTCTCGAGGAGCTCGAGCAGCGCCGGACCGGCGTACCACGGGGTGCGCGAGGACCGCGCGGCGACGTTGTCCCCGTCGAGCGCCGAGACCGGGATCGCCCGGGCACCGGTCACGCCGAGGTCGTGGGCCACGGTCTGCAGCTGCGACTCGACCGCGCGGAAGACCGACTCGGAGAAGTCGACGAGGTCGATCTTGTTGACCGCGAAGACGACGTGCGGGACGCGGAGGAGTGCGGCGACGGCCAGGTGTCGCCGAGTCTGCTCGAGGACCCCCTTTCGGGCGTCGATGAGCAGGACGATGACGTCCGCGGTCGACGATCCGGTCACGGTGTTGCGGGTGTACTGGACGTGGCCGGGGCAGTCGGCGAGCACGAACGACCTTGTGGCGGTAGCAAAGTAGCGGTACGCGACGTCGATGGTGATGCCCTGTTCGCGCTCGGCGCGCAGGCCGTCGGTGAGCAGCGCGAGGTCCGCGGCCGTCAGGCCCCGCTCCCGGGACACGCGCTCGACCGCGGCGAGCTGGTCGGACAGGACCGACTTGGTGTCGTGGAGCAGTCGCCCCACGAGGGTCGACTTGCCGTCGTCGACGGACCCGGCCGTCGCGAGGCGCAACAGGCCGTGCTGACCCAGCTCGGCGGCATACGGGCTGGCGGTGAGGATGGTCATCTCAAGGTGTCCTTGTCATGGGGCCCCCGCGAAGTATCGGAGCGAGGGACGAGCGGAGAACTTCGTGGGGAGCTCAGAAGTACCCCTCCTTCTTCCGGTCCTCCATGGCGGCCTCCGAGATCCGGTCGTCGGCGCGGGTCGCGCCCCGCTCGGTGAGCGTCGACGCGGCGACCTCGAGGACGATCTCGGCGTTCGTCGCGGCGGCGGACTCGACCGCCCCGGTGCAGGACATGTCCCCGACGGTCCGGTACCGC
>NZ_JBDIAQ010000153.1:0-8326 GCF_039812505.1 Intrasporangium sp. | reverse complement strand
CGGCAGCCGAGCGTGTCACTCGGGGTCAGATGCCGCGACCGGGGTTGAGCAGGCCGAGGGGGTCCAGTGCGTCCTTGATGGCCCGGCTGACCGCAGTCCCCACCGGACCGAGCTGGTCGGGCAGCCAACGCTGCTTGAGCAGCCCGACCCCGTGCTCACCGGTCAGCGTGCCGTCGAGCTCGAGGGCACCGCGGAAGACCTCGTCGGCCGCCTGCCACACCGCGTGGGGCACCGTGCCGTCGGGCGAGTCGAACACGAAGGTGGGGTGCAGGTTGCCGTCGCCGGCGTGGGCCACGGTGACGACCCGGACGTCGTGCCGGTCGGCGGCCCGCTCGATCCGGGCGACCATGTCGGCCAGCCGGCTGACCGGCACACCGACGTCCTCGACGAGGCACCGGCCGAGTCGTTCGGCAGCGGGGTAGGCCAGGCGCCGCACCTCGAGGAGCTGGGCGGACTCGTCGGGGTCCGTCGAGACCGCCACGTCATCGGCTCCGGCGGCCGTGAACAGGGCGTCGACCCGTTCGGCGCGGGCGTCGGCGTCGACGTCGTCGAACTGGGCGATGAGCATCGCCTCGGTCCCGGAGAGGCCGAGGTGCTTCCAGTCGTCGATCGCCCGGAGCATGGCATGGTCGAGCAGCTCGAGCAGGCTCGGGCGCAGCCCGGCGGCGACCACGGAGGAGACGGCGCCGGCGGCGGTGACGAGCGACGGGAAGCCGCCCACCACCGTGACCGGGTCGCGCGGTGGGAGCGGGAGCAGCCGCAGGGTGGCGCTCGTGACGATGCCCAGCGTGCCCTCGGACCCGACGAACAGCCCGGTGAGGTCGTAGCCGGCGACGTTCTTGATGGTCCGCCCACCGGTAGACAGGACCCGACCGTCGGCGAGGACCGCCTCGATGCCGAGGACGGAGTCGCGGGTGACGCCGTACTTGACGCAGCGCAGCCCGCCGGCGTTCGTGGCGACGTTTCCGCCGATGGTGCTCAGCTCGACGGAGGACGGGTCAGGGGCATACATGAGGCCGGCCTCTCGGGCCGCCCGGTCGACGTCGGCGGTGATCGCCCCGGCCTCGACGACGGCGACCCGGTTCGCCGGGTCGATCTCGCGGATGGCGGTCATCCCGGAGAGGCAGACGACGAGCGCGTTGTCGATGGCGGTCGCGCCCCCGGCGAGGCCGGTGCCGGCGCCCCGCGGTACGACCGGCACCCGGTGACGGGTGGCCCACTGCATCACCGCGACGACGTCCTCGGTACGGCTGGGCATGACCACCGCAAGCGGCCGCCCCGCCGGGAGGACCGTGACCTGGTCGTGGACGAACCCGGCCACGATGTCCGGGTCGGTGACCAGGCGTGCTCCGGGCACGAGGTGTCCGAGCTCGCGCAGCTCGACGTCGCCGACAGGACCGGTCTCCATGGGCTCGATCCTCCTCGACGTGGGCGTCTCAGGCCAGCCCTTCGGCGACTCCCAGCGCGGCGGCGACGGCGGACTCGAGCTCGGGTCCCACGTCGACCGACAGGTGCCGCCCGTCGCGGACGACCGCCGCTCCCCCGACGAACACATCGGTGACATCGGCCGCGGTGGCGGCGAACACGACGTGGGCCAGGGCATCGCCGCTGCGCGCCCCTGCCGTGCGGGGCGAGTCGAGCCGGACCGTGACGAGGTCGGCCAGCGCGCCGGGGGCGATCGAGCCGGCTTCGGGCCACCCGATGGATGCCGCGCCGTAGGTCGTCATCGCCCGCACGAGGTCCCCGACGGACAGGTGGCCGCGGGTGCCCGAGACGAGCCGTTCGTCCAGCTCGATGGCGCGAGCCTCCTCCCACAGGTCGATCATCATGTGCGCGTCGCTGCCCACGCAGAGCGGCGACCCGGCGGCGTGCAGCCGCGCGGCCGGCCCGACGCCGTCGGCCAGGTCGCGCTCGGTCGTGCAGCACATGCTGATGAAGGTGGCACTCCCGCCCAGGGCCGCGATGTCCGCGTCGGTCAGGTGCGTCGCGTGGACGGCGGTCGTCGTGTCGCCGAGCGCCCCTTCGGCGGCAAGCACCTCCGTGGGCGTGAGCCCGAACGCCTCGACGGATGCGGCGTTCTCGGCGGGCTGCTCCGAGAGGTGGACGTGCAGCGGCCAGCGGTTCGCGCGGGCCGCGTCGGCGATGGGGCCCATGGCCGCGCGGGGCACGGCACGTACCGAGTGGATCGCCGCGCCGGTGCGCTGCATCGGCCCGGACCCCAGCTGCGCGACCCGCTCGACCCAGGCCTGCCAGGAGCCGTCGTCGAAGCGCTGCTGGACCCCGGTGAGCGGCGCACCGTGCACGTCGGCCTGCAGGTAGCACGTGTCGATCAGGGTGATCCGGATGCCGGCGTCGTTGGCGGCGCGCACGACGGCGCGGCTCATCTCGTTGGGGTCGGTGTAGCGCTCCCCGCCGGCACGGTGGTGCACGTAGTGGAACTCGCCCACGCTCGTCACGCCGGACAGGGCCATCTCGGCGTACGTGGCCCGGGCCAGGTCGTACATCAGCTCCGGGGTGAGCCGCTCGGCCACGGAGTACATCAGGTCGCGCCACAGCCAGAAGTCGGCGACACCGCTCTGGCTGTGGCCCCGGATCGCGCGGTGGAACACGTGCGAGTGGGTGTTGGCCAGGCCCGGCAGCGTCAGGCCCCGCAGCACGACCGCCGCCTCCGGTGCCGGGACACCGGCCGTGACGGAGACGATGACGCCGCCGGCCGTCTCGACGAGGACGTCCTTGGTCGCGGAGTCGCCTCCGAGCCAAGCCTGCTCGCAGTGGAACGTGGTCATCGGGTCTCCTCGGGCCGAGGGGCCGGGTTGGCTTCGTGGATGACCCGGCCGCGCCGGATCACGGTGCTGACGTTGTTGCGACCCAGCCGGTAGGCGACGTCCTCGGGCGACCCGACGTCCAGCACGATCAGGTCGGCCTGCTTGCCGACCTCCAGCGACCCGACCCGGTCGGCCCGGCCCAGCGCGACGGCCGAGCCCAGGGTCGCCGCCCGCAACGCCTGAGGGACGCTGAGCCCGCCCGTGCGGCAGGCCATCTGGATCGCGAGCTGCATGCTCGTGGTCCAGCACCCGGGGCAGATGTCGGTGGCCAGGGCCAGCTCCATCCCGGCGTCGAGCACCCTGCGTGGGTCCAGCGGGTGCGGATGGCGCACGGCGTAGTCGAGGCAGGGCATGTAGACGCCTGCGACACCGGCCTGCCCGAGCTGCGCCAGCTCGGCATCGGTCGTCAGGTTCAGGTGGTCGACGCTGGTCGCGCGCAGGTCCGCGGCGAGCGCCGCCGCGCCGGTGTGGCTGTACGCGTCGAGGTGGACCTTCGGGGCCAGCCCGGCGTCGAGCCCGGCGCGCAGGATCCGCTCGGTCTGCGCGAGGTCGAAGTAGCCGTCGTCGCAGTAGACATCGCAGAACTCGGCCAGTCCCTCCGCGCCGACGCGCTTCGCGAGCTGCACGACCTGCTCGACGTATGCCGCCTGGTCGGCTCCCGGGGGGAAGGCGTGCGCCCCGAGGAAGGTGCTCACGATGTCGACCGGAAGCTGTTGCTGCAGAACGCGGTTCGTGTCGAGGGTCGCGATCTCGGTCTCGACGTCCAAGCCGTAGCCGCTCTTGCTCTCGACGGTCGTCGTGCCGTGCTCGACCATCTCCCGCAGCCGCCCGGCGGCCTGCTTCCGCAGCTCGTCGCGGCCCGCGGCCCGCGTGGCCGCCATGGTGCCGGTGATCCCGACGACCGCGCCGGGCGGGGGCTCGAGTCCGGCGACCCGGGCCGCGTACTCCTGCGCCCGGCTGCCGCCGAAGACGACGTGGGTGTGTGCGTCCACGAAGCCCGGCAGGACGACACCGCCACGGGCGTCGACGACGAGCTCGGCGGCATACCCGCTGACGTCCCCGACCGCGACGATGCGGCCGCCGTCGACGGCCACCCCGCCGCTGGTGCTCCCGAGCAGGTCGGGAGCACCGGCGGCGCAGGTCAGCACCTCGGCGGCACCGGTGACGATCAGGTCGACGGACTGTCGCTGCTGGTGCTGGGGGGTCATCGGGTCACTCGTCGTCGGGGCCGAAGGTCGCCTGCCGGGTCCACCACAGCGGGACGGTGAGGCCCTCGTCGGGGCCGACGGTCTTGGCGACCTCGCGGGCGCGGTCGTAGCCGGCCTGGGCGTGGCGCACGACGCCGATGCCACTGTCGACCGTCAGGGCGGCCTTGAGCCGGAACGCGGCGATGTCCGTGCCGTCGGCGATCATCGTGACGCCGGTGTGGACCGAGTCGCCCATCGCGTAGTTGGCCTGGATGGCGATCAGGTCGCACATGGCCGACGCGTTGAGCAGACCGTTCAGGTACGGCCAGTCGGAGATGACGTCGGAGCCGTCGGGCATGTTCTCGGACTCGAAGGTCGGGTTGATGATCGAGCCGGAGTCGAGGTTGTCGCGGGAGAACGCGACCGGGCCCTTGACCTCGCCCTTCTTGATCAGCTCGTTGACGGCCAGGCCGAACTTCTTGCGCTGGCCGAAGCCGAGGTAGCACACCCGCGCGGGCAGGGCCTCGATCGGGACGTGCTTGCGGGCCAGGCTGATCCAGCGCGTGACGAGCTCGTCGTCGGCGAACAGCTCCATCACGAGGTCGTCGAGGCGAGCCAGGTCGGCCGGGTCGCCGGAGATGCAGGTCCAGCGGAACGGGCCGCGGCCCTCGAGGAAGAGCGGGCGCAGGTAGGCCGACACGAAGCCCGGGATCCGGTAGGCGTCGGGGTGGCCACCGAGCTCGGCCTCGCGGCGGATCTGGTTGCCGTACTCGAAGGTCGGCACGCCCATGTCGAAGAAGGCGTTCATGGCGTTGAGCTGGCGCACCATCGCCTGCCGGCTCACCTCGAAGTAGGCGTCGCGGTCGCGCTTGCGGAAGTCCTCCGCCTCGTAGACCGTGTACCCGACCGGGACGTACGCGACCGGGTCGTGCGCCGGGGTCATCTCGGTGACGACGTCGGGGCGGAAGCCGTTCTCCAGGCAGTACTCGAACAGCTCGACGGCGTTGGCGACGACGGAGATCCCGAGCGGGCGCTTCTCGGCCGCCGCCTCCTTGGCCAGCTCGATGGCGTGCGGGATCGACTCGGCGAGCACGTCGCAGTACCCGACCTTGATCCGGTTGTTGATGATCCGCTCGTCGACGTCGGCGCAGATGGCCACGCCGCCGAGCATCGTCATGGCGCGCGGCTGGTTGCCGCCCATGCCGCCCATGCCGGCGCAGACGAGGATCTTGCCGGCCCAGGAGCCGTCGAGGTGCACGTTGGCGACCGAGCGGAGCGTCTCGAAGGTGCCCTGGATGACGCCCTGGGTGCCGATGTACTCCCACGGGGCCGCGGTGTACTGGGCGAAGATCGTCAGGTTCTTGTCCTGCAGGTCGTAGAACTGCTGCCAGGACGGGCGGACGAAGTTGGTCGTCGCCATGACGACGCGGGGGGCCAGCTCGTGGGTCTGGAAGACGGCGACCGGCATGCCCGACTGGACCACGAGGGTCTCGTCGTCCGCGAGGTTCTGCAGCGAGTCGACGATGGCGTGGTAGGACTCCCAGTTGCGGGCCGCCTTGCCGATGCCGCCGTAGACGACGAGCTCGTCGGGGTGCTCGGCGACCTCCATGTTGTTCTCGAGCATCCGCAGGATGGTCTCCTGCTTCCAGCCCTTGCAGCGCAACGTGTCCCCGCGCTGGGCGGTGATGTTGCGCACCACGGGCTTCGGCTCGAACGTGGCGTCGCTGACGGGCATGTGCTCCGTCCTGCGGTCGGGCGTTCCGGTGGTCATCTTCAGGATTCCTTCTCTTCGGTGGGGAGGTGGGGGGCTACGGTGTCGAGCACGGCGCCGGATGCGACGAGCTCGGCGGCGGCGCGGATCCGGGGGTACATCACGACGTCGCGGGTCAGGAAGGCGATCCCCCGGCCGTCGCTCGTCGGGGTGGAGCGCACCAGGTCGAGGACCGCCCGGGTGGCCGGGGCCAGCGCGCTGCGCTCCTTGCCCGCCGCCGCCAGCCGCAGCTCGAGGGCCTGGGCGGCCGCGACGAGCTCGATGCCCACGACGTGCTGGACGTTCGCCACGACCTGGCGGGTGTGTCGCCCCGCGTTGTTGGCCATCGAGACGTGGTCCTCCTGGTTGGAGGAGGTCGGGATGGAGTCGACGCTGTCGGGGTGGGCCAGCGTCTTGCAGTCCGAGACGAGTGCGGCGGCGAGGTACTGCGGCAGCATGTAGCCGCAGTCCATCCCGGCGTCGGCGCTGTCGACGAGCATCTCCGGCAGGCCACGGCTCAGGGTGCTGTCGTCGAGCCGGAAGATCCGCCGCTCGGCGATGCTGCCGATCTCCGAGACGACGATCGAGGTGAAGTCGGACACGAAGGCGAGGTACTCGGCGTGGAAGTTGCCGCCGGAGACGGCCTTGAGCCGACGGCTCGCGGGCAGCTCGGTGAAGATGAGCGGGTTGTCCGTGGCAGCGGTGATCTCCCGTTCGACGATGCCGCGCACGAAGTCGAGCGTGTCGCGGACGGGGCCCAGCACCTGCGGGACGCAGCGCAGCGAGTAGGCGTCCTGCGGGGGCTGACGGACCGGGTCGACCGACTCGCTGCCGTCGATGAACTCGCTGCCGGCGAGCAGGTCGCGCAGGTGTGCGGCGGTCGCGATCTGGCCGACCTGTCCACGCGCGGCGTGGACCTGGGGCAGGAAGGCGTCGGCGAAGCCGCTCAGGGCCTCGATCGACATCGCCGCGGCGACCTCGGCGGTGCGGACGAGCGTGTCGGCGTCATACACGGACAGGGCGGCCAGGGCGGTCGAGAACGACGTTCCGTTGATCAGGCCCAGCCCCTCCTTGGGCCCGAGCACGATGCGCTCGAGACCGGCGGCCCGCATGGCGGTCAGGCCCGAGACGACCTCGCCGTCGACGATCGCCTGACCGCTGTCCTCCTCGCGGTCCTCGCCGGCCGCCCGGGTGAGCACGATGGCCAGGTGTGCGAGCGGGATGAGGTCACCGCTGGCCCCGAGGCTGCCGAACTCGGGCACGGCGGGCAGGACGCCCGCGTTGAGCATGTCGACGATCCGCTCGACGAGGACCGGGCGCACCCCGGAGAAGCCGCGGGTCAGGCTGGAGACACGGATGAGCATCGCCGCCCGCACGACATCCTCGTCGAGGAGCCGGCCGACACCGGAGGCGTTGGACACGATGAGCCGGCGGGACAGCTCGCTGGCCTGCTCCGGCCGGGCGAAGGCCGCCTTGCCCGCGAGCGAGCCGAAGCCGGTGTTGATGCTGTAGATCGGGTCGGCCATCGCCGCACCCTCACCCCCGTCGAGCCGGCCCGCGACGGCGTCCTGCACCCATTGCAGCGACGGCGCCATCGCGGCCTCGACTGCGGGGGCGATCTCGACCCGCGCCCCTCCACGGGCGACGGCGACGAGGTCGTCGAGCGTCAGGGCGCCCGTCCCGACGACAACGGTGTCAACCATTCCGGTCCTTTCTGCTCGGTCTGCGTGGCTCAGCGGGCCATGTCCGAACCATTGCCCACCTTCCTGCTCCCGTCCAGACCCTGCTCTCATCGAGTGAGAATCGCCTGTGGGCGCTGGTCGAGCACCTCAGACAGCTGCTGGGCACTGGCCCGCAGCGCTGCCCGGGTGCGCGTGACCCAGCTGCGGGAGCAGCGGTACGCAGGCCCGGCCACCGTTATCGAGCAGGCGATCTCACCGCCGGCGAAGACCGGGACCGCCACCGCGACCGCGCCCTCGGACAGCTCGCCGTGGGATACGAGGAACCCGCGACGTCGGATCTGCTCGATCTCCCGGACCACCAGGGCCCGGTCGAGGGTGGCCGCTGTGATGTGCCGCAACGGCTGGGCGAGCACCCGCTCGACGACCGCCGCGGGCGCGTGCGCCAGCAGCATCCGCTGGCCGGCCCCGGCGTGGAGCGGCAGGAGCTGGTTGATCTTGAAGGCCATGCGGATCGGCTGGTCGGACTCGACCTGCCGAAGGCAGATCGCTTGGGTGCCGACGCGAACCGTCAGCACGGCGGTCTCTCCGGTGGTCTCGCTGAGCTCACGGAGGAACGCGTGACCGAGCTCGAGCAGACGGGTGTGGGTCAGGTGCTGGCCGGAGAGCTCGAGCAGGCGCCAGCCGAGCACATAGGACCCGTCCCGCTCCTCGACGAACTGCGCCTCTCGCAATGTGCGCAGGTAGCGGTAGACGGTCGACAGCGGCAGGGACGTGTCCTCGGCGATCTCGTCGGCGCGGGCCTCACCGGCCTCGGCGACGCTCACCAGCACCCGCAACCCGCGCTGGAACGCCCCGGCCGCAGCACCCCGCCCGGTGCGACCA
>NZ_JBDIAQ010000152.1:0-8370 GCF_039812505.1 Intrasporangium sp. | reverse complement strand
TGCTGCACGCTCGATCAGATGGGGTGGCCGATGTGGGCCAGGGCCTGACGGACCAGGACCCCGTGCCCGCCGGTCATCTCGCCTCGCTGGGCCATGGTGGCGGCCTCCTCGGGCGTCACCCAGGCCAGGTCGAGGGCGTCCTGCTGGGGCCGGCAGTCACCCATCACCGGGACGATGTAGGCGAGCGAGACCGCGTGCTGGCGGGGATCGTGGTAGGGCGTCACGCCGGGGGTCGGGAAGAACTCGGCCACCGTGAACGGCTGCGGCGACAACGGGATGCGCGGCAGGGCCACCGGGCCGAGGTCGCTCTCGACGTGCCGGGCCAGGGCGTCGCGGATCCGCTCGTGGTAGAGCACCCGGCCACCGACGACCTCGTGCCCGAAGCCGCCGCCGGCGTCGGCCCGCAGCAGCAGCCCGACGTGCGTGACCAGCCCCCGGTCGTCGCTGCGGACCGGCACCGCGTGGACGTAGAGGATCGGCAGGCGCTCCCGGGCCGCGTTCAGGTCCTCCCGGCTCAGCCACGAGCTGGTCGTGTCCACCTCGGTCATCGCCCTGCCTCTCTCGCGAAGATCGTGCCGGGGTTCATGATGCCCGACGGGTCGAACACCGCCTTGACCCGGCGCTGCCGCGCGAGCTCGGCGGCCCCCAGCTCGAGCTCGAGCCACGGCACCTTGATGCGGCCGACGCCGTGCTCGCCGGTGATCGTGCCGCCGAGGGACAGGGCCAGCCGGACGATCTCGTCGAAGGCGCCCCAGGCGCGGCGCCGGCTCTCCGGGTCGCCCCCGTCGTGCACGATCGAGGGGTGCAGGTTGCCGTCGCCGCCGTGGCCGCTGACCGGGATGGTCACCTCCCAGCGCCGCGCGATCCCCTCGACCGCGGCGATGAAGTCGCCGAGCCGGGCGATCGGCACGCACACGTCCTCGGCGAGCCGGTCGCCCTTGGCCTCGAAGGCCGTGCTCATCACGCGCCGGCCCTGTAGCAGGGCGTCGGCCTCCTGTGCGTCGTCCGCGACGGCGACCTGCCGCGCACCCGCTGCGGTGAGCAGCTCGGCATAGCGCGCGAGGTCCGCGCGCACGTGGTCCGGGCGGTCGGCCTGCACGAGCAGCGCCGCGGCGCAGTCCGCGGTGAAGCCGTAGTCGCCGAACTGCTGGATCGTGGCCAGGCTCGTCCGGTCGAGGATCTCGAGCAGGGCGGGCCGGTGCCGGTCCAGGCGCAGCGCCGTGATCCCGGCGACCGCACCGTCGAGCGAGTCGAAGGTGGCCAGCGCGGTCAGCGCCGGGTCGGGGGCCGGCGCGATCCGCACGACCGCCTCGGTCACCACCCCGAGGGTGCCCTCGGACCCGACGAACAGACCGGTGAGGTCGTAGCCGGCGACGCCCTTGGCGGTGCGGTGCCCGGTGCGCATCACCGCGCCGCCGGGCAGCACCACCTGCAACGCCTTGACCCAGTCGGCGGTGACGCCGTACCTGACGCAGCACAGCCCCCCGGCGTTGGTCGCGACGTTGCCGCCGATCGTGCACGTGTCCGCCGACGCCGGGTCGGGACCGTAGCACCAGCCCTGCGCCGCCAGCTCGGCCTTCAGGCGGGCGTTGACGACGCCGGGGCCGACCACGGCGTACCCCTCCAGCGGGTCGACCTCGCGGATCGCGTCGAGTGCCTCCACGTTGAGCACGATGCACCCCTCGGTCGCCGACGCGCCGCCCGCGCGTGACGTGCGGGCACCCTGCGGCACGACCGGCGTCCCCGTCGCCTGCGCATGCTCGAGCACCGCCACGACGTCGCCCAGGTCCCGGGCCCGCACGACGGTGTAGTCGGCGGGCGGGATGCTGCGCCGGGAGGCGGCGTCAGCGGCATACGTCCGCCTCACGTCGGCGTCGGCCACGACCCGGGCGGCCACGCGAGCGGGGAGGGTCGGCACGGGGACACCCTACGTCCGGCTAGAATGTCGCCACAGGCGTCCGAGCCGTCATCAGCGGCGAGCCTCCGGAAGAACAGGGCGGCGACGCCCCCACTAGACCCGGACGGGTGGGCCCGTCACAGCCACGATGAAGCGGTCGTATGCCGCTCACCTCCCTCCCCGGGGAAGGCGGGCCCGTGCGGCAAGCGAGGTGGTACCGCGGTGCCATCGGGTGGTCCCGGTGACGTCGTCCTCGTCGAGTGACGAAGCGAGCGACGCAGGAGACGACCACATGACCTATCCGAAGGTCACCACCGACGCGCAGCACCGCGCCGACGTGCCCTCCGCCCCACGGTTCCCGCAGATCGAGGAACGGGTACTGGCGTACTGGGAGCAGGACGGCACCTTCGCCGCCTCGGTGGAGAACCGGGACGCGGGGAAGGACGGCTCGAACGAGTTCGTCTTCTACGACGGGCCGCCCTTCGCCAACGGCCTGCCCCACTACGGGCACCTGCTGACCGGCTACGTCAAGGACATCGTGCCGCGCTACCAGACGATGCGCGGTCGGCGGGTCGAGAGACGGTTCGGCTGGGACACGCACGGGCTGCCCGCCGAGCTGGAGGCCCAGCGCCAGCTCGGGCTGAAGACCAAGCAGGACATCCTCGAGCTCGGCATCGACAGGTTCAACGACGCCTGCCGGGCCTCGGTGCTCAAGTACACCGACGAGTGGGTCAGCTACGTGACGCGGCAGGCCCGGTGGGTCGACTTCGAGAACGACTACAAGACGCTCAACCCGTCCTTCATGGAGTCGGTGATCTGGGCGTTCAAGTCCCTCTACGACAAGGGCCTGGTCTACGAGGGCTTCCGGGTGCTGCCCTACTGCTGGAACGACCAGACCCCCCTGTCCAACCACGAGCTGCGCATGGACGACGACGTCTACAAGATGCGCCAGGACCCGGCCGTGACGATCGGCTACCGGCTCGAGACCGGCGAGCTGGCCCTGGTCTGGACCACGACGCCGTGGACGGTGCCCGCGAACGTCGCGATGGCCGTGCACCCCGACGTCGACTACGTCGTCGTCGAGTCCGACTTCACCGGTGTCACCGAGCGCTACATCATCGCCGCGGCCCGGCTGGGCGCCTACGCCAAGGAGCTCGGCGGGTCCGACCCGTCGACCCTGGCGGACCGGGTCGTGGGGCGGCTGAAGGGCGCCGAGATCGTCGGGCGACGCTACACGCCGCCGTTCTCCTACTTCCTGGGCCACCCGAACGGCCACGTCGTGCTGCCCGCGGACTACGTCACCACCGAGGACGGCACGGGCCTGGTCCACATCGCGTCCGCCTTCGGTGAGGAGGACAAGGTCCTCACCGACGCGTTCGGCATCGACGTGGTCGTGCCCGTCGGCCCGGACGGCACGTTCACCCACCCGGTGACCGACTACGAGGGGATGCACGTCTTCGACGCGAACCCGCACATCATCGACCACCTCAGGGCGCGCACCCGGGGTACGGGCGAGATGGGCTCGACCACGGAGGGCACGGTCCTGCTGCGGCGCGAGACCTACGAGCACAGCTATCCGCACTGCTGGCGCTGCCGGCAGCCGCTGATCTACATGGCGGTCTCGAGCTGGTTCGTGCAGGTCACCAAGATCAAGGAGCGGATGCTCGAGCTGAACCAGCAGATCGACTGGACGCCCGAGCACGTCAAGGACGGCCAGTTCGGCAAGTGGCTGGCCAACGCCCGCGACTGGTCGATCTCGCGCAACCGCTTCTGGGGCAGCCCGATCCCGGTCTGGAAGTCGGACGACCCGCGCTACCCGCGGATCGACGTCTACGGCTCCTTCGCGGAGCTGGAGCGCGACTTCGGGGTGGCGGTCACCGACCTGCACCGGCCCGGCATCGACCGCCTGACCCGCCCCAACCCCGACGACCCGACCGGGCACGCGACGATGCGCCGCGTCGAGGACGTGCTCGACGTGTGGTTCGACTCCGGCTCGATGAGCTTCGCCCAGGTGCACTACCCCTTCGAGAACGCCGACTGGTTCCAGCACCACTTCCCGGGCGACTTCATCGTCGAGTACATCGGCCAGACCCGTGGGTGGTTCTACACGCTGCACATCCTGGCGACCGCCCTGTTCGACCGGCCCGCCTTCAAGTCGTGCGTCAGCCACGGCATCGTGCTCGGCTCGGACGGGCAGAAGATGAGCAAGTCGCTGCGCAACTACCCGGACGTGTCCGAGGTGTTCGAGCGCGACGGGGCCGACGCGATGCGCTGGTTCCTGATGAGCAGCCCCATCCTGCGCGGCGGCAACCTCGTGGTCACCGAGCAGGGCATCCGCGACGGTGTCCGGCAGGTGATCATCCCGCTGTGGAACGTGTGGTCCTTCCTGGCCCTCTACGCGAACGCGGCGCACGGCGGGGCCGGGTACGACGCGAGGCGCTCGACGTCGTCCTCCGACGTCCTCGACCGCTACATGCTGGCGAAGCTGCACGGGTTCGTCCGCGAGGTGCGGGACCAGCTCGACGACTACGACGTCGCCGCGGCCTGCGACAGCACGCGGACCTTCGTCGACGTGCTGACCAACTGGTACGTCCGCCGGTCCCGGGACCGGTTCTGGGGTGGTGAGTCCGCGGCCTCGAGAGCGGCCTTCGACACGCTGTGGACCACCCTCGAGACGGTGACCCGGGCCGTGGCGCCCCTCCTGCCGCTGGTGACCGAGGAGATCTGGCGTGGCCTGACCGGAGGCCGCTCGGTCCACCTGACCGACTACCCGGACCCCGCCGAGCTGCCCACCGACGCGGCCCTGGTCTCGGCCATGGACCGGGCGCGCGAGCTCTGCTCCGTCGGTTCGAGCCTGCGCAAGGCGGCGGGTCTGCGCGCCCGCCTGCCGCTCGGCTCGCTCACCGTCGCGGTGCCCGACTCGGCGGTCCTGGAGCCGTTCGAGGCGATCATCCGGGACGAGCTCAACGTCAAGGCGCTGCGTCTGGTCGAGCTCGGGTCCGACAGCGGCGCGGGCTACGGCGTGACCCAGCGGCTGACCGTGAACGCCCGCGCGGCCGGGCCCCGGCTCGGCAAGGACGTGCAGGCCGCGATCCGGGGGAGCAAGAGCGGCGACTGGTCCGTCTCCGCCGAGGGCGTCGTCTCGGCCGGCGGCCTGGTGCTGCACGAGGGCGAGTACACGCTCGAGACGGTGGTCGGCGAGCAGGCGGACGGAGCCGCGACCGCGATGCTGCCCGGCGGCGGGTTCTGCGTGCTCGACACGCAGGTCACGCCCGAGCTGGCCGCCGAGGGACTGGCCCGCGACCTGGTCCGGGCCGTCCAGCAGACGCGCCGGGAGGCCGGGCTGCAGGTCAGCGACCGGATCAGCCTGACGATCACCGGCACCGAGGACGTCTTCGCGGCCACCGTCGCGCACCGTGACCTGATCGTCGCGGAGACCCTCGCCACGCAGTTCTCGTCGGCCGGGGGCGACCACGCGCTGCCCGAGGGGACCGGCGTCGCGGTCGTGGTCGGCGACGGGCAGCAGGCCCGCATCCTGGTGGCCAAGCGATGAGCGCGCAGCCGGCGGAGCGCCCCGTCACGGTCCGGACCGCGACCGGCGACGACCTCGACGCCGTCCTGCGGGTCGGGCACGAGACCTGGCGTGTGACGTACGAGCCGATCGCCGGCCGCGAGTACGTGGCGATGGGCCTGGCCAAGTGGTGGACCGCCGATGCCGTCATCCCCGGCATCCGGGTCGGCCGGACGCTCGTGGCCGAGCAGGACGGGGCCGTGGTCGGGATGGCGGCCTACGGCAGCCAGGGCGACGAGCTGGTCCTGTGGAAGCTGTACGTCCGGCCCGGTCACCAGGGCCGCGGCATCGGGCGCCGGCTGCTGGACGAGGTCGTGCTGCGGGCCGCCCAGCTGGGCCACACCACGTTGGGTGTCTCCTACCTGGACGGCAACGACCAGGCCGCCCGCTTCTACGAGGGCACCGGCTTCCGGTTCACCCATCGTGAGCCGGGCGGCTCCGGGCTGCCCGACCTGCTCTGGCTCGTCAAGGACCTGGGCGGCGGCGCGGCCGCGGGACGGAGGGTCCCGTGAGCCCACGACCGGACGCCGCGGCCGCAGCCGCCGCCCGCCGGCTCGAGGAGCGCAGGCAGGTGCGCGAGATCGAGGCGGAGATCCTCTCGCGCGCCCCGGAGAACGACATCGGGCCCTCGCTCGAGCGGATCCGCGCCGTCATGCGGCTCGCCGGGGACCCTCAGCGCGCCTTCCCGGTGATCCACCTGACCGGCACCAACGGCAAGACGTCCACGAGCCGGATGATCGACACGGTCCTGCGGGAGCTGGGCCTGCGGACCGGCCGCTTCACCTCACCGCACCTGCACGACATGCGCGAGCGGATCGCCTTGTCCGGCAAGCCGATCCCGCGCACCAAGCTCATCGCCGCCTATGCCGACGTGAAGCCGCTGGTCGACCTCGTCGACGCCCGGTCGCTGGAGTCCGGCGGGCGCCGGCTCAACTTCTTCGAGACCCTCGTGGCCGTGGCGTATGCCGCCTTCGCGGATGCCCCGGTCGACGTCGCCGTCGTCGAGGTCGGGCTCGGCGGCACCTGGGACGCGACCAACGTCGTCGACGGCCGGGTCTCGGTCATCACCCCCGTCGACCTCGACCACACCCACCTGCTCGGTCCAGACATCGGTTCGATCGCCGCGGAGAAGTCGGGGATCATCAAACCCGACGCCGTCACCGTCTCGGCGCTGCAGGACGACGATGCCGCGGAGGTGCTGCGCGAACGGGCCGAGCAGGTCGGGGCCCGGCTCGTCCTCGAGGGGACCGACTTCGGCGTGACCGCCCGTGCGGTCGCGGTGGGCGGGCAGCTGGTCTCCGTCCGGGGCCTCGCGGCGGACTACCCGGACCTGTTCCTGCCGCTGCACGGCGCCCACCAGGCCCAGAACCTCGCGGTCGCGATCGCCGCCGTGGAGGCCTTCGTCGGCGGCGGGGAACAACCGCTCGACCACGACCTGCTGCTCACGGCCTGCGCCTCGATGGCCTCGCCCGGGCGGCTCGAGGTCGTGCGCCGCTCGCCGACGGTCGTGGTCGACGCCGCGCACAACCCGCACGGCGCCCGGGCCCTCGTCACCGCTCTCGAGGAGGCGTTCACCTTCACCCGGCTGGTGGGGCTGCTCGGCATCGTGGCGGACAAGGACGCCGTCGGGATCCTCGAGGTCCTCGAGCCGGTGCTGTCCGAGGTCGTGGTCACCCGCAACTCGTCACACCGGGCCCTCGACCCGGCCCGGCTCGGCCGGCTGGCCGCGGAGGTCTTCGGCGAGCATCGGGTCACCGTGGTCCCGAACCTGCCGGACGCGCTGGAACAGGCCGTCACGCTGGCGGAGGCCGACGGGCTCGGCGGGGGAGTGCTCGCGACGGGCTCGGTCATCACGGCCGGTGAGGTGCGGCTGCTGCTCGGCCACGAGGAGGCCTGAGCGCACGGCCGACGTAGGCTCGGTCCGTATCGTCGCGTCCAGCTGCTCGGCACCGCGGCCCGGCGACCGGTAGACCGTTGACACGAAAGGCACCTGGGATCGTATGTCGCGACTCGTCCTCTACGGCACCACCGGCAAGTTCACCTGGCGCATGCTGGCCACGGTGCTGGCCGGCCAGTCGGTCATCATCTTCTTCGGCGCGCTCGTCGCCCGCGGGACCGCCGTGGCGCAGGGTGAGCCGGCTGCGGCCGGCCGCTACCTGCTCGTCGGCTCGGTCATCGCGGCCCTGTGCCTGGCCGGAGCGGCGCTGACCCGCAAGCCGTATGGCGTGACCCTGGGCTGGGTGGTCCAGGCGCTCACGCTGCTGGCCGGGTTCGTCGTGCCGATGATGTTCCTCGCCGGCCTCATCTTCCTGGCCCTGTGGGTCGTCTCGTTGCTCAAGGGAGGCGCCGTCGACCGGATGCAGACCCCGGTAAGGTGACGGCCGTGACCATCGAACGTTCCCTCGTCCTCGTCAAACCCGACGGCTTCCAGCGCGGACTGACGGGGGAGGTGCTGCGGCGGGTCGAGGCCAAGGGCTACGCCTTGCGGGCGCTGGCGATCCTCACGCCGACCCGCGGGATGCTCGAGCAGCACTACGCCGAGCACCAGGGCAAGCCGTTCTACGAGGCGCTGGTCGAGTTCATGTCCTCCGGGCCGGTCACCGCGGCGGTCATCGAGGGCGAGGACTGCGTCAAGGGGTTCCGCGCCCTGGCCGGCGCCACGAACCCCACCGACGCCGCACCGGGCACCATCCGCGGTGACCTCGGCCGGGACTGGGGCACGGCGGTCCAGCAGAACATCGTGCACGGGTCCGACTCGCTCGAATCGGCCGCTCGCGAGATCGGCATCTGGTTCCCGCAGCTGTGAGACCGGCGTCTCGGCCGGGGTAACGGTCGGTCTGCCTCGTGCGCGCGGTGTGCCTCGTGCGCGCGGTGCCCCTCGCCCGCGCCGGGCCGGCGTCAG
>NZ_JBDIAQ010000151.1:0-8419 GCF_039812505.1 Intrasporangium sp. | reverse complement strand
CCGGTTGATGACGAGATCTACAACGTCAACTCGGTGTGGCTCGGCCCGCCCGGGCGGACCCTGCCGTTTAGGGTCCGGTATGTCGCCTACGCGGTCGGCGCGGTCGTGTTCGTCGCCGTGCAGGTGATCGAGCGGCGCCTCGGGATCGGGCTCGGGTTCTTCTCGCTCGCCTACAGTCTGCTGGCCACGGTCGGGCTGACCAGGCTCATCTTGTCGGTGGTGGACCCGGACCGGCCGCTGGGGGCGGTGCTGGCCGGGTTCGTGCACGAGGTTGGCGCCCCTCGGGCCGATACGCGCGTGTCGGTCCACACGATCCGCCCGGCCCGGGTGCGTGCCGTCCCCGCGCGCCCGGCCCGGGCCCACTCCCGCCGCGAACGCGACACACAGCAGCCGGCGGATACCGGGACCGAGCCGACGCCGACGGTCGGGGGCGGGTCATGAGCAGCGACCGAACCACTCGGCGTGGCGGGAGCGGGTTGGCGTTGCGGCGTATCTGCGGGCACTGCACGGTCACGACGGGCGCGGTGATGGCGTGGTACCGGCTCGGGGCGCAGGGCTGGTCGTTCCGGCCCGACAGCGTCCGGGAGCAGCTGATCATCGACGCCGCGGACGCGCTGGCGCAGCTGTCCCGGCGGGTGGTGCATCTGCGGGTGACGACCCGCCCGTATCCGGTGACCCGGTGGGCCACCGCCCACGACGGCAACGCGCCGGCGCCGTTGCCGGGCTGGCGTGAGCACCTGCTGAGCGACCAGGCGCGCCTGGCGGAGCTGTCCATGGCCGACAAGGAGGTCTACGCCGGGGTGCAGGTGCCGCACCGCAACCCGGTCTGGAAGGCCCTCGGCTCGCTGGCCGCGCCCATCTCGGACCGGGAGGTGACCGCGCTGGAGCCGCGGCTGCGCGCCACCGACGAGCTGATGGCCGCTCCCGGCCTGGAGGCGGTCCCGGTCACTCCGCGGGAGCTGGAGTGGCTGCTGCACCGGTCCTGCTCCCTCGGCCTGCCCGCACCCGTCACGATGGGCGCGGCCGAGCAGGCGAACTGGGACACCGAGGACCTGGGCGAGTTCACCGACCAGGTGCACTGGTGCGCCACCCCGTACGGGCGCACCCTGCGCGTGGTCGGCGAGCACGACGGGCAGCAGGTGACCCGGCACGTGTGCGTCCTGTCCGTCGGGCGGATGACCGACCTGGACATCCCGCCCGGCATCCCGTGGATGCACCGCACCGACCAGCTGCCCTTCCCGGTCGAATGGTCCGCGCGGATCCGGGTCGAGGACCCGGGACGGGTCGGGTCCGCGCTGCGGCGCAACATCCAGAAGATCCGCGCCCAGAAAGACCACTACGAGCTCGAACACCACGAACCCGCGCCGGGCGCGCTGGACCGGCAGGCCGCCCGCGCCCTGGCCGTCGAGGACGAGATCCAGACCGGCCTGTCCGGCCTGGCCACCCGCACCACCGGCTGGTACCGGATCGCCGTCGCCGGGACCAGCGAAGAGCAGGCGCTCGAGCGCGCCAGCCAGCTCCGGCAGCTGTACGCCCCACAGGTCACCATCGCCCGGCCGCTGGACCAGTACGCGGTCGCGCGCGAGTTCATCCCCGGCCAGCCCCTCGGCAGCGTCGCGTACAAGCGGCGGATGCCCGTGACGACCGTCGCGGCGGGGGTGCCGGCCGCGACCGCGGCCGTCGGGGACCGGGTCGGCATCCACCTCGGGCAGACCTGCGGGACCAGCTCCCGGGTGGTCACCTGGGAGCCGTGGCACGCCACCGAGGCAAGCGAGGAGTCCGGGCTGGCCGTGCTGGTCGCCGGCCTGGGTGGCGGCAAGTCCACCGCCGGCGGGGCCATCATCTACCGCACCGTCCTGCAGGGCGTCCCGTGGACGGTGCTCGACCCGTCCGGGCGGCTGACCGCGCTGTGCGCCATGCCCGAGCTGGAGGCCTACTCGCGGCCGGTGGACCTGCTCGACGCGCCCGCCGGGGCGCTGTCCACGTACCGGGTGATCGGCGACCCGCACCGGGCCCACCACGGCGACGAGGCCACCTGGCGGGCCGCGATGGAACAGGCCGAGGACACCCGCCGGCTGCTGACCTCCAGCGTGCTGCGCGCGATGCTTCCCAAGCAGCTGCAAGAGCACGTGCTGACCGAGGTCGCGCTGCTGCGCGCGGTCGGGCAGGTCCCCGCCCGCGTCTGGTCCTGCTGCCAGCAGGTCACCGAGGCCCTCGCGCAGCTGGAGGGTGACAGCGAGCTGGTCCGGCATGCCGGGTACATGGCCGACTTCCTGCGCGAGGCCGCCAAGACCCGCCACGGGCGGCTCATCTTCCCGCCCGGCCGGCCGGTGGACGCTGCCGGGGCCGAGCCGCTGCTGACGGTGTACTCGCTGCGTGGGCTGGCCCTGCCGGACGAGTCCACCGCGGCGTCGGAGGACCTGGACGAGCGGCTGTCGATGTGTGTCATGTACCTGGCCGCCTGGCTGACCCAGCGCGGCATGTACTACGGCGACGTCAACGCCCGCAAGGGCATCTTCATCGACGAGGCGTGGGCGCTGTCCACGTTCTCGACCGGGCGCCGGTTCATCGACCGGGCCGCCCGCGACTCGCGCAAGCACAACACGCGCGTGCTGATGGCCTCGCAGAACCCGGCCGACCTGCTCCGCCTCGACCTGGCCAACCTCGCCTCGGCCGCGTTCATCGGGCGCCTGACCGGTGAGGACGCGCAACGCGACGCGCTCAAGTTCCTGCCCGGCATCCAGCCCGGGCTCGGCTACGAACGCATCTTCGGCACCCTGTCCGCGCCCGCGAAGAACAACAAAACCACCCGCCCCGGCACGGGCGGGAAGGCGAGGCGTGGGGCCCGCGAGTTCGTCTTCAGCGACGGGACCGGCGGCATAGAACGCATCCGCCTGGACCTGAGCGCCCACCCGCGGCTGCTGGCCGCGCTCGACACCACCGCCGACCCCGACAAGACCGGCCAGGCCACCCGGCACCGCGACACCGAAGAGCCCGGCATCGGCACCGGCTCGCTGCTGGGGTCCGAGTGTGCCGAGGACGAGGAGAAGGCGAGCGCCTGACATGCCCACCCACCACAACCCTCGTCGCGCGTCGCTGCGTCGGCTGCGCCGGCTGCTTGTCCTACTCGTGCTGACGATCGGGGCCGGCCTGGTCTGCGCTCCGTCGGCGTCGGCGGCCCCGGCCGCGCCGGCCGCCCCGGCCACTATGACCCGGACGCCTGCGCTGCCGACGGCGCCGTGGGACTGCAAGGACGCCCCGGTCCCGGCGATGCCCGACACGGGCCTGCCCGGCTTCCTCGACCCGGCCCCCACCCCACCCCCACCGGCAGGTGACCCGTGGGCGCACCCGGCCACCTCGAGCATCTACGAGCAGTACGGGTACGCCGGGCTGGCCTGGAACACCTACGACCTGGGCTGCCTGGGCGCCGCCGGCGACCTGAGCGCGAGCGTCGACACGTTCCTCGGCAACGCCTTCCTGAGCGCCGCCACCTCGATCGCGGCCGCCACCAACGGGCTGCACAACAAGATCGCCCACCCGCAGCAGTACATGGCCCCACTCGATCAGGTCGTGGCCACCGTCACCCATCGGCTGCGCGAGGCGATCTGGTCACCCTGGGGCGCGCTCGCGCTGCTCGGGGTCGCCGTGCTGCTGCTGGGCTACTCGCTGCACGGGCGGCTGTCCGCGATCGTCTCCGCGACCGCCTGGGCGCTGCTCGTGCTGGCCGTCCTGTCCGGGATCAGCGCCTACCCGACCCGCGTCGCGAGCTTCTTCGACCACACCGTCACCACCACCATCGGCACCGTCAACCAGGCCAGCGCCGGCATCGCCAAGCCCCAGCCCGGCACCGACCCGACCCGCGCCCAAGGCGCCCTGCTGGTCGACTGCATCCTGTACGACGCGTGGCTACGCGGCCAGCTCGGCGACACCACCAGTCCCGCAGCCACCAAATGGGGGCCGGTCCTGTACCGGGAGGCCGCGTTCAGCCGGGCCGAGGCGAACACTGCCGCGGCCACCCCCGGCGGGGTCAAGAAGATGACCGAGCAGAAGCAGGGCGACTGGGTCGCCACCACCTCGCAGATCCAGGACGCCGACCCGGCCGCCTACGCCCAGCTGCAGGGCAAGGCCCAAGGCCGGGCCGGGACCGGGCTGCTGGCCCTGCTCGGGGTCGCGTTCACCGCGCTGTTCCGGCTCGTGGCGGACCTGTTCCTGTTCACCGGGCTGGTCATGCTGCGGCTGCTGGTCATGTTCTTCCCCGCCGCCGCCGTCATCGGGATCATCGCGCCCATGTCGGCGATCGTGCGCCGGATCGGCAACATGGCCGGCGCCTCGATCATCAACGTGACCGCGTTCGGGATCGGCGCGGCCGTGCACACCGTGCTCGTCTCCGCGATCCTGACCCACGCCACCAGCCTCGGCTCCGGCATCCTGGCCCTGATCCTGTGCCTGGTCGTCACCGCCGCCGCGTTCATCCTGCTGCTGCCGCTGCTGTCGCTGACCAACCTGCTCGGCCGGCCGGCCGGGCACGGCAACCGGCTGCTGCGGGGGCTGCGCCGCGCCGGCACCGACTACCTGATCGGGCGCACCGCCACCCGCGACGGCATCGAACACGCCGACCAACCCACACCCGACCCCAGCCCCGAACAGGCCGGGCGCTACCCACGCGAGGACCGGCCCGCCCGTGACGTCACCCGCACCAACCTGCCCCTCGAAGCCTTCAGCCGCCCACCCGACGACCCACCCGCCGTCGTCACCGAGCAGGCGCCCATCCCCCAGACGCAACGTTCCGTTGGAGCTGGCCATGTGTCTCGAGGGGCGTTGGGGGCCGCAGAGGCCGAGAGCGTCGAAGGACGACAGGCGATCAACCAGGAGCCGGTCGCTGCGGCCACGTCCGAGTCCCGGGCCTCACGTGAGCAGTTCTACGACCCGGCAAACTCGCCACGCCGCGGCAGCGCGCTGGTCGGGGTCCTCGTCGACGAGGTGCCCCCAGGCACACGCGACGCCAGCGTCGTCACGCGTCACGACTCCAACGACGAGATCACCTCCGAGGGCATCGTGCAGCGGTTCTACGATCCGGCCACCAAGACCCTCGTGCGCGCCGAGGACCTGCAGGCAGGTGAGCGCCATGACTGACCTGATCACACGCCTGCTCCGCTGGCCACTTTGGTCCTGGCGCAACCTGACCATCACCGCCGCGGTGCTCCTGGCAGCACTGGCCGGGATCGGGCGCATCGGCGCAGCCCTGCAGCCCGACCAAGCCCCGAGCGCGTCCACGCAGCCAGCCACGGTGATGCCGAGTGCCGGCCCAGCTGCGTCCTCGCCGCCCTCGCCAGCACCGGCAACAAGCACGGCAACGCCAGCAAGTACGCCGACCGAGACGGTGGCCGCGCAGCCGGCCAGCGACTGCGCCCGGGCCGCCGAGGCTTTCCTGCGCGCCTGGGCCAGGCCCACGCTTGCGGCGCCGGCGTGGCTGGCCGGTCTCAGACCGTATGCCGCCGCCTCCCTGCTGGCGGACCTGGCCACCACCGACCCGTCCCGCGTCCCGGCCGCCCGCGTCCTGACCGACCCGCAACCCGTGCACGACAAGCCGGGCGCATCGTTCCGGGTCGTCACCGACGCCGGACCCGTCCTGCTCCACACCGTCACGGCGCACGGCGAGTGCCTGGTCGAGCAGGTCGAACCCGACGACGACGTTCCGGGCGCACCCACCCCACGCCTGACTTCATCCTCACCAGCAAGGTCGAGGAGCGGCGGTTGACATGCCCGCCCCGCTCGTCCTGGCCGCGATCGCCGCCAAACGCCTGCTGTGGCGCCGCATCACACGCCTGCTGCTCGTCTGCCTGCCCGTGCTCGGGGTCGGAGTGCTCGCGCTCGCGCTGCTCGCCGCCCTCGCCGGCGCCTCCGCCCAGCAGGCCCCACCAGCCGGCGGCGCCTGCCCAGGCAGCCGGCTGATCACCAGCACGGCGCTGCCCGACCTGACCGGCGAGCAGTCCAGCAACGCGCGCACCATCGTCGCCGTCGGCCGCGAGCTGCACGTGCCCGCCTACGGATGGGTCATCGCCATCGCCACCGCCCTGCAGGAGTCCCACCTGCGCAACCTGGCCTACGGGGACCGCGACAGCCTCGGCCTGTTCCAGCAACGCGCCGCCTGGGGCCCGGCCGCCGCCCGGATGGACCCCGCCGGCTCGGCGCGGATGTTCTACACCGGCGGCCAGGCCGGCCAGCCCGGGCTGCTGCAGATCCCCGGCTACCAAACCATGCCCCTGACGCGGGCGGCCCAGGCCGTGCAAGCCAGCGCCTTCCCCGACGCGTACGCCAAATGGCAGGCCCTCGCGGCGCGGATCGTCGCCGACCCGAGCGTGCTGTCCGCCGACTGCTACCTAACCGCCGGCCACGACACCAGCGACGACACCCCGGGTGGGAAGGCGGTCGCCGCGGCCCTCACCCAGGTCGGGGTCCCCTACAGCTGGGGCGGTGGAACCACCACCGGACCCAGCGCCGGGTTCGGCACCGGTACCGGGGTGGTCGGGTTCGACTGCTCCTCCCTCGTCCAGTACGCCTGGCACCAGGCCGGCACCGACCTGCCCCGGGTGGCCACCGCCCAAGCCGGCGCCGTTCCCCACGTGCCCCTGCAGCCCGCCACGTGGCGGGCCGGGGACCTGCTCTTCTTCCACGCCCCCGGCGACCCGCCCGGCTTCTACCACCACGTCGGCCTCTACGACGGACACGGCGGCCTGATCCACGCACCCCGCACCGGCCGAACCGTCGAAGTCGTCCACGACTTCCTCACCATCGACTACTTCCACAACGAACTCGCCGCCGTCGGACGGCCTACAGCAGACTTGGGCCATGGGTGACTACACCGACGACCAGATCGAGCGCGAGTTCGGCTCCATCATCGACGGCCTTGACCTGCACGAGCCAGGCGCCGTCGGCGCAGAACTGCGGCCTGCGCTGCGGGTAGAACGGCTCCGAGCTGGCGACGCTGTCCCTCTCGGCGGGAGGGCCCGCTTCCTGATGACCAGCTACGACGGAGATGGGCGGCTGGCCGTGTACGGATGGCGCACCGATCTGCGGATCCAGGCCAGCGGACGCACTGACGTGCCAGGCCTGCACGAGCCCGGAGTGCATCTCGTTGACGAGTGCGACTGGTACACCACCAGCGAGCGGCAAGGCGTCTGGGTCGACATTTCGAGGGTCTGGGTCGAACAGCTGGCCCTGCTGGACGAGATGCCAAGCCCAGGACCGAGCGCGTGGCTACAAGGCATCGTCGAGAACCACAACGCACCCGTCCTGGAGTCCTTGCACCAGGTGCCGGGGCGCCACCACCTGACCGGCGCCCGAGTCGTGTACGACCGTGGCGACGGTACCCTCGAGCACGACCTGCGCGCCGCCGCGCCCGCGCTCATGGGAGACGACGGCACCCTCGTCGTCCCTGTCGTCACCGAACGCCACTGGTACCGCTGGACCGACCACGAGTACGGCCGGGACTACCGGCCCGTGCGCGCCCTGCCAGCAGCACGACTCTGGGTCGAGTGACCATTCAAGTGCACACGACTCCGAGGGAGTGCAGCATCCCGGCAAGTACCGTTGGGGAATGGCCGACCCCCGACTCGCTCCCGCAGTCGAGCTGGCGCGCCGGTACCTCGCCGGCATCGAACCGCGGTGGAGCCACGTCCAAGCGGTCGGTCGAACTGCCGAAGCCATCTGCCAAACGCACAACGTCGGGATCGACCTTGCCGCCGCCGCATGGCTGCACGACATCGGCTACGCGCCACAAATCGCGCAGACCGGGTTCCACCCCCTCGACGGAGCCCGATACCTGGCCAGCATCGGCGCCACCGATCTCGTCGTCTCTTTGGTCGCGCACCACTCCGGCGCCACGTTGGAGGCCGAGGAACGCGGCCTCGGGCCTGAGCTCACCGAGTTCCCCGAACCACCGAGCGACATCGCCGACATCCTCACGCTGGTCGACATGACCATCAGCCCCGACGGGCGACCGATCACTATCGACGAACGGCTCGACGAGATCCTCACCCGCTACCCCGAGAACGATCCAGTCCACCGCGCGATCCAGCGGTCAGGGCCCGTACTGCGGGAAGCCGCGGCTCGCGCAGCCAAGCGGCTCGGTCTAGCCGATGTAAGGGGTATCCCGGTCCTCTAACGCGTGCTGGATCCGCAACCGCATCGACGGATGCAACTTCAGGCCCCCCAAGTCGGCAGGGTCGACCCACTCCACCGCCCTGGACTCACTGCTCGTGCGTGCCTCGCCGCCAATTAGCTTGGCCCGGAAGGCGATCGAGAACTGCTGACGAACCTCACCATCGTCATACGCCATGACATGCCGCGGGTTCGTGTACAGCCCCGTCACCCGCTCGACCTGAACGTCGTAGCCGGTCTCCTCCTTGACCTCGCGGAC
>NZ_JBDIAQ010000150.1:0-8461 GCF_039812505.1 Intrasporangium sp. | reverse complement strand
ACCGTGGCCCGTGACCGTGGCCCGTGACCATGGTCCGTGGACATCCCGCCCGGACCGGCCGAGGCTGGACCCATGACCCCACCGAACCCACCCGAGACGATGAGCGCCTGGGAGACCGTCGGCGCACCCGCCCGGATCCGCCAGGTCACCCGCTCCGTGCCGTCCCCGGGTCCCGGGGAGGTCCTCGTCGCGGTCGAGGCCTGCGGCGTCTGCCGCACCGACCTGCACGTCACCGAGGGCGACCTGCCGGAGCACCGGCCGCACGTCGTGCCGGGCCACGAGGTCGTCGGGACGGTGACCCGGCAGGGCCCGGACGCCTCCCGCTTCGCCGTCGGCGACCGGGTCGGCATCGCCTGGCTGCGCAGCACCTGCGGCGCCTGCCGCTGGTGCCGGTCGGGTCGCGAGAACCTCTGCCCCACAGCGCGATTCACCGGATGGGACCACGACGGCGGCTACGCTGGATACACGACCGTGCCCGAGGCCTACGCCTACCGGATCCCTGCGGAGTTGTCCCCCGAGCAGGCGGCGCCGCTGCTCTGCGCGGGCATCATCGGCTACCGTGCCCTGCGCCGGGCGGCACTGCCCCCGGGCGGTCGGCTCGGGCTCTACGGCTTCGGCGCCAGCGCCCACCTGACCGCGCAGCTCGCCGTCGCCCAGGGTGCCGAGGTGCACGTCCTGACCCGGGGCGAGCAGGCCCAGCGCCTGGCCCTCGAGCTGGGTGCGGCCTCGGCGGGGCCCGCCGCCGGGATGCCCCCGGTCCCGCTCGACGCCTCGATCCTGTTCGCCCCAGCGGGGGAGCTCGTGCCGGTCGCCCTCGCCGGCCTCGAGCAGGGCGGGACCCTGGCGCTCGCGGGGATCCACGTCAGCGACATCCCCCGGCTCGACTACCAGGCCCATCTGTTCCGGGAGCGCACCGTGACCACCGTCACCGCCAACACCCGCCGCGACGGGGAGGAGTTCCTCACCCTGGCCGCCCGGCTGCGCGTCCGGTCGAGCGTCAACGCCTACCCGTTCGAGTCCGCCGACCGGGCGCTCGACGACCTCGCGCACGGCCGCTTCGCCGGAGTGGCCGTGCTCAGCCGGGCGGCGACCGCACGGTGACCCGGCCAGCCGGCTGAGCGGCATACCTCCGGGTATGCCGCTCAGCCGACCCGGTGGGCAGCGCCGCCTACCGCTTGCGTGCGGTGACGAGCAGGTACTCCCAGCGCATCGTGCCATCCGCGTCCAGACCGCGGTCGCCCAGCGCGGCGAGCTCGCCGTCGAGCGCGGCGGCTCGGTCGCGGGAGCCGGCCAGCCCGCGGTAGGCCGCGATCGTCGGGCCGTAGTTGTCCTTGAAGTAGTCGCGGAACTCGGCTCCGGTGTCGAACCGGTCGACCACCACGTCCCGACGCTCGAACGTCAGGTCGGTGACCCGGTCGCCGAGCAGCGCCCGGACGTGGTCCTCGCTGCCCCACAGCGGGGGCGGCTGGGCGCCGGGCGGCGGGGGAGCGGCGTACGGCTTCATCGTGGCGAACATCTGCCCGATGAAGCCCTGCGGTGTCCAGCTCGCGAACGCGATCCTGCCCCCGGGCCGGGTCACGCGCAGGACCTCGTCGGCGGCGCGCTGGTGGTGGGGCGCGAACATGATGCCGACGCAGGAGACGACCGCGTCGAACCGGCCGTCGGCGTAGGGCAGGGCCTCGACGTCCGCCTCCTGCCAGGCCAGCTGCGCCCCGGCCGCCTCGGCGGCTCGTCGTCCGGCGGCGAGCAGGTCCGGCGTCAGGTCGCTGGCGACGACCTCGGCACCGGCCAGCGCAGCGGGCACGGCGACATTCCCCGAGCCGGCGGCCACGTCGAGCACGCGGGTGCCCGGCCCGATCGCGGCGGCGGCGACGAGCACGGGGCCCATGCTCGGGATGATCTCGCTGGCGACCGCCGGGTAGTCGCCGAGCGCCCACATGCCACGGTGCCGGGCCTTCAGCTCCCGGTCGGCGGCCGGGTCCTGGACCGTGGTGGTGACCTGTTGGGTCATGGTGTGCTCCTTGGAGTCGTCGGTTGCTGTGCGACCCATGGTGCGGTGGCGTCCCGTTGCTCCTCCAGTGCCGGTTCTGTAGCGCGAGCGGTATCGATTGTGTACTGCTAATCCTCTTGTCAGCGGGCCCTCGCCGGGGGTTTCCTGAACGACAGAGCCCGACCGACAGAGCCTGACCGACAGAGCCTGACCGACAGAGGGGGAGGCGCGACGATGACGTCCTACGGCCAGTTCTGCCCGGTCGCCAAGGCGATGGAGGTCCTCGACGAGCGCTGGACGCTGCTGATCGTGCGCGAGCTGCTGCTCGGCAGCACCCACTTCAACGAGCTGCGCCGAGGGGTGCCGAAGATGTCGCCGGCCCTGCTGTCCAAGCGCCTGCGCTCGCTCGAGCGTGCCGGGATCGTGCACCGCGAGGTTGACGCCCAGCGCACCTCGTACACCCTCACCAGGTCGGGCACCGACCTGCTCGACGTGGTCAACGCCCTCGGCCTGTGGGGGCTGCGGTGGATCCCCGAGCTGGGTGACGAGGATCTGGACCCGCACCTGTTGTTCTGGGACATCCGGCGCACCGTCCCCGTCGAGCGCTGGCCGCGCGGGCGCACTGCTGTCGCGTTCGAGTTCCCGGACGTGCCCGGGCGCAGCTCGCGCTGGTGGCTGGTCGTGACCGGCGACGACGTCGACGTGTGCGACGCCGACCCTGGCTACGAGGTCGTCGCCACCGTGCGGATGCCGCTGCGCCTGCTCACGAGGATCTGGCGCGGGGAGGAGCGTTGGCACCACGCCGAGAACCGGGGCGACCTCGTCGTGGCCGGGTCGGCCCGGGCCCGGCGCGAGCTGCCCGAGTGGATCGGCCGGTCCGCCCTGGCCACCCTGGCGGCGGCCCGCTGAGCACCGGCAGCCGGTCGGGCCGGCCTGCTACTGGGCGTACAGCTGCAGCTCGACGCCGAAGCGGTCGCACATCTCCACGGTCGCGTCGAGGTCGGGGTGGCGCACGATGACCATGCCGTCCGAGAGCAGCGTGGCGCGCCAGTCCCGCCGGTGCGCACCGATGGGCAGCAGCTCGACGGCACATACGTTCGGCCCGTAGCGGGCCAGCAGCGGCTCGAGCCCCTCGATGCGGGTGATCCGTCCCGAGCCCTGGGCCCGCTTGAACAGGTTGGCCGCGTTGTAGCGCCGTTCGATCTGCTGCCCCAGCCGGCCGTGCACCACGGCCTGGGCCCAGGCGAGGAAGAAGTCGGCGTCGGTGGCGTAGTTCATGATGTCGACGCTGCGCGCCCCGGGGGCCCGGGCCCCGATCTCGCCGAACACGGCTTCGCCGTCGGGCTTGAGGTACCACTCCATGTGCGTGAACCCGGTCTGGAAGCCGAGCGCCGAGAGCACCTGCGCGCCCATCTCGCGGCCCGGCTGGAGGGTCGGCTGGTGCGTGTCGCGCAGGGCGAGGGTCACCGGGGTGATCCACTCGTGGCTGCGCCCCTGCAGGGGCCGGGGCCGGTACCAGGAGATGTTGTCGACGAGGACCTGGCCGTCAGCACAGATCGTGTCGTAGGTGAACTCCTCGGCCTCGATGAACTCCTCCACGCTGACCCGGCGGACGTGGCGCATCGCGGGCAGCACCTCGGCCAGGTCGTCGAAGGAGTCGATCCGGTAGGTGTCGGCCGACCCGGCGCCGGCGATCGGCTTGACGATGAGCGGGAAGCCGATGCGCTCGGCGGCCTCCCAGACCTCGGACACCGTGCGTGCCTTGGCGTGCCGCGGCGTGCGGATCCCGGCGGCGTCCAGGACGAGCTTCATCGCCTCCTTGTCCCGGAACGGGATGGTCTGCTCGACGGTCATCCCGGGCACACCGAAGCGCTCCCGGATGGTGGCGGCCAGCAGCATGTACGGCTCCCACAGGCACTCGACCCGGTCGAAGGAGACGTGCCGGGCGAGCTGCTGGAGCGTCGCGAGAACCGAGCCCTCGTCGGCCAGCGAGACGCGCTCGTAGTGGGTCAGGCCCTCGCGGGCCTCGGGCGGAAGCGCGTCCCGGCCCTGGTCGCCGAGCCCGATGACGGTCGCGCCGGCCCGGGCCAGCGCCCGGGTGAAGAAGGCCATCTCGGGCGGGTAGCCCGGCGAGATCATGACGATGTTCATTACAGCTCCTCGGCAAGCTCGACCCGGACCGTGCTCAGGATGTGCCCGACCGCCTCGCGCACGACATCCGTGCGGGGGTGGCGCACGATGATGAAGCCCTCGCCCTCGTACGAGGACGAGGACGCCTGCCCGGGCCGCGGCAGCCGGGACTCGACGACGAGGTCGCCGATGTCGCGTTGCAGCTGCTCGATCCCGTGCACTGCCCGGACCCGGCCCCGGCCCTGCCCGCGCAGGTAGACCGTCCCGGCGGCATACGAGCGCTCCATCGGGCTGACCGAGCCGAGCAGCATCAGCTCGGTCCAGACCCGGTGGAAGTCGACCCCGTGGGCGTAGCCGATCATCGAGGTGATCTGGGCGCCGGGCGGCCGGGCCGCGACCTCGGAGACGGCCACCGACCCGTCCGGCCTGCGGAACCACTCCATGTGCGTCAGGGCGTCGCGCACGCCCAGGGCCCGCAGGGCGGCCGGGCCCACCCGGCTGATCTCGGCGTACTCGGGCGTGTCGATCTCCCGGGGCAGCAGCACGCTCCACTGGATCCACGGGTTGCGCAGTACCGTCAGCGGCGGTGGCAGGTAGTCGGAGATGGACCACCAGATGGTCCGGCCGTTCACGGTGATGCTGTCGAAGCTGTGCTCGTCGCCGACGAGGAACTCCTCCAGCAGGCCGGGAGCCGCCTCGTTCGGGGGGTCCACGTCGAGCCAGCTGCGCAGGTCGTCCGGACCGTCGAGCCGGTAGGTCGCCCGGGCGCCGGCGCCGGCGGGCGGCTTGAGCACGAGCGGGAAGCCCACCTCCTGGGCGAAGCCGACCGCAGCCTCCGGCGAGGCGACGAGCCGGTGGCGGGCGCACGGGATCCCGGCATTCCGCAGCACGGTCTTCATCCGCGCCTTGTCCCTGACGTTGCGTGCGGTCTCGGCGTCCATGCCGGGGATGCCGAGCGCCTCGCGGACCTGCGCGACCGGCACCTGCAGCTCCTCGAGCGCTGCGACGAGCCGCTCGATCGGGCCGAGCTGACCGCTCAGCCCGCGGACGGCGGTGAGGATCTGCTGGGCGTCCAGGGCGTCCTCGATCCGCCAGTGCGCGGCCAGGTGCTCCTTGAGCACCGGGGGCAGCTTCTCGACGGGCTCGCAGGTGACGAGCCCGAGGCGTACCCCGGGCAGTCGGGCTGCGGTGGCCACGAACCTCGTCGTGGCCTCCAGCAGGTAGGGAGCAACGAATGCGACCGGCTTCCCGCTCATGGCCAGACGATAGCGTTCCGGCGCCGTGCGCGGCGCGCTGAACCGCGCCGGGTTGGCGTTGACCGCGACCCGACGGGCCGGCTCGGCACACAGCACCCCCTCGGGCCACACCCGCTGTGGTCCAATCGACCATGGCCGCCGCTGCGAGCAGGACCCCCGCGACCGTGCTCGACGTGGACGGCTACGAGGTGCGGCTGACCAACCCCGACCGGGTCTACTTCTCCGAGCGTGGCGAGACCAAGCGCGACCTGGCCGACTACTACCTGTCCGTCGGGGACGGGATCGTCCGGGCGCTGCGCGACCGGCCGTGCATGCTGCACCGGTTCCCCAAGGGCGTCGACGGCGCGAAGGTGCACCAGAAGCGACTGCCGGCCGGCGCCCCGCCGTGGGTCGAGACCGTCCGGCTGCACTTCCCTCGCTACGGGCTGCACGCCGACGAGCTGTGCGTGACCAGGCTCGCCGACGTCATCTGGGCGGTGCAGATGTCGACCGTCGAGTTCCACCCGTGGAACTCGCGCCGGCCGCAACCGGAGCTGCCCGACGAGTGGCGCATCGACCTGGACCCGATGCCACGGTGCCCGTTCTCGAGGGTGCGGCGGGCTGCCCACGTCGCGCACGAGGTCCTCGACGAGCTCGGTGCGGTCGGCTGGCCCAAGACCTCCGGCGGGAGGGGGATGCACGTCTACGTGCGGATCCGGCAGGAGCACGGCTTCAAGGTGGTGCGTCGGGCGGCGCTGGCGTTCGCCCGGGAAGTGGAGCGGCGACTGCCCGACGACGTCACCACGACGTGGTGGCGCAAGGACCGCGCCCCGACGGACCTGTTCGTCGACTACAACCAGAACGCCCGCGACCACACCATGGCCGCGGCCTACAGCGTGCGCGGCAACGCGCGTGGGACCGTCTCCGCGCCGGTCGCCTGGGACGAGGTCGACGACGCCCTGCCTGACGACTTCACGATCGCGACGATGCCCGGGCGCTTCGCCCGGCTGGGCGACCTGCACGCCGGGATGGACGACGCGGTCTTCGACATCGCCCCGCTGCTCGAGTGGGCCGACCGCGACGAGCGCGACGGGCGTGACGAGCCGACCGGACCGTAGGTCGTACGCCGCGCACCGGGCTCCCGGCGCCGGCCGGCTGCCGCCGGGACCGGGCCAATACCGTGGGGATCATGCGAGTGACCGCGACCTTCCGCGCCAACCGACGTTCGCCGCTGCTTCAGGTGCTGAAGTCGGCCGTGGCGACGGTCGCGGCATGGCTGCTGGCGGGGTGGCTGCTGCCCGGCCCGCTCCCGGTCTTCGCGGCGATCGCGGCGCTGCTGGTCGTGCAGCCGAGCCTGAACCAGTCGTTCGCCAAGGCCGTCGAACGTACCGTCGGGGTGATCGTCGGGTCGACCTGCAGCGGATCCACCACACCCTCACCGAGACCCTCGCGCCCGCATGACCGGCGTGCGCCACTCGAGGCAACCCGAGGCATGCAGGAGGTGCGGCGGAACTGGCGACCGGGACCCGGACGTTGTGGACAGGGCGGCTCGACTCGCCGGCCCCGCGTGGGGCAAGGTGTCCGGGTGGGCCGGTGCGCAGGAGGAATGGGCGGATGAGTGGCGAGATCAGGGTCTGGGTGAACGGTCGGCTCGTGGAGCCGGACACGCCGGCCCTGGCCGCGCTCGACCACGGGGTGACCGTGGGCGACGGCGTGTTCGAGACGGTCAAGATCGAGCACGGGCGGACCTTCGCGCTGCGCCGCCATCACGAGCGGCTGCTGCGCTCGGCGGCCGGGCTCGGGCTGCCGGACATCGACCTGGACCTGCTGGGTGAGGGGATCGCGGCGGTCCTCGAGGGCACCGACATCGACCTCGGGCGGCTGCGCTACAGCGTGACCGGGGGCGCCGGACCGCTCGGGTCCGACCGGTTGCCGTCCGCGCCCACCTACATCGTGCTGGCCGGGCCTCAGCCCCGGCCGCCCGACTCGGGTGCGGTCGTGGTCGTGCCGTGGACCCGCAACGAACGGTCCGCCGTAGCCGGGCTCAAGACCACCTCGTACGCCGAGAACGTCATCGCCCTCGAGTACGCCCAGCAGCGTGGCGGCGTCGAGGCGGTCTTCGCCAACACCCGCGGTGAGCTGTGCGAGTGCACCGGCAGCAACATCTTCGTCGTGCGTGCGGGCGAGGTGCTGACGCCGCCCGTCGAGGCCGGTCTGCTCCCCGGCATCACGCGCGGGCTGACCATCGAGTGGGCGGGGGTGAGCGGCATACCGGTGCAGGAGACCGCGCTGCCGCTCCGGGTGCTCGACGAGGCGGACGAGGTCTTCATCACCAGCACGACCAAGGACATCCTGGCCGTGCATGCCGTCGACGGGCGCGCGCTGCCCGGCGACCGGCCCGTGACGACGCGGCTGCAGCAGGTCTTCCGCGAGAACGCTGCGGGGAACCCCGACCCGTGAGCGAGAAGCAGTCCTCGGACCGGACGGGGCGGCCGGACGACGTGGACTACTCCGACCGGAACGTCACCCTCGACGCGCACGAGGACCGATGGGCCTGGCGAGCGCGACTGCGCCGGAACCGGGCCACGCATCTCGCGTGGCGCTCCGCCGTCGGCATCGTCGGCGGGTTCGTCACCGTCGCCGGCTTGGTCATGGTCCCGGCACCCGGGCCCGGCTGGCTCGTCGTGTTCTTCGGCCTGATGATACTGGCGAGCGAGTTCGAGTTCGCCCAGCGGGTGCTCACGTTCGCCCGGCGTCAGGTAGGCAAGTGGAACGACTGGGTCATGGCCCAGCCGGTGTGGGTGCGCGGCCTCGTCGCGACGGGCACACTGCTGCTCGTCTGGCTGGTGCTGTGGGGGCTGCTGGTGGCGACGGGGGTGCCCGGGTTCCTGCCGCAGTGGGCGGCCGACGCGCTGCGGGAGCTGCCCGGCGTCGGCTGACGCCCGCGGAGCAGTCCGCCGGGTGGTCCGATTTCCGGGGGACGCATGGGATTGGATAGGGTGCCTCCGTCGCCCCACAAGGGTGGCGTCCGGACGTGTAGCTCAGTTGGTTAGAGCGTTCGCTTCACACGCGAGAGGTCAGGGGTTCGAGTCCCTTCACGTCCACC
>NZ_JBDIAQ010000149.1:0-8522 GCF_039812505.1 Intrasporangium sp. | reverse complement strand
CAGGGCCACCGCCTGCTCGTGCAGCCGGGGGCGGTCGAACTTGCCGTTCGGTGAGGCCGGCAGGCTGTCGCGCACGACCACTGCGGCGGGCACCATGTAGAGCGGCATCTGCTGTCGCATCAGCCCGAGCAGGGCCGTGACGTCGAGGTCCGTCCCGGTGAGCGGGGTGGCGAACAGCACGATCCGGTGACCCAGGGTCTCGTCGGGGACACCCACGGCCACGGCGTCACGCACGAGCCCCGTGTCGTAGGCGATCTCCTCGATCTCGGTGGGACTGACCCGGTAGCCCGAGGTCTTGATCATCTCGTCCTTGCGGCCCACGAAGTAGAGGAAGCCCTCGTCGTCGGTGACGACGGTGTCGCCCGACCAGACCGCGACCTCCGGCACCCGCCAGTCGGACTCGGTGCCCGGCACGGCCCGGAAGCGCTCGGCGGTGCGCTCGGGGTTGTTCCAGTAACCCATCGCGACCAGACCCCCACGATGGATCAACTCGCCCTCTTCGCCGGCGTCACAGGGGGAGCCGTCCGGACGGACGACGAGGATCTCGGCGTTGGGGATCGCCTTGCCGATGGAGTCCGGCCGGCGATCGACCTCGGACGGGTCCAGGTAGGTCGACCGGAAGGCCTCGGTGAGGCCGTACATGAGGAACGGCCGGGCGGTAGGGAAGTGCGCGCGGAGCCGGTCCAGGGTCGTCTTCGGCATCCGGCCGCCCGTGTTGGCGAAGTACCGGAGCGTCTGCGCCGCCTCGGTGGGCCAGTCGAGCTCGGCGAGCTGGATCCACAGTGGCGGCACGCAGGTCAGGCCCGTCACCCCGTGCCGAACGCACAGCCGGGCCACATCTCTGGGCAGCAGGTAGTTCATCAGGACCACGTGGGCGCCGACGGAGAAGCCGGTCGTCAGCTGGCTGAACCCGGCGTCGAAGCTGAGCGGGAGCACCGAGAGGATCACGTCGTCGGCCGTGTTGCCCAGGTACTCGCTCACGCTCTCGGCACCGACCAGGAGGTTGCGGTGGCTCAGCACGACGCCCTTGGGCTTGCCGGTGCTTCCCGACGTGTAGAGGATCGCCGCCATGTCCTGGTCGATGGGACGGCCGGGAGTGCTCGCGACTGGCTGGGTGCCGGGGCTCTGGAAGACGTCGGCCCACTGGTGCACGCGGTAAGGGCCGTCGTCGCTGCTCGAGACGGACTGGCCGGTACCCCGGCCTGCCGCCGCAGGCACGACGACGACGTGCTGCAGTGTCGGACACTTCGCCAGCTCTTCCCCGAGCAGCACCAGCCGTTCGGGCGAGGTCACCAGGACCCGCACCCCGCAGTCCGCGAGGATGTAGGCCACCTGCGCAGGTCGCAGGAGCGGGTTGACGGGTACGAATGCCCCCCGGGCCGCCGAGGTCCCGAAGATGGCCGCGACCGTCTCGAGCCGTTTGTCGAGGAAGACCGCGACCCGGTCCTCACGGTCGAGACCCAGGGCGCGCAGGCCCGCCGCGACTTGGTCCACCGACTCCCGGAGACGACCGTAGCTCCACGTCTCGTCCTTGTAGGTGAGTGCGGGCGCCTCCGGGTGGGTCGCCGCGCGCTCCGTGACGAGATGGTGCAAGCTCGTCCTCATCTTCCGATCCCTCCTGCCACCGGCTGCCCGAGTGGCGCTGCCTGACCGCCCGGCGCTGTCTCGCCGGTCGGTACTTCTTCGTGGGGGCCCCGTCTCACCAGGCGACGCTCGTCAGCTCGCTGTAGAGGTAGTCCACCTGGTCGGCGGCCACATGGTCGCTCCGGTACATCTTCGGCCGGGGGTTGCGTAGCATGATCGAGGCGGGGGGGCGCCGGCTCACCACCCGCAGCTCCGCCAGGGTGGCGAGCACACGGTGCCGCACCAGCAGGTGGCGGGAGATCAGCGGAGCGGCGCGGTGGAAGAGGCCGGGATTGCTGACGTAGAGGATCGACCCGAAGATCGGCAGCCGCTTCCGACGGTCGTGGCGCAGGATGATGTAGCAGGACTCGTCGCCGTCGGTCACGAGGATGTGGCGCGCCGCGGCCGCGGTCTGGTGGTCGTGGAAGATCTGCCGGTCGCGGCCGGACAGGGCCGCCCCGATCACAGCCGGGTCCGAGGTGATCGTCATGCCACGGCTCGGCGTGGGCCACGGCAGGTTGGGCACGAGGGCGGTCGCGGTGTCGAGACTGGTGAAGCGCAGACGCTTGTTCAGGGCCACGACGTTGCCGCTCGGGGACAAGTCGGTGAACGTGTACCCCCGCTGCGCGAGCATCGCCCGGATGAGCCGCAGGCCGTGCGACCGGTAGGCCTCCAGGACGCACCAGGCGCCGAGGTTGCAGAACCGCTCCACCCGCCCGTCGATCTCCCGCTCGGAGTAGAACGCCAGGTAGGCTCCTACGATCTCCTCACCGCGGCGCAGCAGGAAGCCGTGGTTCGGCGCGTCGTCGACCCAGCGCTGGGCCATCGCCGCCGACCAGGCCGCGGCGGACACGCCGCTGCGCAGCTGGGCGCCCAGGAAGGCGGCCACCTGCTCGACGTCGGTGGAGTTGATCGGGCCGAGTTCCACCGGTCGATCAACCGGTGGTTGAACCGGCATGACGTCACGGTACGTCACGTAATGACCCGAGGTCCGAGGTTCTGCGAACCTGCTCCCCGGCGCACCGGGTTCACCTACGGTTGCCTTGGGTCCGTCGCCATTGCGGCCCACCCTAGTGCGATCGAGGTGTCGGCCTGTGCTGTGTTCTGTCCGTCCACACTGTTCTGTCCCTACACACTGCTGCGTGTCATGACGAGTGTCGTCATCGCCGCCCACAACGAGGCCAGCGTGATCGGTCGGTGCCTCGACGCCCTGCTGGCCGATGCGCAGCCGGGTGAGCTCGACATCACCGTCGTCCCGAACGGCTGTACCGACACCACCGCCTCGGTCGCGTCGGCCCGGCCCGTTCGGGTCGTCGAGATCGATCGGGCTAGCAAGCCGGCTGCGCTCAACGCGGGCGACGATGTCGCGGTCGGGTTCCCACGGCTCTACCTCGATGCCGACATGGTCGTGAGCGCAGCCGATGTCCGCGCGCTCGTCTACAGGCTCTCCGTGGGCGGGCAACAGGTCGGCGGCGGCGCTCAGGTGGGTCTGGCGGCGGCACCCCGACGCGAACTCGACCTCACCGGCCGGCCATGGCCGGTGCGGGCCTACTTCACGATCAGCAGGCGGTTGCCCGCCTTCGACCACGCCCTGTTCGGGCGCGGGGCGATCACTCTCTCGGACCAGGCGAGGCAGCGCTTCGACCGCTTCCCCGACATGGTGGCTGACGACCTCTTCCTCGACTCGCTCTTCTCGGACCAGGAGAAGGTCGTGGTCGACGCGGTCGTGACGACCGTCGCCACCCCTTATACCACTCGTGACCTCGTCAGGCGCCTCACCCGGGTCCGCCGTGGGAACGCCGCCATGCGCCGCGCCGGCGACGGGCGGCAGCTCGACGTGCACGTCCGATCCGCGGATCGGCTCTCCTGGCTCCGGGACGTCGTGCTGCGCGATCCTCGGCTCGCACCCGCGGGCGCTGTCTACGCGGTCATCACCTTGGCCGCCGCACTGCTCGCCAGGCGGTCGCCGGAGGATGACACCACGTGGCAGCGGGACGAGTCCACCCGCGCCGAGCCGTCACCACCCGAGCCGTCACCACCTACGGTGTCACAGCGCTCCCGGACGAGGCCGGTTCGATGAGCCGGTCCTCGCTCGTCAACATCTGCTTCCATGGCATCGGTGCCCCGTACCGTCCGCTCGAGCCGGGTGAGGACCGGTACTGGATCTCGCCGGATCTCTACGAGCAGATCCTCGACGAGGTCGGCGGACGGTCCGATGTGCGGATCAGCTTCGACGACGGCAACAGCTCCGACGTCGACATCGCCCTGGCGGGCCTGTCACGACGCGGGATGACTGCCACCTTCTTCGTCCTGGCCGGTCGGCTCGGGTCCGAGGGCAGCCTCTCGCCCGATGACGTGCGGCGCCTGCGTGATCACGGCATGACGATCGGGACCCACGGGATGGATCATCGATCCTGGCGTGGAATGGACGCCGCGACACGTCATCGCGAGCTCGTGGAGGCCCGCGAGCGCCTCGGTGAGGTCTCTGGAACCGCAGTGCAGCAGGCCGCACTGCCGATGGGCCAGTACGACCGCACGGTCCTGCGAGCCCTCAAGGAGCTTGGCTATGGGGCCGTGCACACCAGCGACCGGCGTCGGGCGCGGGCGGGGTCATGGCTCCAGCCGCGCTACAGCATCCGTCAGGACGACACCATCGACTCGGTCCGCACGAGTGTGCTCCGCACGCCCGGTCGTGTGGAACGGCTCAAGCGCGAGGCTGTCGGCGTGGCCAAACGGCTTCGGTGAGAGGCTGAAGGCCAGCAAACGACGACTGGTCCCCTGCGGGTGGACCCCCGTTAGAGCCAGTGGGGACCGGGCGTGTCGCGGAGGCGACGAGGGCTGGTCAGGGCTCGCACGGTGGGGCGGCTGCCACGGTCGCCGATTGCAGCCCGGCTCACTTCGCGCAGCAGGACCAGGGACCAGTAGGCCGCACCGCGCACCCTGCCATTCCGCCTCCTGAAGAGCCGCACCCGGTTGACCGCCATCATGGCGCGCAGGCCCGGCGAGGCGCCTGACCCACCCTCGAGGTGCACGGCCCGTGCTGTCGGGACGTACCGGGTCGCGAAGCCGGCATCGCGGGCGCGCAGGTTGAACTCGGTCTCCTCCGAATACAGGAAGAACGACTCGTCCCAAGGTCCGCACGTGGCCCAGCAGTCCGCGCTCACGAGCTGGGTCGAGCCCTCGGCCCAGTCGGTGTCGGTCTCGACGTCGTAAGCCTGCGGACTCGTGACCACCTCGCCAAGGGCCGGATACTGCCCGACCCGGCTGGCCCCGAGGAACGCGTCGGCGAGCGCCCGCCTGAGCGTGGGTTCCCGACGCATGGACAGGATCAGCTCGCCCTCAGCATCGACCAGCCGTGGGACAGCTATCCCCACGCCCGGCTCCCGGGTGGCCCGGAGCAGCTCCGCGACGCAACCAGGAGTCAGGCGCACGTCAGGGTTGAGGATCAAGACCGCGGTGTGCGGGGGCGCAGCCGCGACGCCGGCGTTGATCCCGGCGGCATAGCCAGCGTTGCATCCGGTCTCGACGACGGTCGCCTCGGGAGCCAGCCTCCGAAGCAGATCAGGGCCTCCGTCCGTTGAGGCGTTGTCGACCACGACCAGGTGCCAGGACAGCCCTGCCAGTCCTTCGTCCAGGGACTCGACCAGTCCGGGGATGAGCGACTCACTGTTGTAGAGGACTACCACGACCGCCACGGAGTCGCACTGTGCCTCTTCGATGTCATGTGCCGCGAGGTACTCGGATCGTTCCTCGGTCCGTGACCCGTTCATGTGGATGCCCCCAACCGCCTGTCGGCCTGCCTGGCGGCGTCCGCCCGGCCCGATACTTGTTCTCGATTCGTCCCCGCCTCGGCTCGGTCCCTGTCGCGAGAGAGGCGCCAGAGCGCCCCCGACATCCCGATGAGTAGGAAGAAGACTCCAGCGGACTGCGGGAAGGCGAACGTGTCGAAGAAGGCCAGTCCTGCGGCTCCGGCCACCACTCCGGCAACGAGCGCTCGTGCAATGTCGGCCTCGAACTCGCTCTTTGCCAGCCGAGTGGCTCGATGGGCAACGGTCGCCGCCGCAGTGATAAGGACGAGCAACCCGGCCAGGCCGAGCACCCCGCCCTCGATCAAGAGACCGAGGTAGCCGTTGTCGAGGATCCAGTACTTGGGCAGGAAGGTCCCGAAGCCTCGCCCAATTACTGGGCTCCGGCTGACGAACTCGAAGGCGATGTCGTAGCTACCGGTACGGGACTCGACGCTGGAGTCGTTGCGGATCCCGGTGAACAGGTTCGTGATGGTCCCCAGCACGCCGGGCACGGTGAGGAACACCACTGCCGCCATGGCGGCGACGAAGAGCAGGGATCGCAGCTTGGCCATCAGCGGCCAGGAGAGAACCATGACCACGATGCCGACGGCTGCGCAGATCATCGCCGACCGTGAGATGACGACCATCACCATCATCCCGATCGCGCCGAGCAGCAGCCGGAAGAGCCAGCGTCTCGTCGGCACGGACCGAGCAAAGGCCATGGCGAGAGGCAGCACGGTCGTGAGCACCATGCCGTACTCGATGGGATGGGTGGCCGTGCCGCTGGGCCGAGCCAAGCCGCTGCGCGTCGCGAGCTCCCACCCGGACGCGCCCGATGTGAGCCCGGGGATCTTGATCTCGTCGACCCACAGGCGCTTCGTGGCGAGCTGGACGATGCCGAGGATGGCCACGATCCCGACGCCGATGACGAGGCGCCTGGCGATGGTTTGGTGGCGCTCCAGGGTCGGGATACCGTCGTTCGCAACCAGGACGATCCCGGCCATCGCGACGAGGCGGAGCATCCCGCTGTCGGCCGGGCTGATCTCGTCCGAGACCATCGGTCCGGCCATCGCATGCGCGTAGACGACGAGCATGATCAGCAGCCACCCGAGCATTGCCGCCCGAACCGATTGCCGACCAGTGACCACCGGCTCGTCCCGGTGCAGGTGAAACCAGAGCCACCAGCAGAACGCGGCCATGGCGAGGATCGTGGCGGGAGAGCCGGCCGTGCCGAGGGGCGCAACCACCATCGGGGCGGGGATCGCCAGCAGGACGCACAGGTACACCGTCAGGATGCTGACCGCGTCCGGCCCACGAGTGGGACCGACGTGTGAGCTCATCTCGTCGAGGCGGACATCATCGGCTCCCGCTCGTTCCGTGTCTCCGGTTGTGCCGCTGCCGGCGCGGCGACCTTGGACGAGGACGATGACCGGTCGCTGCGGCGGGCGCCTTTGGGCACGCTCGGTATCCGTGCCGGCTGTTGTGCGGCCGATGGCGGGGCCGACGGGGTGACCGCCACCGGCGAGTCAGGGTGTGGTTCACCTGGCGGTTCCGGTTGGGCAGGCGGGTTCGTCTCGGGACCGCCCTTCGCGCGCTTCTGACGGGCATGTCTTGCCCCGCGTGACCCTCGTGCCGCCCGGGCGGTGAGCAGCCCGTCGATCAGACCGACCAAGAAGAGCATCAGGGCCAAGCTGACGGCGGCGGCGATGATGCCGGCCCTCATCTGGCCGCTGCGCACGATCTCCGGTATAGCGTCTGCGGTGAGCTTCTTCGCAGTGATGTAGGCGGACTGCTCGATGTCGAGCCCGGTCTGGAGCGACTCAAGCCGGGCCGGGATCATCTCCATCACGGTCTTCAGGCCGCTCACCGCCGCCTCGGGCGTGGGCGCCTCGACGTCGACGATGATCAGCGGCCCGCTCGTCGTGAAGTCTGGGGTCAGCTTGTACGTCGCGGTGGGCGCCTGGTCGGCGAACTGCTCTTGTGCGTCCTGAGCGTCGAAGGCCCGGATGAGCACGTCGCGGGCCTGGGTCAGCCCGCCCAGCATGAGATAGGGGTTCCCCTGGGTCTCCATCTGACCCTGACTCTTGGTCGTCGTCGTAGGCGGGAAGAGGAGCATCGTTCCCTCGGCCTGGTACGTCGGGCCGATCTTGACGACCATGAGCCCCGTCAAGGCAAGCGCGATCGCTACCCCTGCGATGGTGAGATACCAGCGCCGCACCAGTGCAGCCCAGAACGGATTGAGCTCCATCGAGCCTGCCTTCCCCTTGGCGTCGCACCCGGCCCCTCTGCCCGGGTGACACCTCGATCGTGCCATAGCCAACCGGAGGGATCTCGGGTTTTTGACATCCTCCGACCCAGTTGGTGTCAGCATGAGACCGACCGGGAGTCTGGGTTGGCCCCGACGAGACGACGAGGACGAGACGAAGAGTAGATGACATCGCGCGACCTGCTTCTGGTGCTACTCCGCCGGTGGTATCTCATGCTCCTTGGCGCCCTGGTGACGGTGGCAGCGCTGTACGTCGCAACCCATCAGCCCGGCGTGTACTTCGTCCGGTACAGCTTCGTCCTGCTGGCCCCCCGGAGCGAGGTCTATCCGAACCAGATCGAGGATCCGCACTATGGCATGGCCCAGATGGCGGGCCTCATCGTGACCGACTACAACGAGGGCTATCGCGAGCCTCTGCTCGCCTCCGCGGACACCACCCTCTATGGCGAAGGGGTCCGCGACGGCAGCCGAGTTCGTACGCCCAATAACGGAAGCCAGTGGGTGCCGCTCTTCACGACGCCGAACATCGACGTGCAGGTGGTCGGCCCGACCGCCGAGCAGGTCGGGGCCGAGGCGCAGCGCATCAAGGCACGGTTGACCGAGATCCTCGAGCAGCGTCAGGACGCCCTGGGGATCGCGCCGACGATGCGGATCACATCCCTCGTGTCACCGGCCGACCCGGTCATCGCCTACGTCGGTGGCAGTCGCGGACGCGTCGCGGTCGGGGTGGGCGCAGTCGGAGCGACGCTGACGACGATCCTGGTCGTTCAGTTCGACCGGTGGCGAGAACGCTATTGGGAGGGGCGACCGAGACGTCGTAGGCGCCGTCGTAAGCCGACCGACGC
>NZ_JBDIAQ010000148.1:0-8547 GCF_039812505.1 Intrasporangium sp. | reverse complement strand
CCCGGACGCCCAGCCCCTCACCGAGGCCCTGGGTCAGGGTCGTCTTGCCGGCACCGAGGTCACCGGTGAGCACGACGAGGTCGCCGGCCCGCAGCCGGGTACCCAGCCACCTGCCGAACGCCCGGGTGTCCTCGGGCGTGGCGAGCCGCACGTCACGCGCCACGCCGCTGCTTCGACTCGGCGACCCGGGCGTGCCGGCTCGGCCGGGCGGTCCGCGCCCGCGCCAGCCGCTCCTTCGCGACGTTGGTCATGGTGCGCTGCACCCGTGGCTTCTGGCTCACCGCCAGGTGCTCGACCCGCGCGCGGACCGCACCCTCGACGAGATCGAGCAGCTGGGCGTTCAGCAGGTCGGGATGCTCGAGCATGATGACGTGGCCGGCGTCCCGGACCAGCACGTGCTCCGCCCCAGGGATCGCCTCGATGATCAGCTCGCTGTGCTCGGGCGGCGTGAGGATGTCGTCCACGCCGTTGAACACGAGCACGTGGGTACCGCGGAAGTGCTGCAGGGCCGGGCGGATGTCGAACCCGTCGAAGGCCCCGAGGTAGTCGTTTATCACGTCGAGCGGCGTGCTGAGCAGGATGTCGGTGGTGTAGTGCACGAGCGAGGCGGCCACCGGAGAGGCGAAGGAGTTCTGGTCGACGAGGAAGTCCTCGAGGGTGGAGTTCGAGCGCCGCAGCCAGGCCCAGAGCTCGGGCCGCTCGCTTAGCGGTGCCAGCACGACCGGGCCGAGCCGGCCGAGCAGCTGCTTGCCGATGGTCGCCCGGCGGCCGCCGTTCGCGAGGGTGATGCCGCCCGGGCTGGTCGCCACGAACGCCACCGCGATGACGCGGTCCTTGACCAGCCGCGGATCGAGCCGGCCCAGCGCCATGATCGTCATGCCGCCCATCGAGTGCCCCACGAGCACGAGGTCGCCGGTCGGGGCCACCTTGTCGATGACCGTGTGCAGGTCCTTGGCGAGCCGGTCCACGACGTAGGAGTCGGGCTCGCCCCGGCCGGACTGGCCGTGCCCACGGTGGTCCCAGCTGACGACCCGGTAGCCGGCCGCCTTGAGGGCCCGCCGCTGGAAGACCCAGCAGCGCAGGCTCAGGCAGTAGCCGTGGGTCAGCACCACCGTCGGCAGCTCGTCGGCGCGCCCGTGCGCGGTGCGGCCCTGCGCCGCGGCGGTGGCCGCTTCGGCCGACGGCTCGTCGATCTCGACGTGCAGGGTCACCCCGTCGTCGGTGAGCACGACGCGCTCCTGGTCCGGGACGACCTCGTAGGTGTCGCGGGTGTCGAGGGCGAACATCGCGGCACGGTGCTTGGTCGCGCGGTCGGCGACGATGCCGGCCGCGACGCCGGCGGCGGCGCCGACGATGGTCGCGCCGACCCCGACGAGGGGGTTGCGCCGTCTCGCCGGACTCATCCGACCGCGTCCCCGGCGCCCCCCAGATGGATCCTCGGGATCCGGACCCCGAGGCGGGCGACGATCTCGTAGCTGATGGTGTCGGTGACCGCCGCCCAGTCCTGCGCGGTCGGCTCGCCCGGCGCACCGCCGAAGAGGGTGGCGACGTCGCCGGCCCGAGCCGTCGAGTCGGGGCCCAGGTCGACGACGAACTGGTCCATGCAGACCCTCCCCGCCACCCGGGTGCGGGTGTCGCCGAGGACGACGGGCCCCACGTTCGTCGCGTTGCGGGGGATGCCGTCGGCGTAACCGGCCGGCACGAGACCGACGACGGTGTCGTGCTCGGTGGTGTAGAGGTGGCCGTAGCTGATGCCCTGCCCGGCGGGCAGCCGCTTGACCAGCGCCAGCCGGGCCCGAAGCGACATGACCGGCCGCAGCCCGAAGTCGTCGTCGACCTGCGGGACCGGGGAGAGGCCGTAGAGGGCGATCCCCGGCCGGACGAGGTCGCCGTGGGTGGCGGGGTAGAGCAGTGTCGCCGCCGAGTTGGCCAAGTGGCGCACCTCGAGGTGGCACCCCTGCCGCTCGGCCTCCCGGGCGGCCTCGAACAGCCGCTCCTGCTGCGCCACGATCGTCGGGTGCCCGGGCGTGTCGGCGTGCGAGAGGTGGGTCCAGACCCCGACGACGGTGAGCACGCCCTCGGCCTCGAGCGGGCGGGAGTGTCGCACGAGCGTGTCCCAGTCGGCTCCGTACGCGCCGGCGCGGCCGAGCCCGGTGTCCACCTTGAGGTGGACCCGCGCCCGGCGACCCACCGTCCGGGCCGCGGCCGCGATCTCGTCGAGCGTCCACGGAGCCGAGGCCGACAGGTCGATGTCGCGCGAGATGGCGCCGGCGTAGTCGGCACCCGGCACCGCGAGCCAGGTCAGCAGTCGGCCCGTGATGCCGCCGTCGCGAAGCGCGAAGGCCTCGGGCATCTGCGCGACGCCGAGCCACGTCGCGCCGGCCGCGATGACGGTACGTGCCACGGGGAGCAGGCCGTGGCCGTAGGCGTCGGCCTTGACCACCGCCATGAACTCGGCGCCGGCCGCGCGTTCGCGCAGGACCCCCACGTTGTGCGCGAGCGCCGCGTGGTCGATCTCGGCCCACACGGGCAGTCCGTAGGTGCTCGGCTCTGGTGTCATCGGTCGCAGTCTGCCACGTCGTGGCCTCACACAGTGCGAGCGAGCAGCTCGCGTACGGCGGCCGGTATGGCGTGTGCCACCGCCAGCGCGCGCAGCGGGCCCCCCGACGAGGCACGTGCCGCGGCCAGCCCGTGCACCAGGGCGCCGAGCGAGCCGGCGTCGAGCGGGTCGAGCCCGGTGGCGAGCAGCATGCCAAGCAGTCCGGACAGCACGTCGCCGGCGCCCGCCGTGGCCAGCCACGCGGGTGCGTCGGCCTGCGACCGGACCGGGCCGGTGGCCCCCGCGACGAGCGTGGTCGAGCCCTTGAGCAGGACCGTGGCGCCGGTCAGCTCGGCGAGGCGCCGGACCGCCCCGACGGGGTCGGCCTCGACCTGATCCCGGGTCACGTCCCCCGCCGCCCCTCCTGGCCCGTCCCCCGCCGCCCCCTCGGGTCGAGCAGCCGGATCGACGGTGGCTGCCGCAGCCGCGCCCGTGCTCCGGTCGTCGCCGGAGCCGGGCTCACTCCGGCCGGTCGTCCCGTCGCCGCCGGCCGGCAGCCGGGACAGGAGGCGAGCCGCCTCACCGGCGTGCGGGGTCAGCAGGGTGGGCGCGCCACGAGGGCCTTCGAGCAGATCGAGCCCGCCGGCGTCGACGACCACGGGCAGGTCCGACGCGAGCGCCGCGGCCGCGACGGCCAGCTGTTCCTCGGCGGCACTCTCGACATCGAGTCCCGGACCGACGAGCCAGGCCTGCACCCGGCCGGGACCGTGCACCGCCTCGGGCACCGCGGAGCGGACCAGCTGCATGGGAGTCGGCGGGCCGACGTAGCGGGCCATGCCCACCCCCGCCTCGACGGCGGCCAGCACCGACAGAACCGCTGCCCCGGTGTAGTGCTCTCCCCCGGCGACGACACCGAGCACCCCGCGGGAGTACTTGTCGTCGGCCGGGCCGGGCACCGGCCAGAGCCGGGCGGCGTCGTCGAAGGTGAGCCGCTCGACCGCCGCCGGCACGTCACCCAGGTCCAGCCCGATGTCGACCACGGTGAGCCGCCCGGTGGCACCCTCTCCAGCGGGCAGCAGGTGCGCCGGCTTCGCGACGCTCATGGTCACGGTCTCGTCGGCCCAGACGACGGCGTCGGCGCGCACGCGCCCATCGGGGTCGAGGCCGCTGGCGACGTCCACGGCGATGACCCACGCGTCCTCGTCGACCGCCCCGACGAGGCGAGCCGCGAGAGGGCGCAGCCCGGGGCGGCCGCCGATGCCGGTGATCCCGTCGAGCACGAGGTCTGCGCCGGCCACGACACGGGCTGCCTCGTCCGGGTCGTCGACCGCGACGACGACCGCGCCGTGCTGCTCCAGGGCGGCGAGCCCGCCGGGGTGGGCCGCGGAACGGCCTCGATCGCTGACGAGCACCGCCGCCACGGGGAAGCCGACCTCGGCGAGGAAGTGAGCGGCATACAGGGCGTCCCCGCCGTTGTCGCCCGAGCCGACGAGCGCGACGACGGTGCGCCCACCGTGCTCCTCGAGCCGGGCAGCGGCGACGTCCGCGAGACCGCGGGCCGCGCGACCCATGAGCGTGCCGTCCGGCAGGCCGGCCATGGCGGCCGCCTCGAGCGCGCGGATGTCGGGGACCGACAGTGCCCGGATCATCAGCCCTCCGCGATGACGACGGCCGACGCGATGCCCGCGTCGTGGGACAGCGAGACGTGCAGGCGGGCCACACCGAGGTCTGCGGCGCGCGCCGCGACGGTGCCGACGACCTGGAGCGAGGGCTTGCCGAGCGCGTTGGTCACGACCCGCGCGTCCGTCCAGGCGAGCCCACCGGGCGCGCCGAGCGCCTTGGCGAGCGCCTCCTTGGCGGCGAACCGCGCGGCCAGCGAGGCCAGCCCGAGCTCGGCCTCCGGCGCGGTGAACAGCCGGGTGCGCAATGCAGGGGTGCGCTCGAGCGCGGCGCCGAAGCGTTCGATGTCGACGACGTCGATGCCGACCCCGACGATCACCGGGTCACCCCGCTCACTCGACGGTGACCGACTTGGCCAGGTTGCGCGGCTGGTCGACGTCGAGGCCCTTGGCGGTCGAGAGCCAGAGCGCGAAGACCTGCAGCGGCACGACCGTCAGCAGCGGGGCCAGCAGCGGTGCGGTCGCGGGCACGCGGATGACCTCGTCGGAGAAGGGCACCACGTCGTCGTCGCCGTCCTCGGCGATCACCAGGGTGCGCGCCCCGCGGGCCCGGATCTCCTGGATGTTGGAGACGACCTTGCCGTGCAGCCCGTGCTCGCTCGATGGCGACGGGACGATGACGAAGACCGGCTGACCGGGCTCGATCAGGGCGATCGGACCGTGCTTGAGCTCGCCGGCGGCGAAGCCCTCGGCGTGGATGTAGGCCAGCTCCTTGAGCTTGAGCGCCCCCTCCATCGCGACCGGGTAGCCGACGTGCCGGCCGAGGAAGAGCACGGCCCGGCTGTCGGCCATGAACCGGGCGATCTCCCTGACGCGGCCCATCCGGTCGAGCACCACCTGGATCTTGTCGGGGACCTGCGCCAGCTCCTTCAGGACGGCCCGGACGTCGTCGGCGAAGGTCCCGCCGCGCAGCTGGGCCAGGTAGAGGCCCAGGATGTAGCTCGCGGTGATCTGGGCCAGGAAGGCCTTGGTGGACGCCACGGCGATCTCGGGGCCGGCGTGGGTGTAGAGGACGGCGTCGGACTCGCGCGGGATCGTCGAGCCGTGCGTGTTGCAGATGGAGATGGTCAGCGCGCCGAGCTCGCGGGCGTGCTTGACCGCCATGAGCGTGTCCATCGTCTCGCCAGACTGGCTGATCGACACGACCAGGGTCTGCTCGTCGACGATGGGGTCGCAGTAGCGGAACTCGTGCGCGAGCGCGACCTCGACGGGGATGCGCGTCCACCGCTCGATGGCGTACTTCGCCGTCATCCCGGCGTATGCCGCCGTCCCGCACGCCACGATCGTGATCCGGGTGATCGCGCGCAGCTTCTGCTCGGGGATGCGCAGCTCGTCGAGGGTGAGCCGGCCCTGCTCGTCGGTGCGCCCCAGCAGGGTGTCGCGCACCGCGTGCGGCTGGTCGTGGATCTCCTTGTCCATGAAGGTGGCGTAGCCGCCCTTCTCGGCCGCGGCGGCATCCCAGGTCACCTCGTACGCCCTGCCCTGCGCGGGGGTGCCGTCGAAGTCGACCACGGTGACGCTGTCGGGGGTGATCGTGACGATCTGGTCCTGGGCGAGCTCGAGGGCGTGGCGGGTGTGGCCGATGAAGGCGGCGACGTCGGAGCCGAGGTAGTTCGCCCCGTCGCCGAGCCCGACGACGAGCGGGCTGTTGCGGCGGGCGCCGACGACGACGCCCGGCTGGTCGGCGTGGACCGCGAGGAGGGTGAAGGCTCCCTCGAGTCGGGCGACGACGGCGCGCATCGCCTCGGTGAGGTCCGCCGTGGTCGGGTAGGCGGCGGCCAGCAGGTGGGCCACGACCTCGGTGTCGGTCTCGCTGGCGAAGGCGACGCCGTCGGCGAGCAGCTCGCCCTTGAGGGCGTGGAAGTTCTCGATGATGCCGTTGTGGATCAGGGCGAGCTTGCCGTCGGTGCCACCCCGGTGCGGGTGCGCGTTGGTGTCGGTGGGGCCGCCGTGGGTGGCCCAGCGGGTGTGGCCGATCCCGGTGCGGGATGCCGGCAGCGGGTGCTCGGCCAGCTCGCGACGCAGGTTCTCCAGCTTGCCGGACCGCTTCCGGGTCTCGACGCGGTCGCCGGCGACGAGCGCGACACCGGCCGAGTCGTAGCCCCGGTACTCGAGCCGGGTCAGGCCCTCCATGACGACGTCGAGCGCCGTGCCGTCGTCGACCCGGCCGACATATCCCACGATTCCGCACATGGGGATCAGCCTAGGGGACGGCCGGCGGCCCCGACCCGTTCGCGGCCCGGCGCTGCCGTGCCCGTCAGAGGCCCGAAGCGCCGCACGCAACCGCCTGCCCGGCCCGGGAGTCCGACACAATGCTCCCGTGTCACTGGAAGCGTACGGAGCCTACGACTCCATCCCGTCGCTCTACGTCGAGTTCGACCGGGCGGGATGGTCGCGGCTGCGGGAGAACCACCCGCTCAGCCTCGACGCGACCGACCTGGCCCGGCTCAAGGGGCTCGGCGACCCGGTTGACCTGCGGGAGGTCGAGGAGGTCTACCTGCCGTTGTCCAGGCTGCTGCTGTTCTACGTCGCGGGCACCAAGCAGCTGCACCAGGTGACGACGGACTTCCTCGGTGAGCGCCCCGCCAAGACCCCGTTCGTGGTGGGCGTCGCCGGCTCCGTGGCGGTCGGCAAGTCGACGACCGCGCGGATCCTGCGTGAGCTGATGGCCCGCTGGCCCGACACCCCCCGGGTCGAGCTGGTCACGACCGACGGGTTCCTGCTGCCCAACGCCGAGCTGGAACGGCGGGGCCTCATGGCGCGCAAGGGTTTCCCCGAGTCGTACGACCGGCGGGCGCTGCTGCGCTTCGTCGCCGAGGTCAAGTCGGGCAAGGAGGAGGTCAGCGCCCCGGTCTACTCGCACCTGACCTACGACATCCTCCCGGACGAGCAGATCGTGGTGCACCAGCCCGACGTGCTCATCGTCGAGGGTCTGAACGTGCTGCAGGCGCCGATGGTCCACCCGGTCCGCGGCACCGACATGGCGGTGAGCGACTTCTTCGACTTCTCCGTCTACGTCGACGCCTGGGTAGACGACGTGCGCAAGTGGTATGTCGACCGCTTCCTGCGCCTGCGCGAGACGGCCTTCTCCGACCCGAACTCGTACTTCCACCGCTATGCGGCGCTGTCCGACCACGAGGCGGCCGGGACGGCCAACCGGATCTGGCGCGAGATCAACGGCCCGAACCTCGTCGAGAACATCCTGCCGACGAGGTCGCGGGCGACCTGTGTGCTCGCCAAGGACCGGGACCACTCGGTGCGCCGGGTGCGGCTGCGGAAGATCTGACCCCCCGGGGGGGCTCACGGCCGCGAGCGGCCTGCGCCCCCCGTGTACCCCTCGAAAGACCCGCGTGGCCGGCGCTCACGGTAACGGGCGCCAGGGTTTCCTCTGATGCGTGGTCGAATCGGAGAAATGTGGCCCGGAGGGCCGGATTTCTCCGATCAGTACCAGTGCGGAGACCGGGCCTGCCAGGCGGACAGGGCGCCGCAGGGGCTGCCGTAGGACTGCTCGATGTACCAGAGGCCCCACTTGACCTGGGTGAGGGGGTTGGTGCGCCAGTCGTTGCCGAACTTGGCCATCTTGCTGCCCGGCAACGCCTGCGGGATGCCGTAGGCCCCCGAGCTCGGGTTGTTCGCGGTCCAGCGCCAGTTGCTCTCGCCGTTCCACAGGGTGACCAGGCAGTTGTACTGTGCCTTGCTCGTCCAGCCGTGCTCGGCCATGAGCGCGCGCGCCGCCGCCCGCGGGTCGTCCTTCGCCTTGACGAGCGCCGCGGCGCGGGCGGCCGCGGCGGCCTTGCGCCGCTTCTGCTCGGCGGCGGCCCTGGCCTTCTTGTCGGCCGCGGCCTTCGCCTCGGCCCGGGCCTGCCGGGCGGCCGCCAGGTCGGCGGCGGAGATCGCGGTGCGACCCTCGCTGCGCGATGCCGCCGCGGAGGTGCGCGCGTCCGTGTCGACCATGCTCGTCAGCGCCATGTCCTGGGCCGCCACGCCGGCACCGGCCGGTGCCGGCTCCCCCGAGCCGGACCCGGTGGCGGCGGCATACCCGAACGCGGCCAGGCCGAGCCCGAGCGCGAGGCCCGCCGCGACGAAGGGCCGTGCCACGCGTCGCCGCTGGTCGGGGCGGTGCCGCCCGGGGGTGGAGTCGGCACGGGAGGCAGGGGCGAACGGCGAGCGGTGGCGTCCTTGGGGTGCGGTCATGGATCGGGGCGTGCCTTTCTCGGGCCCCACGACACATGGGTCACCCAGAGCTGGTTTACGGGGGTGGTCGGTGACGGCGGGAAGGACCCGGCTTCGTTACCAACTTGTGATCTTTCGGTTTCAACAGTGACAGGC